>JALYYC010000032.1 GCA_030946755.1 Candidatus Dormiibacterota bacterium
ATTCGAACGTGACGCGCTCCCCCAGTCCGAGCTCGGTGACCAGGGCCTGGAGGCGCTGGCGTTCGGGGCCGCTGCCCAGGATCGTCGCCGTCACGCCCGGCAGGGTGGCCAGCGCGCGGAGCAGCACATCGACGTGCGTATGCGGGAGCAGCCGTCCGATGAAGAGGCAGTCCACCGTTTTCGGTAACGGGTCGCGGGAGGGGATGGACTCGACGCCGGCCGGCGGAAGGATCAGGATCCGGCGAGGGTCGACCCCAAGCCACGTGCTCAGCCGCGCGGCGGTCAGACCCGAATTCGCAAACACGAGATCTGCCTGCCGGGCGGCCGAGCGTTGCAGCGCGAGACCCAGCGGGGCCAGCCAGCCGGCATGACGCCGCCAGGCCGCCGCGTCCCAGACCTCGTGCCAGGTGGCGGTCATCGGGCGCCGCCGCAGGGTACAGACAAGCCGAGCCGCAAAGAAATGGGTGAAGGGAAACTGGTCGATGTCGAGGACGTCGAAGCTCGGGCTCCAGAGCAACCGGAACGCACTGAGGCCGAAGCGGAGACTGCGCCAGCGCGATCGCCGGCCGCGGCTGTCGAAGAGGCTCATGGGGGCCGTGATCGCATGCAGGACGACGCCATCGTGAACCACCTCCGCCTCGGACTCAGGCCACCAGTGGGCGGTGAAAATGCGGACGGAGTGCCCGCGACGAGCGAGGCGCGTCGAGCGCTGGAAGTGCAGCGTCTCGCGGCCGCCTTGCGTATAGGGGTAGATGGCGTCGCAGAGGACGGCGAGTTTCATGCGGCGGCCTCGGTTCGGGTGGCGCCGGTGAGGGCACCGGCGGTGGCGGCCACGATACGGGTCCAGGAGTATTGCTGGGCAGTCTGGTAGCCGGCAGCCGCCAGGGATGCGCGTCGGGTCGGGTTGTCGATCAAGGCGCGGATGGCCTCCGCCAGTCGACGCGCGTCGCGAATCGGGACGAGCAGGCCGTTCACCCCGTTCTCGACCAGGTCGCGATTGCCCGGGATGTCGGAGGCGATCACGGCGACCCGACTGGCCATCGCCTCGAGGATGGCGAGGGGCAGGCCTTCGGTCAGGGAGGGACGGACCAGGATGTCTGCGCCGGCCAGCCGTCCGGCGACGTCCGACACGTGGCCGGCAAACTCGATGGCCGCGCGAGCCTCGCCAGCGCGCGCGGCCAGCTCATCCCGCATCGGTCCATCGCCGTAAAAGTGGGCCGTGAACGGAACCCGGGCGCGATGCAGGGCGAGCAACGCGTCGACCAGCGTTTCCGGCCCCTTGTTCTTGATCAACCGCCCGACGAAGGCGACCACCGGCGGCCTCGCGACGGCCAGCCGGCGGCGACCCGAGCCGAAGCGATCGAGGTCGACGCCGTTGGGAATCACAGTGATCCGAGCTGGATCGGCGCCAAGCGTCAGCAGGTGGGCGCGCACCGACGGTGACACGGCGATCAGGCGCGTGCTCCTCGCAATGATGAATCGGCCCACGGTCTGCTCGTAAAGGCGACCCATGGTTCGGACCGGCTCGCGGAGGTGCTCGAGACCGGCAATCTGGGCCGTTGTCACCAATGGGACGCCCGGCACGCGATGGAGAACCGCGGCGGCAAGCGAGCCCTGGAAGAAGAGGGTGTGGCCGTGAACCACGTCGGGCTTGAAGTCGGTGGCCACCGACCGAATCCGGGCGAACATCGCCGGGGACAACCCGGCCTGGACGCCGAGCCGCTGGGCGAGGTCGATGGATGGCATCACCACGACCTCGAGGCCGGGCCGCTGCGGGACGTGCCGGTCGGGCCCGAGCATGGTCGTGATGACACGGACCGTTGCACCCTGCGTGGCAAGCCGGCTGTAGAGCTCGAGCGCGGCCCGCTCGCTTCCGCCCGAAGGGTTCGTCGAAAAGTAATCACACAGGGCGAGGATACGCAGGCCTTCGACCGCCGACGTCACGACTATGTAACGTCGGACGCCGCAAGAGCCTGCCGCGGCAGGAAGTTCCACCCACAGGATGATCGCGGTACTGGGCGGCGGACCGGCAGGACTCACCGCCGCCTACGAGCTGAGCAAGCTTGGCCTGCGCGCCATCGTCCTTGAAAAGGATCGAAAAACGGTCGGCGGGATCGCCCGGACGGTCGAGCACCACGGGTACCACATCGACATCGGGGGGCATCGCTTTTTCAGCAAGAGCCAGGAGGTCGAGGACTTCTGGACCGAGGTCTTTGGTGACCAGTTCATCAACTGCAACCGGCTCTCGCGCATCTTCTACAACGACAGGTACTTCGACTACCCGCTGAAGGCCGTCAACGCGCTCAAGGGCCTCGGGCCGGTTGAGGCGATTCGCTGCATCGCCAGCTACGGGTGGGCCCAGCTGTTCCCGGTCAAGAATCCGGTGACGTACGAGGACTGGGTTCGCAACGGCTTCGGTCAGCGTCTCTTCGAGATCTTCTTCAAGACCTACACGGAGAAGGTCTGGGGGATGGGGACCCGGGAGATCACCGCCGACTGGGCCGCGCAGCGGATCCGGACGATGACGTTGGCGGCCGCCATCAAGGACTCGGTGCTGCCACCGAGGACCCCCGGAAGCGACAGGGACCAGGCGTACCCCCTGATGAACGTGTTCCGCTATCCCCCGCACGGGCCGGGCCAGCTCTGGGAGCGTGTCGCGGAGCTGCTCAAGGAGCGGGGGTCCCCGGTGCAACTGGGCCACGAGGTGCTCAACGTGCGCCATCGCGACGGCCGCGCGATCAGTGTCCTGGTCGAGAACGAGAAAGGGGAGGCCCAGGAGGTCGTGGCGACCGACTTCATCTCCACCCTGCCGATTCGCGACCTGGTCAACGTGCTGGAGCCGGCCGCGCCGAAAACGGTCCGGGACGCGGCCAATGCGCTCCGCTACCGCGACTACCTGACCGTGGTCCTGATGATCAACCGAAAGGACCTCTTCCCCGACAACTGGCTCTACATCCATGAGCCTGGCGTCCGCGTCGGGCGGATCCAGAACTACAAGGCGTGGAGTGCCCAGATGGTGCCCGACCCGGCGAAGACCTCGCTCGGGCTGGAATATTTCTGCTTTGAAGGGGACGGACTGTGGTCATCCTCGGACGAGGAACTGATCGCCCTGGCGACCCGCGAGCTGGCGTCGCTTCGGATCTGCCAGGCGGATGAGGTGTTCGACGGGGTCGTGGTCCGCCAGGTAAAAGCCTACCCGGTCTACGACGCGGACTACAAGGCGAACGTCGGCGTGGTGCGCGATTACCTCGAGGCGAACCTCCCCAACCTCCACCTGGTGGGGCGGAACGGGATGCACCACTACAACAACCAGGATCACTCGATGATGACGGCGCTGCTGACCGCCCGGAACATCGCCGCGGGATCGAGGATCTACGACCCGTGGAAGGTCAACAACGACGCCGAGTACCACGAAGAGGCCCGTCCACAGGATGAAGACCGGACCGGCCGCCTGATGCCACGGAAAGTCGCCTGATCCACCTCCGCGAGTTTTCCGTTACCCAGCCGTCATACCGGTGATGGCCGACGCCCCCTTCTGGCAGGATCGGCCGACCCTGGTCACCGGCGCCACCGGCCTGGTCGGCACCTGGGTGGTTCGACGCCTCCTCGAACTGGAGGCGAACGTCGTCTGCCTGCTGCGCGACTGGGTGCCGGAGAGTGATCTTGTCCAGGCGGATTTGATCTCGAAGGTGAACCTGGTCCGCGGTGACCTGCTGGACCAGGCGGTCCTGGAGCGAGTCCTGGGCGAGTACGAGGTCGACACCGTGATCCACCTCGCCGCCCAGACGGTGGTAGGAGTCGCCAACCGCAACCCGATCTCGACCTTCGAGTCCAACATCATGGGCACCTGGCGGCTGCTCGAGGCCTGCCGGCGCAGCCCCCTCGTGAAGCAGATCGTGCTCGCATCGTCGGACAAGGCCTATGGCGAGCAGGAGACCCTTCCCTACACCGAGGCGACCCCCCTCGACGGTCGCCATCCGTACGACGTCAGCAAGGCGTGCGCCGACCTGATCGCCCAGAGCTACGCCGCGACCTATGGGACGCCGGTCGCGATCACGCGCTGCGGCAACTTCTTCGGCGGCGGCGACTTGAACTGGAGCCGCGTCGTCCCCGGCACGATCCGCTCGGTGTTGCGCGGGCAGCGGCCGGTCATCCGCTCGGACGGCAAGTCGGTGCGGGACTACTTCTACGTCGAAGACGGCGCCGCCGCCTACCTCCTGCTCGCCGAGCGGCTCCACGCCGACGCCACGCTCAAGGGCCACGCGTTCAACTTTTCGTACCAGATGCCGGTCAGCGTGGTCGACATCGTCGACCGCGTCCTCCGGATGATGGGGTCGCGGCTGATCCCGGAGATCCGCAACGATGCCCCGAACGAGATCGCCGAGCAGTTCCTCGATGCCCAAAAAGCGCGCGAGGTGCTCAAGTGGCGGCCGGCGTTCACGCTCGATCAGGGGTTGCGTCGCACCATCGATTGGTACAAAACCGCCTTCGAGGCGGAGGCGGCCGCGTGAGCGCGGTACCCGCGGTCTGCCGGTCATGTGGCGCCGGCGGGTTGACCCCCGTGCTCTCGCTCGGGGTGACGCCCCTGGCGAACGCGCTGCTGACGCGGGAACAGCTCACCGACCCGGAGCCGCGCTATCCGCTCGACCTGGTGTTCTGCCAGCGCTGCACGCTGGTGCAGATCTTGGAAACGGTGCCGCCGATGGAGCTCTTCTCCGACTACCTGTACTTCTCCTCTTACTCGGATACCATGCTGCGCCATGCGCAGGCGCTGGCCGACCGGCTGACGGCCGAGCGGCAGCTGGACCGGGAAAGCCTCGTGGTGGAGCTGGCCAGCAACGACGGCTACCTCCTGCAGTATTACCAGCAACACGGGGTCCCGGTGCTCGGGATCGAGCCGGCCGCCAACATCGCGCGGGCCGCGATCGCGCGGGGGATCCCGACGCTGACCGAGTTCTTCAGCCGACGGGTCGGTGACCGCCTGCGTGCCGAAGGTCAAACCGCCGACATCGTGCACGCCCACAACGTCCTGGCGCACGTCGCCGACCTGAACGACTTCGTCAGCGGGATGCACGCGCTCGTGAAGAAGACGGGCGTCGTGGTGGTCGAGGCACCCTACCTGCGCGACCTGATCGAGCGCTGCGAGTTCGACACGATCTACCACGAGCACCTCTGCTACTTCTCGCTCACGGCGCTCGTCCCACTCTTCCGGCGGCACGGCCTGCAGGTCCAGGAGGTTGCCCGCATTCCAATTCACGGTGGATCGCTGCGGCTCGAGGTGGTGGGGGCGGATATGGGGAGTCCAGGGGCCTCGGTCACCCGGCTCCTGGCTGAGGAGGCCGCCTGGGGCGTGTCGGATGTCCGGACCTACCGCGCGTTCAGCGCCCGGGTCGAGGTCATGAAACGAACCCTGACCGGGACGCTGCGCGCGCTCAAGGCCCGCGGTGACCGGATCGCCGCCTATGGGGCGGCGGCCAAGGGGAGCACCTTGCTCAATTATTTCGGCATCGGACGGGAGACGCTGGATTTCGTCGTGGACCGCAGCCCGCACAAGCAGGGGCGCTTCATGCCCGGCGTTCACATTCCAATCGTGGCTCCCGAGCGCCTGCTCGAAGCGATGCCCGACCACGTGCTGCTGCTGACGTGGAATTTCGCCGAGGAAATCATGGAGCAGCAGCAGGCGTACCGGCAGCGCGGCGGACACTTCATCATCCCGGCGCCCGACGAAGAGAAGGCGGCCTGATGATCGACGGCGTCCAGGTCATCCCGCTGCAGCGGATCCCTGACGAGCGGGGCACGGTGATGCATATGCTGCGCGCCACCGACCCGCATTTCACCGGCTTCGGCGAGATCTACTTCTCAACGATCTATCCCGGCGTCGTCAAGGGCTGGCACCGTCACCAGGAAATGACGCTGCGCTACGCCTGCGTCAGCGGACGGATCAAGCTGGTGCTCTACGATGACCGGCCGGGCTTCGCGACGCGAGGCGAGCTGATGGAGGTCTTCCTCGGCCCGGACAACTACGCGCTGGCGATCGTCCCGCCGGGAGTCTGGAACGGCTTCAAGGGCATGAGCGATCCAAGCGCCATCGTGGCAAACTGCCCCAGCCATCCGCACGATCCCACACGCAGCGAGCGGCTGGACCCGTTCGAGAATACGATCCCCTACGACTGGGGCGTGCGCCAGCAGTGATGGCGGGCGAGATCGTGTTCTGGGGCGCGTCGGGCCACGCCAAGGTCCTGGCCGAGTGCACGGCCAGGCTCGGCTATAGCCTCGTGGCGCTCTTCGACAACCGGAATGACGTGCATGCGCCGATCGCAGGCGTTCCCGTCCTGACTGGCTGGGACGGATTCGACGGCTGGCGTCGTGCTCATCCCGGACCATGCAGCTTCCTCTGCGCCATAGGCGGAGACCGCGGTCCGGACCGCGTCACCATTGACGAGCGGCTGACGGCGGCCGGCCTGACCGCCGTCTCCGTGATCCATCCGAGCGCCTTCGTTGCCGGGAACGCGATTCTCCAGCCGGGCTGCCAGGTTCTCGCACTCGCAGCCGTCGGGGTCGATGTTCGTCTCGGCCGACAGTCGATCATCAACACGAACGCGAGCGTGGATCACGATTGCCTGCTCGGGGAAGGGACGCATGTCGGCCCGGGCGCCACCCTGGCGGGATGCGTCGAGATTGGCGCGTACACCTTGATCGGAGCGGGCGCCGTTGTTCTGCCTCGAATCAAGGTCGGCCGCGCGGCGATCGTTGGCGCAGGCGCCGTGGTGGTCGATGACGTTCCCGATGGAGTGACCGTCGTCGGCAACCCGGCTCGAGCGATCCGCGTGAGGGCGGCCTGATGGATCGCGCCCAGACGAACAACGAACCGATCCTGGAGCGGATGGCCGCGGATCAAGAACTCCGTCGCAAGGCGCTCGACCTCTTCACCGAGGCCAATCGATATCGATATTCGTACAACTTCACCTGGCTGGGACGCCCGATCATCCAGTACCCGCAGGACATTGTGGCCGCACAGGAGATCGTGTGGCGTGTCAAGCCGAACCTGATCGTCGAGACCGGGATCGCCCATGGCGGGTCGCTGATCTTCTGGGCGTCGATGCTCCAGCTGTTGGGCGAGGACGGCCATGTGGTCGGCATCGACATTGACATCCGGAAGGAAAATCGGGTTGAGATCGAACGTCACCCTCTGGCGCCACGGATTACCTTGCTCGAGGGGTCCTCGGTCGATCCTCAGCTCGTCGACGAGGTTCGGGCGCTTGCCGCAGGGCGCCGGACCATGGTCGTCCTCGACTCCAATCACAGCCATGCGCACGTCCGAAAGGAACTCGAGGCGTATGCGCCCCTCGTGCGGTCCGGGAGCTACCTCATCGTTTTCGACACCGTCATCGAGGACTTACCCGCCGACTGTTTCCCCGATCGTCCGTGGGGCCCGGGCGATAATCCAAAGACGGCGCTCGCCGACTTCCTCCGACACACGGATCGTTTCGAGGTCGACGCAGAGATCGATGCAAAGCTGCTGCTGAGTGTCGCGCCTGGCGGATATTTGCGCTGCACCAAGGACCCCTCGTAGTGGACCGGATTCCGGTGGCGGGTCCGTGGATCACGGAGAAGGAGGTTGCCTACGTCTCCGACGCGGTTCGGAATGCCTGGTACACGGAGGCCAACAGCTACCACCTGCGCTTCGAGGAGGCGTTCAAGACATACGTGTCGCGTCGCTACGCGATGGCATTGCCGTCGGCGACGTCGGCCATTCACCTGGCGCTGGCGGCGCTGAACATCGGACCGGGTGACGAGGTCATCGTCCCCGAGGCCACCTGGATCGCCACCTCGGCGCCGATCACGTACCTCGGGGCCACCCCGGTGTTCGCGGACATCGACCCGCAGTCCTGGTGCATCAGCCCGGCGTCGTTCGAGGCCTGCATTACGCCACGGACGCGCGCCGTGATCGCCGTCAACCTCTACGGCGGCATGCCCGACATGGACGCGATCGACGGCATCGCCGACCGCCGCGGGCTGGCGATGATCGAAGACGCCGCGGAGTCGATCGGCGCCGAGTACCGGCGCCGGAAAGCAGGCAGCTTCGGGGACGCCAGCGTCTTCAGCTTTCACGGATCGAAGACGCTGACCACCGGCGAGGGCGGCATGCTGCTGACCGACGACGAGGCGCTCTATCAGCGCGCGCTGGTGCTGCGCGATCACGGCCGGGCCGCGTCGGCGAAGGCATTCTGGAACCAGGAGGTCGCCTTCAAGTACAAGATGTCGAGCCTGCAGGCTGCCCTCGGTCTCGCCCAACTGGAGCGCGTCAAGGAGCTGATCGAGCGCAAACAGGAGATCTTCGCCTGGTACCGCGACCTGCTGGATGGGGTGGCCGACGTGACGCTCAACTACGCCGGACCGATGGTGGTCAACGCCTACTGGATGGTGACGGCGGTCTTTGGTCCCCGGCTCGGCCTGGAGAAGGACGCAGTCGGCCAGGCGCTGTCGGCCAGGGGCATCGACACCCGACCCTTCTTCTACCCGTTGAGCTCGCTGCCTGCCTATGCCGACCTTCCGCAGGCTCGGGAAGCTGCCTCCTGGAATTGGCATGCCTATGACATCAGCCGCCGGGCGATCAACCTTCCCAGCGCCCTGAACCTCACCCGCGACCAGGTCGTCTATGTCTGCGCCGAGCTCCGCCGGGTGCTCGAGGCGCGGGCGGCCGCGTGATCTGATGTCCAGGCTCCGCCGCAATATCATTTACAACCTCGGTGGGCAGTTCCTGCTGATGGGCCTGGGGCTCCTCGCTGTCCGTTTCGTATTCCGGCAACTCGGTCCCGATGCCTTCGGCATCGTGCTCTTCTCCCAGACCGTCAACGCCGTCCTGGTCGCGGTGCTGGAGCTGGGCCTGTCCTCGACCACCATCCGGGAGGTCGCGGCGCATTCCCGCGACGAGCCCTCCTACGTGCGCGAGCTGCTCAGGACCGCCACGCTGCTCTACTGGGGCGCCTACGTCCTGCTGGCCATCGGCGTGCTGCTGCTCGCGCCCGTGATCGTGACGCACTGGATCCACCTGCAGTCGATGGATCAGCCCACCGCCACGCGGCTGGTGCAGATCCTCGGGGTGGGGTCGCTGCTGACGCTGCCACGGTCGCTGTACGTCAGCCTGCTGCGGGGCCTGCAGGAGATGGGCTTCAACAACATGATCGACGTCGGCATGCTGGCGCTGCAACAACTCGGGATGATCGCGATCCTGGCCTTGGGCGGCGGCCCGATCGCGGTCGCCCTCTGGCTGAGCGCCGGCTATGCCTTTGCCATCATCGCCTTCCTGATGGTGAGTGCGCGCTTTACCAGCTGGAGCGCGCTCCGGCCCGGGTACTCGACCGCCGCGATCAGGCGCAATCTTGCGTTCTCGGGACAGATGGCGGCGATCTCCACGCTGGGCATGCTCCACATGCAGTCGGACAAGCTGGCGGTCAGCAAGCTGCTCTCGATCGGGGACGTCGGCACCTATGGCTTCGCCTCCACGCTCGCCGCCGGCGTCTCCCGGGTCACGACCTCCATCGTGCAGGCGGCCTTTCCCGCCTTCGCGGCGCTGCACCAGGAGGGTGATCGCACGACCCTGATGCGGCAGTACCGGCGGGTCCACCTGCTGGTCACCTGCCTGACCCCGCCGTTTTTCGCCGCCCTGACCTTTTCGACCTCGCCGGTCTTCGCCTACGTCTTCAATCCAACGGTCGCCCGCGCGCTGGTGATCCCGGTGGCGCTCCTCTGTGGCGGGTGGTTTCTCAACGCGACGCTGAACGTCCCGTACGTGCTGTCGCTGGCCGTAGGGCGCCCCGACATCACGGTGCGCCAGAACCTGCTGGCGCTCGTCGTCGTCCTTCCAGTCGCGGTGCTGGCGGTGGTCGTCTTCGGTTTGCGCGGGGCCGCCTTCGGCTGGGTCTTCTACCAGCTCTTCGCTTATGCCTACGGGGTGCCGCGCATCTGTCGGGAGTGCCTGCAGATGTCGCCCTTCGCCTGGTACCGGGACGTCCTGCGGGTGTCCGCCGTGCTCGGGGTGACCTACGGTGGGAGCTACTGGCTCGCTCTCGCGTACGGAAAGGGGTCGCTCAGCTGGCTGCTGGGTGGCTACCTGGCCGGGTCGGTGCTGTATGCGGCCGGAATCTACCTGACCGAAGGCCCCGAGCTTCGGGCGCTGCGCCCCGGCGCCCGTCCCGTTCCTGTGACGGAGGCGGCCTGAATGATCACGACCGTGATCCCCACCTACCGCCGGCCGCGCCTGCTGGCGCGGGCGCTGCGCAGCGTGCTGGCCCAGACCTACCGCGACTTCACCGTGATTGTTTACGACAACGCCTCGGGCGACGAGACGGCCGCGGTGGTGGCCGACTTTGCGGCGCGCGATCCGCGAGTGCAGTACGTCGCGCAGCCGCGCAACCTCGGGGCGCTGGCGAACTTCAACGTCGCGTTGAGCCGGATCAACACGGCTTACTTCTCGTTGCTGTCCGATGACGACGTGCTGCTCCCGTATTTCTACGAGCAGGCGCTGGCCAGCTTTGCGGCCCATCCGAGCGCCATCCTGACGGCGAGTCCGGTGATGCTGGTCGACGAGCACGGCCGCGTGCTGACCGTCAACAACCACGATTGGCTGCCCGGCCTGCACCCGGGCCCCACGGCGATGGTAAGGATGGCGGAGCGCGAACATTTCATCTGGACCGGAACGCTCTTTCGCCGCGAGGCGCTGGCGCAAGGGGCTCTCGACGTCGAAACCGGGATGTGCTCCGACCTCGATCTGCTGCTTCGGGTCGCGGGTCGCCACCCGATCGCGGTCGCGGAGCGACCGGGCGCGGTCTTCTCCGTCCACCCCGGATCGCCGAGCAGCTATCCGCGGCTCAGCCTCTACTGGCCATCCTGGACGCGGATCATCGCGAATGCGGGACAGGATCCGCTGGTTTCCTCAGCGGTGCAGGCCGCGGTGCAATCCGCGCTCGAGCGGCGCCTGAATCGGCTGCTACTCCTGGTCTCGATCTTCTCCAGCAGCCGGGGGCTCCACGAGGAGGCGCTGGAGGCGGCGGCCGCCTTGCGGTCGCGACACGCCAGCCCCGCACGGCTCGGGGTGCTGGCGCTGGTGGCCTTTGCCTGCGCCCGGATCCCGGAGGCTCGCGCCGTGCTGGCAGCCGTGATCGGTTGGTGGCGGTGGCGGCGGGGACCGGTGGCACGCGAGCAGCAGATCCTCGATCAATACCCGGGGTTGCTGGCGCTGGCGGGGGAGCCCGATCGGAAGGATGCAGCCGCATGAGCCGTTACATCCCCGTCAAATGACTGCCCAGACCTCGCTCGCCGGCATGAAGGTGGTGATCCTCTGCGGAGGGCTCGGCACGCGGCTACGCGAGGAGACCGAGTACCGGCCCAAGCCGCTGGTCCCGATCGGAAACCGGCCGATCCTCTGGCACATCATGAAGACCTACGCCGCCTTCGGCGCCACCGATTTCGTGCTCGCCCTCGGCTACAAGGGAGACATGATCAAGGACTTCTTTCTCAACTACGAGGCTATGGTCAGCGACTTCACGCTGGACCTCGGGTCGAAGACGATCACCCGGTTGAACAGCTCGTCGGCCGAGTCGAACTGGCGGATCACATTCGTCGAGACGGGCGATGGGACGCAGACCGGCGGTCGCCTCAAGCGGCTGCAACCGTACCTGCGAAGCGAGTCGAGCTTTCTGCTGACCTACGGTGACGGCGTCAGCGACGTCGACCTGTCGTCGCTGCGCCGGTTTCACGAGCGGGCCGGATGCGCCGTCGTGCTCACCGGGGTCCGGCCGGTCGCCCGCTTCGGCGAGCTGTCGGTAGAGGGCGACCGCGTCGCCCAGTTCGTCGAGAAGCCGGCAAGCGGCGAGGGCTGGGTCAACGGCGGCTTCTTCGTCATGACGCCGAAGGTCTTCGACTACATCGACGCTGACCAGACGATCCTCGAGCGGGAGCCGCTCGAGCGGCTGGCCGCGGACCGGCAGCTCGGCGTCTTCAAGCACGAGGGCTACTGGCAATGCATGGACACCTATCGCGACATGGTCCTGCTCAACGAGCAGTGGGCGGCCGGCCACGCACCCTGGAAACGGTGGGACGACGCCGGTCGGATCAGCCCGGCGGGCGGCACGGATGGCATTGAAAGGCTCCGCCGCACCGCCTAGCCGAACCCGGCTCGGCTGGTCGCTGGCGATCGCCGGGCTTGCGGTCCTCGCCGTGGCCGGCCAGCTGCTTCTCAACCAGGCCGCCACCACCATCGCCCACAGCCTGGGCGAGGCGCGCAGCATTTTTTCGTTTGGGAATGATTTCTGGCCGATCTGGTTCTACGACCGGTTCTTCATCACCGGGCAGGGGGCCTCGCAGGTCTACGGGCGCGGCATCAGCAATCCGTGGCCACCGCCGCACGAAGTCTTCTTTGCCCCGCTGAGCTACCTCTCGATCCCGGCGATGCGCGCGATCACGATCGTGCTCTGCGCCGCGGTGATCGTCCTGACGATCGCGCTCTGGTCGAAGCGCGAAGGCCTGTTCAGTCTGCGGTCAGGATTGTGGCCGATGCTGCTCTCGGCGCCCGTGTTCGCCGTCATCTGGATCGACCAATTGCAGGCAGCGGTTGGCCTGCTCGCCCTGACGCTTGCCTTCTGGGCGCAGCGGCGCGAACGATGGTGGCTCGTCGGCGTGGCCGCCGCCTTCGGCATGATTCGCGTCGCGAACGCCGTGCCGGTGCTGGTCATTCTCCTGCTGTCGTTCTGGGGGCGGCCGAAGCAACTGGCGATCGCGATTGGGGCGGGATCGCTCGCGATGGCGCCGCTGGTCGCGATCAGCTTCCTCTGGGATCCCCACTGGATCCAGGACTACATCGCTGGCATTTCTGCCTATCCCTTCAACGGCACCGCCAAGCTGGCCAGCCACTCCTTCGGCTACCCCGGGCTCGCGGTGCTGGCGCTCGTCACCAGCGCGATGGCCATCTGGCTGACGCGCCGCGGCTTCGGCCGGCGCCTCGACCCCGGCCGCGCGGCGCTGGCGATGGGAATCACCGTGCTGGTTGCGCCGCTGGGCGGCCTCTACTGTGCGATCTACGTGCTGCCGGCGCTGGTCCGGCTCGGCATGCGGCGCGGCTTCTGGATGGTGCCGTGGATCGCGGCGATCGTACCCTGGGTCGCGGTCCTGCTGGTGTCGCCGCTGTTGCTCGGCTCCGATCCCGGGCTGACGCTCAACTTCATCAGCTTCCTCGACTTCGGGTTATTGCTGCTCGCCTATCCGCTCTTGCGGATGCCCCCGGAGGAGGACGCATCGTCGATCGACATGGAGCCCGGTCCTAGCACGTCACGTTACAGTCCTGCTATAACTTAGATCGTGATCAGAGTCCGGAGGCCAGGACTGCGCCTGTACTTCTGTTGCCTGCCCGTCGCCCTGATGCTCCTTGGCGTTTCCGGCCTCGGCGCGGCGCTGGTCGCCGTCCTGCTCGGGCGCTAGGGCTGGAGCGCGGGGGCGAGCTCGGCAGCCGACGCCTCGCGGGCGAAGAGGCGGACCATTTCGGTGCGAGAGCGGACGTCGAGCTTGCCGTAGATCCGGCTCAAGTGCCCCTCGACCGTCTTCGGACTCAGGAAGAGGCGCGCCGCCGCCTCACGATTGGTGGCGCCCCCGGCCACGGCGAGGGCGATCTGGAGCTCCTGGGGCGTCAGCCGGCGCGAGCTGGCGAGGTTCCGTTGCCGTCCCTTTTCCCCCGTGGCGGAAAGCTCGGCTCGGGCCCGCGCGGCCCAGGGCTCGGCGCCGAGCCGCTCGAAGGCGTGCAACGCCTCATAGATATGTTGTCGCGCCTCGATGCGGCGCCGGTTGCGCCGCAGGACCTCACCCAGGCAAAGCCTGGTGCGGGCGATCTCGAAGGGGGAGGGCTTGCGCTGGTGCAGCTCGAGCGCGCGGGTGAAGTGCCCTTCGAAGTCGGCACCCGCCTGAAGTCCGCGACACCGCGCCGCCGCCGCCTGTGCCCACGTCCCGCCGGTGTGCTCGGCCTGGCGCTCAAGCTCCTGCAAAGCCAGGCCGGCGTCGGCCGTTCTGCCCATCCGGGCGAGCGTCTCGATCAGGTCCGGCTGCCACTGCACGAGGTTTGGTTCCGCGCCGCCGAGCGAGCGAACCAGGTGCGCGACGTTTTCGAGATGCACCAGCGCCGCTTCGAGGCGGCCGTGGCCAAGCTCCAGCAGCCCGGCCGTCGACCCGGCATAGACAAAGATCGAGCCCAGCCCATGGGTGCGCGCCAGTTCCATCGCGCTCGCAAGGTGGGCATGGGCGTCGGCGTCCCGGCCCTGGGCGGCTTCGACGCGGGCGAGGCAAACCAGGCCGTAGGCCGATCCGCTCCGCTGGTCGGTTTCCTCGGAGAGGCGAACCGACTCGGTCCCGGCGGCGTAGGCGGCTGCCCAGTTGCCGGTCCGAAATTCCAGCTCGCAGAGAATGGCCAGCACATAGGGGAGGATGCCGACGGCGCTCGCGTCCCTGGCCATCGACGCCGCCCCGGAAATCAGGAGGCGCGCCTCGTCGTAGCGCTCGAGCGCGACCAAGGAGAAGGGCAGGTACTGCACCTCGCGTGAAGCCGCGGGTCCGAGGGTCATCGCCAGCTGGAGCGATCGGTCTACCAGCGGCGCGGCGGCGACAGCCTCCCCGGCCAGCACCAGCGCCTCCGCCATGATGGTGTTGACGACGAGCGGCACCTCGCGGCCAGAGGCCGAGGCCAGGTCATAGGCGCGCCTGGCGGTGGCCATCGCCAGTGGAATCTCGCCGGCCATGAAGACCGGGATGGTCGCCTCGGCGAGGAGGATCGCGGCGGTGGCGGGATCGGCGCCCTCGGCCTCCGCCATCAGCATCCGGTGGGCGACCATCGGTCGGCGCACCCAGGTCTCGGTGACGGCGCGCAGCCGCTGGATTTCGAGCCGAAGAGACGGCTTGGGCTGGCAGGCCGCCGCCTGATCGAGCGACTGGACGACGGCATCATGCTGACCGGCGAGGTCAGCGGCCTGGGCAGCGGACAGAAAGCGACGCGCGCGCGGCTCGGTCGCGGGGGTGAGCGCCGCGGCACGGGCGAAGCCACGGCCGGCAGCGGCGTACCCACTTCGAGCCAGCGAGCGGGTGGCAGCTTGCTCGAGCGCCAGGGCCACGGATTCATCCGGTTCGACCGCGGCGGCGGCCAGGTGCCAGGCCCGACGGTCGGCCACCTGGTCGGCGTCGAGGGCGTGGGCGAGGGCCGTGTGCGCCTCCCGCCGCCTCGCCGGCGGGGCGGCCTGGTAAATCGCCGAGCGGATCAGCGGATGACGAAAGCGGAGGTGAACGCCATCTACCACCAGCAGCCCCGCGCTCTCGGCCGCATCGAGCGCGGTGGCCTGGATCTCGATGAATTGGAGCGCCCGGTGGACGGTGGCCACGTCGCTTGACTCCGCCGCCGCGGCCACCAGGAGCGCCCGCTGGGTCAATGCGGGCAGTCCGGACAGTCGGGTCAGGAAGGCCTGCTCCAGGCGAGGGCCGGAGGGCAGCGGGTCGGGGAGCGGTTCCCGGCCGGCCCGTTGCGCCTCCGAGAGCAGATTGGGGAGTTCGAGCAGGCCCAGGGGATTGCCCCTGGTGGCGCGGTGGAGGGCGATGCCAACACTCCGACTCACCGGGGCGTGATCGGACTGGCCGAGGTAGTTAAGCGCGGCGGCCTCGTCGAGTCCTGTCAGCCTCAGGGTGGGAAGCCCGGCGAGGTCCAGCTTCGCCGTTTCGTCTTCCCGCACGGCCAGCAGCATCACGACGCCCTCGAGGGCCAGGCGCCTGGCGACGAAGAGGGCCGCTTCAGCGGAGCTGACGTCGAGCCACTGGAGATCGTCGATCAGGATCAAGAGGGGCTTTAGCTCGGCGGCGGCGGCGAACAAACTGAGCGTGGCGGCGCAGGCGGCGAACCGGTCGGATGCCATCGGTGGGCCAACCGCGACCGCGCTGCTCAAGGCGGCGGCTTGCGCCGCGGGGATGGCTCGAAGCGACGGTTGCAGCGGCCGGACCAGGTCGGCGAGCGCGGCAAAGGGGAGCTCGGACTCGGATTCGATGCCACGGGCGCTGACGATCTGGAACCCGGCGGCGTGCCTGGCGGCGTAGCGGAGGAGGCTGCTCTTGCCGACGCCCGGCTCGCCGCGGATCACGAGGACGGCGCTGGCGTCCTGCCGGGCTGCCTGGAGGAGGCCGTCGACGCGGGCGCATTCGAGGTCCCGGCCCAGCAGCACCACTTAATGCTACGAGCCGCGCCAGCGGGTGGCAAGACACAATCAGGGGGTTTCCCCCAAGCGAAGCGACGAATTGACAGCTAGGGTGGCGGGGGAACATCCACGCCACCTGGGGAGGGTCACGCATGCTGTCGAGCCGGTCACATCGGTCGCGTCCATCAAGGGTATTGAGAATGCTGGGACGTGGCGCCGCGTTCCTCGGGGCGGTGGGCCTGGCCACGGCGGTCGCGTTTGCCCAACCCGGCAGCCATCGGACGGCTCACGCGTTCGAGTGCAACGACAGCTGCGCGCCGAATCTGGTGTTCGAGACCGATCCGTACATCACCGACTGGGCTTTGCCGGGGACCGGCGTTTACCTTCCGCCCACTGGAAGCGCCGATCAGGCCGTCAGGTTCAGCGTCGCGATCCAGAATGTCGGCGGCTACCTGAGCGCGGCCGCGACGCCCACCTACTACTACTTCCCCGACGCGATCGAGATCGACCTGCCGGCCAATGTCAACGTGGGCGGCGGAGTCATGAGCGGGCAGGTCAATAACTTCTGTACGGCGGTGCCTGGTGGTTGCGATGGCGTTCCTACCGCTACCGGTCATTTCACGCCGCAGTGCCACTATCACGGGGCGGGCCTCGGGTCGGTTCAATCGTGGACCTGCGACATCGGGCAACTTCATCACACCGATTGGGAAGCGTTCCAGACCTCCATCGTGCTCCCGCATGATGGGTCAACCGGCGTCACGGCGACGGTCAAGATCGACCCCAACTGGGTGCTGCCGCGATCGGGGCCAGACCCGCTAACCGCCACCGCCAGCACCACCGTCCTCTACTCGGATCTAACCGGCTCCTTCAACGGTGCGCCAAACCCGCCGGCCACCGTCCGCTCGGGAAGCGACTTCACCTACGCCGTCACCATGGACGACATTGGGTCCGGCGGCACCGGGCTCGACCGGCCCGTGTTGCGATTGGAGGTCGATCCATCGGTGCACTTCACCGGCTTCACCGTGACCGGCAGCGGAACCGACTATCTCTGTACGGAGCGACACCCCACAACGTTTTCAAACCGACGATGGGTCGACTGCGAGGTCGCCCCCATGGAGTCCGGTCACAACGTCGTCCTGACGGCAAACGTCAGCGCGCCACTGGCAACCGGGCCCGTCACCGCGATCGTGACCGCGGACCCCGATAACCGGATCGCCGAGGTCTACGAGGGCAATAACTCGCAAACGATCGTGACCCAACTGATCAATGACACGACGCCACCGGTGGTGACCGGAACGTTCGACCGCGCGCCAGACTCGAATGGCTGGTACAGGCTGCCCGTCG
>JALYYC010000055.1 GCA_030946755.1 Candidatus Dormiibacterota bacterium
CGTCGGTGCCGAGGTCTCTATCCCAGCGATCGAGTTCCTCTCGGCCAAAAACCTCAAAGGTTGCTACTACGGGTCGGGCAACCCCGCCGCGGAGCTCCCCGAACTGGCCGAGATGGCCGCGTCGGGCCGTTTTCCCCTGGCCGACTCGGTCTCGCACTTCACCGACCTCAACGGCATCGGTGAGGCTTTCGAGCGCATGAACAAGAGCGTGGGCGCGCGCACCGTCATCCTGGTCGACAAGACAATCGCCGGCTCACTATAGGTTCTATCCAGCCGCCGGCTATGGCGGCTGTACGTTAACGGAAGGGTTTTGACCCTCAGCGCGCTACGCGAACTCTTGTGGATTATCCATTGCACTACGCAACGTACTGACGTAGTATCCGCTTCTAGGCATTACGCCGATGCGGCAGCTCGTGCATCGGCGACCTGGAGAGGGGAACCGGGGCGCGAGGTGAAGAGGGGATGGACGCCGATGGTGACGGTCCCATGAGCCTTCGTTGTCGACCAACGGCGCCCGCCTGAAAGGAGGTGCCGATGGCAGACCGCTAACCCTGTGTGTCCTGCAGCGTGACGTACAGTCGCCAAACTGCTTTACCTAGAGTGAAACTCAAGAGGGGAAGACCCAGATGTCGAATTTACGAACGCGATTAGCGACGCGGCTCAAGGCAGTCGTCGTTACGGTGTCGGTCGCCGGATTGGCGACGGCGGCGCTTGCCGGACCTGGCTCCATGACAGCCCTGGCGACCGGTGCGGAGGGATTCCTCTTCATCCAGCCGGGCTTCACCCAGACGCTTTGGGGGACCCATCCGAGCTTCCTCGGCGGGGTGGCCTTTGCCACCAACGGCGACGTCCTGACGGACCACTGTAGCTTTGGAGGAAGTCCGCTCGTTGACTACTCCCAAACCAGTACCACCTCGCTGAACGGCAGCACCCTTCACAACCACAGCGAACTCACCAGCAACGCCGGCTGCGGGCTCGCCAACCACCCGGACGGGACGCTCTATACCAACACGGGCGGCGGTGTCGTGAACCTCAACGCCGCGACCGGGGCGTTTATCAGGGGACCGTTCGGTCATGCCGGAAACGCGCTCGGTATCGCCACCGACCCGCAAACCGGAAACCTCGTCTACGTCGGAGACGGCGATACCGGCTACAACCTCTACTTCGTCAACAGCTCCTTCACCAGTTCGGGCACGTTCTCTACGGCCGACCCAGGGGACTTCAAGGATCAGATCTCGTGGAGTCCCGACGGCAACTTCCTGTTCGTGTCCAATCGCGCGTTCCCCCACAAGCTGGAGATCCTCAACCGCAGCGGAGGACTCGTCCAGAACGCGATCATGTCGAGCGAGCCTGACGGCATCGCCTTCCATGCGTCGGCGCCGCAGTTCGTGCTGACCAACAACACCGACGGCAGCATGACGCGCTTCGACTTTCCAGCCAACGACTACACGCTGCCGCCAACCCAGACGGTGTTCGCGTCCGGCGGCTTCCGAGGCGACATGAGTGCAGTCGCAGGCGACGGATGCCTGTACATCACGCAGAGCGGGACCCGTTACGCCAATGGAGTCGTCACGGGGGAGAACAGTATCCTGCAGATCTGCGGGGGGTTTGCCCCGACAGCTGGCGATGCCGCCATTTCCGCGACAGGCACGACCTTCAGCGCAACCGAAGGTCAGCCGCAGACGGCGACAGTCGCCACCGTCACCGACGGCGATGCTAACGACACGGCGGCCGAGTACAGCGCCACCATCGACTGGGGCGATGGCTCGACCAGCGCAGGCGCCGTGACTGGACCTAACGGCGGACCCTACAGCGTTACCGGTACGCACACGTACCAGGAGGAAGGGTCCCACCCGGTGATGGTCCACATAATGGACAGCGACAGCACGAACACCGCTGATGCCACCTCGACCGCGAATGTCGGGGACGCGGCCCTCACTTCGAGCTGTGCCACGCCGCCGGCCAGTGCCCAGACCTTCAATGGGCCGACGGCGACCTTTACGGACGCCAACGCGTTCGCAACCAGCGCCGACTTCACGGCCACAATCAACTGGGGTGACGGCTCCAGCTCAGCCGGAACAGTCTCCGGGGGACCGGGCGTTGGGCCCTACACCGTGACCGGAAGCCACACCTACAGCTCGACCGGGCCATTCACGATCACGACCACCATCAATGACGACGGCGGCAGCACCACTACCGCGACCTGTGGCGCCGTCGTGGGTGCCTTCCCGACCAGCAACGGCGGCACCTTCGTGGTCGGCGACCTGGAGGCGATGGCGCCACCCATGATCGGCAACTCGCTCACCTGGTGGGGCAGCAAGTGGGCGAAGATCAATGATATGAGCGGCGGATCTGGACCGATGTCGTTCAAGGGTTTCGCCGAGGGCGCGCCATCTCCGCTGCCTGACGTGACCAAGCTGTGCGGCATGACCTGGACGACGGACCCCGGCAATTCCGCACCGCCACCGTCGACCGTGCCCGCCCACATGTTCGTGTTTGTCTCGAGTCACATCGTCAAGAACGGATCGGTCATCTCTGGTGACATCCGAGAGGTCATCGTGGTCAAGACCAACCCTGGTTACGCTCCGAACCCCGGACACCCGGGAACTGGAACGGAGGAGGCCATCGTCTGCACCAGCTAGGCAGACTGTAATCACCGTGGGGGAGGGCCGATCAGGCCCTCCCCACCTGACGAATCGGCGTAACCGTGGCTAGCGGCTAGCTCCAGGGGAAGGGCGAGTGGCTCACCGGGTGGAGCTTGCCTTCCTCGTAGCGGCGGTACCGGAAGGGCTCGAGCAGGTCCTGTTTCTCGTCCATGAGTTCCTTCGCCACCAGCGCCCCGACGCCGATCATCTTGTACCCATGGTTGGAGTCCGCGATGACGTACGCGTTCTGGCGGAAGACGTCGAAGACCGGGAAGCTATCTGGCGTGAAGGCACCGATGCCGCCGGACGGGGCCTTGTGGTACAGGCCTCGCTTGCCTTGAAAGCGCTTATGACAGTGCGCCAGGCCTGACGTCCAGAACCGCTCGAACTCCGGCGTGACGGTGAACTCCTTGCTCAACGGACCATAGGGGTCGACGTGCACCTCGTCCGCCGGCTGTTCCACCTTGTATGGCATCGCGCCGCCCTGGACGCCGTTGAAGTTGAGGTCCGGTTTGTAGTAGATGCCCCAGAGCTTGTCAGTGATGACGGATCCGTCCTCTCCATCCTCGAGCGGCACATCGGTGTCGACATGGATCACCGGCGGCATCTTGCCGTGCGCATCGAGCAGATAATTCGGATCGACGCCGAGGGTTCCTTCCTGCAGGCACCAGTAGGTCCACATCGGTCGCTCGTACCGCTTGCCATCGCGGCCCAACACCTCGACGGTCTTCGGGAGATCCAGCTGGTTCCAGATGTCGCGGACCCACGGCCCGGCCGCCACGATCAGGTGCTCGCAAGCGATCTCGCCCTGGTCGGTTTCGACGCCCACGACGGCGCCGTTCTGCATCTTGATGCTCGTAACCCGCACCGGCATCCGGATCTCGACCCCCTCGGCCTGCGCCTTGGCCGCCAGCGCCTTCATCGAGTGCATGTTCTCCGCATAGCCGCCCTTCTTTTCGTGGAGGACGCTCGTGATGCCCTTCGCCTGCCAGTCCGGGAACATGTCGCACATGTACTTGCGGCACGCGGCCTCGCCTTCGACGAACACGGAGTCATAGCCGATCGCCCGCTGCTCGTCGTAGACCTGGGCGACGTCGGCATGCATCACCTCGGGCGAGATCTGCATGAACCCGACCGGGTGGTAATGAAAGGCCTCCGGATCCGATTCCCAGACCTTGACGTTGTGCGCCATCAACGCGCGCATCGCGGGCTGGAAGTAGTTGTTCCGCACCACGCCGCAGGCCAGGCCCGATGGTCCGGCGCCAATGCCGGTCTTATCGATGATCAGGACGTCGTCGCCCGAGCCGGTACCGCGGGCCTTGAGTTCTTTGGCGAGGTGCCATCCAGTGGAGAGACCGTGAACGCCGGCACCGATGATGAGGTATCGCACGCGATTCTTCGCAGCCACTGACTGCCAATACTAGGGGCGCGTCGGCGCCGGCGCAACTCTCGAGGTCGAAGACGTACGATACGGCCCGAGGTCTGTTGATGCCATTCCTGCTCGCCGTAGCACAGCTGCGCGCAGTCCGAGCAGACAAGGCCGCCAACCTCCAGAGCATCGCCGGCGCAATGGAGAAAGCCGCCTCGGCGGGTGCCCAGGCGATCCTCTTTCCGGAGCTGGCCCTGACGGGATACGTGATTCACGACGACATTCGGCCACTCGCGGAGCCGCGCACCGGCCCGAGCCTGAAGCAGCTCGGTGAGCTGGCCCGTCGCCATGCTTTGCTCACGATCTGCGGCTGGCCCGAAACCGATGGCAGCGACCGCATCTACAACAGCGCCGCCGTCATCGAGCGTGACGGCTCCCTTTTGGCCGCGTACAGGAAGACGCACCTGTGGGACAAGGAGGTCGATGTCTTCGCCGCCGGCGACCGGCTGGCGGCCTTTGACACGAGCCTCGGCCGGATCGGCGTCGCGATCTGCTACGACATGGAGTTTCCGGAAACGGCCAGGCTGCTCGCCCTGGACGGCGCGCGGATCGTGCTGACGCCGACCGCTACGACGGATCCCTTCGCCGGCTATCAGGCCGTCTACACCCGGGCGCGGGCGATGGAGAACAGCATCTACGTCGCCACGGCCAACACGGTCGGCGAGTTCGACGGTCGCCAGTTCTTTGGCGAAAGTTCGCTCGTCGATCCGTCTGGTCACGTCATGCAGATGGCTGGCCGGAGCGACGAGATCCTGTTAGGCGAGATTGATTTGGGGTTGCCGCATCCGGCGGTCGCCTCCCTTCGATACCTGGCCAGCCGGCGCCCCGAGCTCTACCGAGGGTTGGCCGATTAGCAAGGTCGTGATCACGGACGCCGGCAGGATGCTCGAGCCGGCGATTGAAACGCTGAAGGCCGCGGGGGCAGACTTCGAACTCCTCCCTGACGGCCTCGATCCCGCGGAGGTCGCGAGCAGGGCAGCCGATGCGGACGTGATCATCGCGGCCTACGTTCCGTTTCCACGACCCGCGATCCTCAAGCTGAGGCGGGTCGGCCTCATCGTGCGCTGTGGGGTTGGTGTCGACGCGATCGATGTCGAAGCCGCGACCGAGCACGGAATCTGGGTAGCCAACGTCCCCGACTACGGCATTTCTGAGGCGGCCGACCATGCGATGCTGCTCCTGCTGGCGGCAACCCGCCATTTGAACCATTTCCAGCAGAGCTGGCCGATCAACGGCTGGGCCTCGACCCAGTACCCGACCATCCGCCGACTCCGAGGGCGGCGGCTGGGCATCATCGGGCTCGGACGGATCGGGTCCGAGGTCGCCATCCGAGCCCGGGGCTTTGGGTTGGAGATCGTCGCCACCAGTCCGCACCTCGACGACGAGCGCCTCAGCGAACTCGGCGTGAAGGGCCTGCCGCTGGATGAACTCCTCCGGACCAGCGACATCATCACCCTGCATACGCCGCTGACCTCGAAGACGACGCACCTGCTCGATCAGGCCGCCTTCGCAAAGATGCGGCGCGGCGTGATCATCGTGAACACCGCACGAGGCGCCCTGATCGACCTCCATGCGCTGCAGGCGGCTGTGGACAATGGAACGGTCGCGGCAGTCGCCCTCGATGTCCTGGAACGGGAACCGTACCCTGACTTGTCGATGCCCTTCCTGAAAAGCGCGAATGTGACGATTACGCCGCACGTCGCCTGGTACTCGGAAGACGCGGTCCGCGAGCTCGGGGTGCTTGCCGCCGAGGAGGCGTTGCGCTACCTGCGGGGCGAGCAACCCAGGGCGGTGCTCAATCCGGAGGCCCGATCACGCGCCCATCCCGTTTGATCGCGGCACAACAAGGTCCGCGGAAAGGCTACTGGCCCACGCGCCCATCGATCCGTTCGCGCAACAGGTCGACGTGACCAATGTGGCGGGCGTACTCCCCGATCATGCCGACCAGTACCTCGCGCAGCGAGATCGGCCCTCCACCGCTGCCATGCTGATTCGAGGGATCGTCGCCGGTTATGTCGAGACTGGGCGCCTCGGCCACGAACCGCGTCGCGAAGTCCACCTCCGCCCGCCATGCGTCCCACGCTTCTGCAACCACCTGGGGGTCGGGAACCGCGCCATCGAAATCGCCGTCGCGATCGGTGTCGGAGCAGAACAGCCGGGGTACGTCCTGTCCCGCCATCGTCTTCCGGAACGTCCCGCGCTCCACCTCGGCCAGGTGTCGCACCAGCCCCAGCAGCGACATCGTCGACGGCGCGATGGAACGCCGCGCCAAGGCCTCCGCATCAAGACCTGAGCACTTCATCTCCAATGTGAGGCGATGACAGCGCAGGGCCTCGACCAGCGTGGTGCGCTCGTCGCCCAGCCTTGGTCCGTTCTCACGCGGGTCATCGGCCGACGGCTTGCCGTCGGCGGTGAACATGTCGGCTCGACGGCTCGTGGCCATGGCCCAATCATCGGCGAAAAACGCCCGTTGTCGTATTGGCAACGGCAGTTGTAAGATGGGCAACAATGCCGGCGGCCGATTCGGGAACCAGCCTGCGTCGCGGTCTTACCATTCTCGACGCCCTGGCCTCGGGTCGCGCGGGGCAACAGGCGGTCGGCGTCGTGCGGCTCGCCGAGCTGATCGGGACTGACAAGAGCCAGGTCTCCCGTTCCCTCAAGATCCTCGCCGAGGAAGGGTTTGTCGAACGGGATCCCGTCACCCTGGGCTATCGCGTGAGCTCACGGTTTTTCGCGGTGGCCTCGGTTGGCGGCGAGCAACGGCTGCTGGCGATTGCGCCGGGCATGATGGCGGTTTTAGTGGGCCGGCTGAACGAGCGCGTGCATCTCTCGGTGCTGCAAGGCCATGAGGTTCTAACCGTGGCGACCGAGTCACCCAACCGGGCGATCGAGGCCGCGGGATGGGTGGGTCGGACCAATCCCAGCTACTGCACATCGTCCGGTCGCGCACTGCTCCTCGACCACAGCCTCGATGAGCTGAAGCGCCTGCTGGCGACGGTCGAGTTCAAACGCCTCGCGCCGGGCGGCCCTCGAACGGTTGGTGAGCTCTACCGAAAGATCGAGGCGGCCCAGCCCCGGGGCTACGCCATCGTGGAGCAGGAATTCGAGCCCGGCCTGCTGGCGGTCGCCGCCCCGGTGCGAAACTTCCAGGGCCGCATCGTCGCCGCGGTCAACGTCTCGGCACCAAAATACCGCTTCGCCCCGCACGTCAAGGCGGCGGCGAGGGACATCGTCGCATTGGCCGGCGAGCTGTCGGCGTCGCTTGGTTACCGGCCGGTCGAACGCGGCCAGGTCGTCAGGGCTTCGTAGGGTCGTCAATCAGCAGCAAGGGGTGACGTGATGGGTAAGGCAAAGACGAGCGCAAAGAAGATGGGGCTGATGGAGCTTCTGGAGAAGGACGCCGCCATCTGTGCCGAGGGCTATCTCTTCGAGTGCGAGCGGCGCGGCTATCTCCAGGCCGGCGCCTTCGTTCCCGAGGTCGTCCTCGACCATCCCGAAGTCGTGACCGAGCTCCATAAGGAGTTCGTCCACGCGGGCTCCGACATCGTCGAGGCCTTCACCTACTACGGTCACCGGGAGAAGCTGCGGATCATCGGCAAGGAGCACCTGCTGGAGCCGATGAACCGCAACGCGCTCGAGATCGCGAAGAAAGTCGCGGACGACACCGGCACGCTGCTTGCCGGCAACCTTTCCAATACGAACATCTACGCGCCCGGCGACGAGAAGTCGAAGAAGGATGTGCGGAAGATCTTCGACGAGCAGATCGCCTGGGCGATGGAGTACGGCGTGGATCTCTTTATCTCCGAGACCTTCAGCTGGGCCGATGAGGCCCTGATCTCGCTCGAGGCGATGCGGGCCACTGGCGTTCCAACCGTGGTCACCCTGTCGGTCCACCAGGAAGCGAAGACCCGCGACGGATATTCGATCGGCGAGGCGATGAAGAAATTCGAAGCGGCGGGCGCCGACGTCGTCGGGCTGAACTGCGCCCGCGGGCCGAGCACCATGCTGCCGCTCCTCAAGGAAGCGCGCGCAGCCGTCAAATGCCACATCGCCGCGCTGCCGGTCCCCTACCGCACCACGCCGGAGCAGCCGACGATGCAATCGCTCAAGGATCCAAAGAGCACCATCCGGCCATTCCCCACCGCGCTCGACCCCTACACCAACACGCGCTATGAGATCGGCGACTTCACCAAGGCGGCCCATGAGATGGGCGTCCGATACCTCGGTGTCTGTTGTGGCGGCGGCCCGCACCACATTCGCGCCGTCGCCGAAGCACTGGGGCGCAAGCCGAAGGCAAGCAAGTATTCGCCTGACATGTCGAAGCACGCGTTCATGGGCACCGATCCGACGCTCAAGCAAACGAACCGTGAATTCGCCGAGCGGCTGTAACGGCTGACCCGGTCCGAGGAAGCCGTTGGACGTGATCTCATCCGTCCGCTCGCCGGCGTACCAACGCGTGCAGGACAAACTGGCGGCTGATCAGCCGGTGATCCTCGACGGCGGCATCGGCACGGAACTCCAGCGGCTTCGACCGCCGACGGCCAACGCCGCGGCGATCGACCGCACGTTGTGGGGTACCTGGGCCCTCTACCGCGCACCGCAGTCCGTCTCCGAGGTGCACAAGCGGTACATCGAGAGTGGCTGCGACGTCATCTCGACGAACACCTGGTCGATCCTCTCGACGCCCGAGGCGGAGCAGCGGCTTGGTGGCCCGAGCCCGGCGGGCGCGCATTGGATGGACATCGCCCGGCTCGGCATCCGGCTGCCCCGGCGGGCGATCGCCGAGGCTGGTCGCGACGGCACCTGTGCCGTCGCCTTCGCGATCTCCGAAGAGATCAACTCGCCGGCGCGAACCGAGACGGTCGAGTTGCTCCTGCGCGTCTTCGAAGAAGAGCCGCCCGACCTGATCCTGCTCGAGACGTTGACCCTGATCCGCGATCCCGCCACCTTTAAGACGATCGAACTCCTGCTCGGCAGCGGCATTCCGGTCTGGCTCTCCTTCCGGCGCGACCGCCACGGCGTGTGCGGGGTCTACGGGCAGCACTGGGGGCCACCCGAGGGCGATCTGTTCGGCCGCGCGGCTCGCCGCTTCGAGTCGATGGGCGTCAGCGCCCTCATGATCAACTGCCTCCCCGTCGACCACGTCCCAGGGATGATCGGGTGGCTCCGCGACTTCACCAGGATGCCGCTCGGCGTGTATCCGAACCTCGGCCACATGGTCGGCCCGCTCTGGCGCTTCGACGAGCACACGGACCCGGCACGCTACGCGCAGTTGGCGTTGTCCTGGCGCGAGGAAGGGGCCCAGATCATCGGCGGATGCTGCGGCACCACGCCCGATCACATCGCCGCCATGGCCGAGGCGGTCGCCCAGACGAAGCCCGGACGGAAGCGACCCCAGATCGACAGCGACGAGCCGGGGACGCAAGAACTCGCGCCCGAGCCAACCCCCTGGGTCGACGAGACCAAGCGGGTCCTCTTCCCCCTCCCCTTTCCTCAGCTGACCGTCGACCCGGGCGTCTTCAACCCGACACAGGGCAGCTTCCTCTGCTGGAAGCACATCTTCACCGAGCGGATCGGCGCCGGCAAGAATTGCCTCGACGTCGGCTGCGGCTGCGGCATCCTCGCGATCCAGATGGCGCTCAATGGCGCGAGCCACGTCCATGCGATCGACATCGATCGCAATGCGATCGCGAACACGATGGCCAATGCCTTCCGAAGCGGCGTTGCCGACCGCGTGACCGCGGGCGAGGCTGACCTCTACGAATGGGAGCCCGAGGAGGCCTATGACATCTGCTTTGCCAGCCTCTTCCAGATGCCGGTCGATCCCTTCGAGGAACCAACCGGTCACCGGCCGCTCGATTACTGGGGACGCAACATCCTCGACCAGTTCATCCGGATCCTTCCCCGTGTCCTCGCGCCCGACGGGCGCGCTTACCTGATGCAGCTCTCGATCATCGGCCAGCGCGAGACCTCGCGGCAGCTCGAGAAGCTCGGCCTGCAGAGCCGGGTGGTCGACTTCAGCTTCTTCCCGGCCGCCGACGTCTTCGAAGCCAACCGCGGGCAGATCCAGCGGGTCAAGCAGCTTTCTGACGCCTTCGATTTCCGCCTCGCCGGCAAGGACATCATGGTCGCGTACCTCATCGAGATCACGCGATCAACTCCGCAGGTGGCCTGATGGCGATCCTGGTTCCCTGCCCCAACTGCGGCGAGCGCGAGTTTTCGGAGTTTTCCTACGGTGGCGAGTCCAACAAGCGACCGGCCCCGGGTGACCCGACAAAGGATCTCGCCCGCTATCTCTTCTTTCGTCGCAACGTGTCCGGCGTCCAGGTCGAATGGTGGTACCACCGGGACGGATGCCAGCGATGGTTGCTCGCCCGACGAAATACCACATCGAACCTGATCGAGGAAGCCTACTGGCCCGAAGAGCGCGAGGCGCGCAAGCGATGAAGCGCCTCGCCTCGCACCCGTCGGAGCTGCTCAACCGCGCGAGCGAGTTGACGCTCACCATGGACGGCCGCCAGTTGCCCGCCTTCGCCGGCGACACGATCGGGTCGGCGATGGCGGCCCACGGTGTGACCGTCACCGGGCGATCGTTTAAGTATCACCGGCCGCGCGGTCTGCGCTGCATGACCGGCGCCTGTGCCAACTGCCTCGTTACCGTCGACGGCGTTCCAAACGTCCGCGCCTGCCTCGAGCCGGTTCGCGACGGGATGACCGTCCGTCGCCAGAACGCCTGGCCATCCGTTGATCGAGACCTGCTCGGCGTCTTCGACCGGCTGGCCTGGGCGCTCCCCGCGGGCTTCTATTACAAAGCGTTCCACCGGCCGGCCTTCCTCTGGCCGCTGGTCGAGCCCATCATCCGGCGGCTGGCCGGACTGGGACGGGTGCCCGACCGCGTCATCGCGCATGACGCGCAGAAGGTCTACCTCCATCCTGACGTCCTGGTGATCGGCGGCGGCCGTTCCGGCCTGCGCGCGGCGATACAAGTCGCGAAGGCCGGGAAGAATACGGTCCTGATCGAGGGGCGGGCGGAGCTCGGCGGGCGCACCCGCAGCTCGGCCTCCTATGCCGAGGTCGCCTCCCTGACGGCGGAGGCCGAACGCGCCGGCATTCGCATCTTGCTCCGGACAGCGGGCCTCGGCGCCTTCGAGGGCGGCCTGATCGTGGCGGCCGGCGAGGACCGACTGTTCCACATCCGGCCGAAGGAGATCGTCATCGCCACCGGCGCGATCGAGCAGATCCCGGTGTTTCCCAACAACGACCTGCCGGGGATCATGACCGGGGAGGCCGTCGACCGGCTCCTCCATCTGTATCGGATCCTGCCCGGCAGCCGAGGCGTGGTCGTCGCCTATGGCCCAAAAGCCCATGAAACGGCGAAGGCCTTGCAAGCCGCGGGCGCGGAGGTTACCGTCATCGACCCGGGCACCGAAGTCATCGAGTCGGCACTCGGTCGGGGACGCCTGCGCGGCGTCGTGCTGAGAAGCAGAACCGGCACGCGCCAGCTGGCCTGTGATCTGCTGGTCGTCTCCGGCCTCGGCGTGCCGGCGGCCGGCCTCGTCCCCCAGCTGGGCGGCAGGCTGCGGTTCGACGAGCAAATCCAGGCGCTGGTCGCGGAGGGCCTACCGAACCATATCCGCGCGACCGGCGCGGTGACTGGATCCTCGCGGGCAGGCGTCACGGTCCCCCCGGCCTCGTCCCCCGCATCCGGGAAGCAGTTTGCGTGTACCTGCATGGACGTGACCAAGAAGG
>JALYYC010000074.1 GCA_030946755.1 Candidatus Dormiibacterota bacterium
CTATCCAGTCGTTGCCTGCCCGAGTGGACGCCGCGGCAACCGATGTCATCGGCCGCCGTGGTGCTCGCCGCCGCCCAACGCTCGCTGCGCGCCCTCGGGGTCGCGCGAGCGGGCGACATCAATCATCACTTCATCAGCGACCGCTATCCCGGCCTCCCACTCACGCTGCAACGCCTCGAACGACAGGGCACGATCGTCCCGGTTGCGATCGGCGGAGAGGGAGCCTCCCTGCCCGGCTCCTGGTATGTCCATGCCGAGGACCTGGCGCTCCTCGACCGCATTGAAGCCGGAGACTGGCAACCGAGAACGACTCTCCTCTCCCCTTTCGACAACCTGATCAGGGACCGAGCCCGGACACGCTTATTGTTCAACTTCGATTTTTCGCTCGAGATCTACCTCCCGGTTGCGCGGCGGCGCTACGGCTACTACGTGCTGTCGGTGCTGCACGGTGAGCGTCTCATTGGGCGGATCGACGTCGCGATGAACCGCGCCGCGCAACGGCTCGAGCTCAAGGCGGTCCATACCGAAACTGGCACCGAGGTCGCTTCAGCCGGCCGTGACGTCGCTGACGCCGTTCGCAGCCTCGCCGAGTTTCTCGGAGCGGCCACCGTGTCGGTCCCGGCCACGCTGCCCCGCGGCTGGAAGACACCGATGAAGGCCGCCTTCTAGGCGGGCCGAGTGTCGGCATCGAGGCGCTCGGCCTGCACGATCAGCACCGTCATCCCGCTTTCAGTGCCCGACTCGTGTGATTCGCCTCGGTCCCAGAATGCTGCCTGACCGGCGGCGATCGCGTGTCGCATCCCATCAGGCCCGCTGACCCATCCCTCGCCCTGAACCACGGCAAAGATCTGCTGGCGACCCGTTGGGTGACGCCCCAGTACCGCGCTCGATTCGAAGCGCAGACAGCTGATGTCCGCGGCCACCTCGGTGCGGACCAGACCGGCGACTGTACACCCTGGCTCGACCAATCGTTGATCAGGCGCCCAGGCTCGACATCGAACAGCCGCACCAGGACAGCTTAAGATTCAGGCGGCCTGCGGGCTCAACCGACCACGGGCGTGACGCTCGACCGCGACCGGGACGATGCCTGCACCCTGGATGACCTCGAGCACACTGTTCAGGGCCGCCGATTGGCGGCCGTGCGGGAAGTCGATCCCGATGACCGACATCGCGGCATCGCAGGTTCCGCAGCTTGTGACGCCGATCGCGCCCGTGGGGTCCCAGGCGCGCTGGCCGCAGGCACCACACGAACGGCAGATCAGGTCAAAGACCATCGCCGTATCAGAGGCACGGGAACGATCGATAATCCCCTCCACGGCCATATAACGGCCGATCAGGAAACCAGCTTGCGGTTACTGGTGCGAGATAGCGTGCGCCAGAAGGATCACTGCTGGTCCAAGTATTACGACAAATACAAGCCAACCAAGAAAGATCAGGCCGATCGCGATGCCACCGACCCGTGCGGTTCGGACCAATCTCGTCCTATCCATTCCTCCGCAACGAGACCCCGCCCCCCTCCCTTCGCCTTTCTCCACTCGGGGGGACGACCCTGCTGACCACCCAGTGATCCTTACCGATGCGACGGGCCCGCATGAACCCGTGGGCCTCGAACATCGACACCGTGCCATTGTGAAGAAACGAGGCGGAGACCGCCCGGCCTTCGACGTCTTCGGGATAGCTCTCGACCGTGCCTCCCCCGAGCCGCGCGATCTCGTAGAGCGCGCCTGCGAGCGCGGCTGAGGCGACCCCTCGCCGCCGGTATTCACGGTCGATGAAGAAGCACGTGATCCGCCAATCAGGAAGGGCGGTCAGAGCTTCGAGATAGGCGCGTTTGTGTTTGATGCGTGGCAGCTCATCGGCCGGCCCGAACTGGCACCAGCCCACGCAGGTCGCGCCGTCGTAAACGAGCGCGGCGTGAGTCCTGCCCTCCCGGACCCGACATTCCTTGTCGGACCGGTTCTGCGCTGCGGTCCTTGAGCGCCCGACACCCTCGGCGTGAAAGGCCATGCACCAGCAGCCGCCCCAAACACCGTTGTGCCGCTCGACCAGCCGCGCGAAGTCCGGCCAGGTGGTCGTATCCAGCGGCTCTGTTCGAAAGGCCATCAGGCTCCACTCAGTCGACGAATGGGAAGCGTATGGGGTTGGTTAGCCGACGAGCGGATTTGAACCGCTGACCTGAGCATTACGAGGGCTCTGCTCTACCAACTGAGCTACGTCGGCTCGCGGTTGAACAGTCTACCGGAGGGCAAATGTCGGAAACGTTAGCCGGAGCCCACCCCGGCGACCTCCCGCTCGCGGGCCTTGCGCACGACGAGTTCGCCATCCTCGACGTCCACGATCAGGGCATCACCCTCGCGGAACTTCCCCTCGAGGATCTGTAGCGCCAGTGGGTCCTGCAGGCGCCGCTGGATCACGCGCTTCAGCGGGCGGGCCCCGTAGGTCGGGTCATAGCCCTCCTTCGCCAGCAACTCCAGCGCTGCCGGCTTCAGCGCGAGCGTGATGCGACGCTCCGCGAGGCGCTTGAGGAGCCGCTCGAGCTGGATGTCGACGATGG
>JALYYC010000081.1 GCA_030946755.1 Candidatus Dormiibacterota bacterium
GCATGAACGCGGAGCTGATATCCGAGCGCCCGCGCCCGCGTGAGCACCTGCCTGACCTCGGCGGCCGTAAATGCCGGCGCATCGCACCACGCGTCGCAGAACCTGGCGAGCCCGGTGAAGCTCGGCAACATCTCCTCGAGCAGGGAGCGGAGGTAGGCTTCCCGCCCGATCCCGTTCGGGACCACGTGAGCGCCGAGAAAGGTCGGGACGACACGCAGGGACGTGCGGGCAGCCAGTTGACGAAGCACCACCAACGACATTCGTTCGCGCTCCGGATTCAGCCCGTAGCCCGATTTCGCCTCGATCGTGGTAGTGCCGTGCGCGAGAAACCGGTCGGCGCGCGCCACGGCCAGCGCCAGCAGCGTCGCCTCGTCGGCTGCGCGCGTCGATCGCACGGTCCGCTGGATGCCTCGGCCTTCGGCCTGCTGGTTCACATAGGGCACGCCCGCCACGCGCGCGGCGAATTCATCGGCCCGATCACCGGCAAAAATGGGGTGCGTGTGGGCATCGACCAGTCCTGGGATGACGCAGGCGCCCTGCGCGTCGAGCAGGTCGCCGTCCAGCGCGACGGCGGCCTCGAGATCCCGATCTTTTCCCAGCCAGACGACCAACCCGTCACGCGCGGCCAGCGCCGCATCGGTCACGCGCCCCAGGGGGTCGTCCGATGCCGGCACCATGGTGGCAAGCTGCCCGGCATGGCGGAGCACGAAGTCCGCCTGGATCACGTGGCCCGGTCGATTCCCCGGGCCCGCGCCACCTCGATGGCGGTCTCGTAGCCGGCATCGGCATGGCGGATCACGCCCATCCCCGGGTCCGTCGTCAACACCCGCTGCAGCCGGTCGGCCATGGCCGCGGTGCCATCGGCCACGACCACCATTCCCGCGTGGATCGAGTTGCCCATCCCGACGCCGCCGCCGTGATGCACCGAGACCCAGCTGGCACCGGCCGCGGTGTTCACCAGCGCATTCAGGATCGGCCAGTCGGCGACCGCATCGCTGCCGTCCTTCATGGCTTCCGTTTCGCGGTACGGCGAGGCGACGGAGCCCGCGTCGAGATGATCCCGACCGATCACGATCGGGGCCTTGAGCTCGCCCGACGACACCATCTCGTTGAAGCGAAGGCCGACCCGGCTGCGCTCGCCGTAGCCGAGCCAGCAGATGCGGGCGGGCAGCCCCTGGAAGTGGACGCGCTCGCGCGCGAGCCGCAGCCAGCGGTGCAGCGGCTCGTTGTCGGGCAGCACCTCCATGACGGCGCGGTCGGTCCGGTAAATGTCGTCTGCCTCGCCGCTGAGGGCCACCCACCGGAACGGGCCCTTGCCCTCACAGAAGAGCGGACGGATATACGCAGGAACGAAGCCCGGAATGTCGAAGGCATCGGTAACGCCGCCCTCCAGAGCCTGGCCCCGGAGGTTGTTGCCGTAGTCGAAGACTTCGATCCCTTGCCGCTGGAAGGCGAGCATCGCCTCCACGTGATCGGCAATCGAGTGCTTCACCATCTCCAGGTATTCCTGCGGATCGCGGGCCCGCAGGTCCGCCGCCTCCGCCACTGTGAGCGGCGCCGGGATGTAGCCGCGGAGCGGGTCATGGGCCGAGGTCTGGTCCGTCACGACGTCGGGTCGGAATCCTTTGCGGAGCAACGCCGGATACGCCTCGGCGGCATTGCCGACCACACCGATCGAGGTCGGCGTCCCGGTCCGCCTCGCCTCCTCGGCCCACGCCACCGCCTCCTCGAGCCGCGCACTGACCCGATCGAGGTAGCCACTCTGAAGGCGACGCTGGATTCGAGTTTCGTCCACCTCGACGCAGAGCGCGATCCCTTCGTTCAGGACGACCGCGAGCGGCTGCGCCCCGCCCATACCGCCAAGTCCACTGGTGAGGACGATCTTGCCGCGCAGGCTCCCGTCGAACCGCTTCTGGGCCAGCGCACCAAAGGTTTCGTACGTTCCCTGGAGAATGCCCTGGCTTCCGATATAGATCCAGCTCCCGGCCGTCATCTGCCCATACATCATCAGCCCGAGACGCTCGAGCTCCCAGAAGTGTTCCCAGGTCGCCCAGCGCGGTACCAGCAGGCTGTTGGCGATCAGGACCCGCGGCGCGTACTCATGCGTGGTGAAGATCCCCACCGGCTTGCCCGATTGGACGAGCAGGGTCTGATCGTCCTTCAGCCGCTCCAGGGCGGCCACAATCGCGTGGAAGGACGGCCAGTCTCGGGCCGCCTTCCCGGTCCCGCCGTAGACCACGAGGTCCTCGGGGCGTTCGGCAACGTCGGGATCGAGGTTGTTGCAGAGCATCCGCAATGCCGCCTCCTGCTGCCAGCCCTTGCATTGGAGATGCCGGCCACGTGCCGCGCGGATCGGGGCGGTCATCGTCATGCCCCTGCGCGCGGACCGGCCTTCGCGGCGATCGCCGCCAGGCGGCCGCTGTGGACCAGGCCGACGGCCGTTTCGATCTCCCGGTAGAGCGTGCGGTCGTGGTCGAGGGTAGGCACGCCCTCGCGGATCGCCCGGTACGCGTCCCCGGTCATCCGGGCCGGTTGCAGTGGCGCGAGCAGGTCGATGCCTTGTGCCGCCCCCAGCGCCTCCAGGGCCAGGATGGTTTCCACGTTGGTGGAGACCTGCCGGGCACGCTGGGCGCTGTGCCATCCCATGCTGTTGTGGTCCTCCTGGTCGGCGGAGGTGGGGAGCGAGTGCACGCTGGCCGGCGTGGCCAGCAACTGGTTGTCGGTCGCCAGCGCGGCGGCCGTGTATTGCAGCAGCATGTAGCCGGAGTCGAGGCCGGAATGCGGCGTCAAAAACGGCGGCAGCTCGGAGAGGAAGCCGGTGAGCATCCGGAAGAGCCGGCGCTCGGAGATGCTCCCCAGTTCGCTGAGCGCGATCGCCGCCGTATCGAGCGCGATGGCGAGCGGCTCCCCATGGAAATTCCCTCCGGACACGACCGCCTCGTCATCGGCCAGCACCAGTGGATTGTCGGTGCCGGCGTTCAGCTCCACCTCGAGGACTCGGCGGAGGTAATCGATCGCGTCCGCACAGGCGCCATGCACCTGGGCGGCGCAGCGCAGCGAATACGCGTCCTGCACGCGGTTGTCGATGCGATGGGACTCGGCGATGCCGCTGCCCTCGGTGAGGGCAAAGATTCGGGCGGCCGAGGCGACCTGGCCCGGATGGGGGCGGAGCGCATGGATGCGCGGGTCGAACGCTGTCCTCGAGCCGCGCAGGGCCTCCACGCTGAGCGCGGCCACCATGTCGGCCGTCAGCAGCAGGCGCCGGGCGTCTTCGAGCAACAGGCTGGCCGCGCCGGCCATGAAATGCGTGCCGTTGAGGATGCTGAGCGCGTCCTTGGCACGTAGTTCGACCGGCTCCAGGCCGGCCGCGCGCAAGGCCTCGGCTCCGTCCCGACGCTCGCCCTTCCACATGATCTCGCCCTCACCCATCAAAACCAGCCCGACATGGGCCGACGGGGCGAGATCACCGCTCGCCCCCAGCGAGCCTTTCTCGGGCACGTAGGGACAGATGTCGTGATTAAGGAGATCCACCAGGCGGTCGGCCACGACAGGGCTGACGCCGGAGCTCCCCTGGCAGAACTGGTTGACTCGGACGAGCATGCCGGCGCGGACCAGCTCGTCCGGCATAGCCGGGCCGACGCCCACGGCGTGGCTCATCAGCAGGTTGCGCTGCAGCTGGCGGGTGTCTTTCAGCGCGATCCGGGTATTCTTCAGCGCCCCGACGCCGGTGGTCAGGCCGTAGACGGCCTGGTCCTCGTTCACCAGCCGATCGACGATGTCGCGGGCCCGGGTCAGCCGGGATCGGGCGGCCGGAGCAAGGGCGACGCGCTCGCCATGGCGCGCAACCGCCGCCACATCCGGGGAGCGCAGCGAGCGGCCGTCGAGGGCGATCACGCTCTCTCATGTTAACGACGGCCACGGGACGTAGAATGAGGTCGCTGTTTTGGCAAAGACCATAACCCCGCCGGGGCGAGTGGTGGGGCGGCTTGACGGCAGAATCGGGGGGTTGCTGGCTGCCGGCGCGATGCTCGCCGTCGCGCTCACGGCCTGCACGGCGCCTGGGCCACCGGGAGCGCACGTGGTTGCTTCGGCGACCCCGTTGCCAGCCGCCACCCCGACGGCAACGCCGATCGTCCCGCCGACCACGCTCGTCCACCCCGGGTCGCTCACCTTTCTCTCGGATGCCACCTACCCGCCGCAGGAGTCGATCGATCCGGCCACCCAGAAGGCGGTCGGATTCGACATCGACATCGCGACCGCCCTGGCGGGCAAGATGGGCCTCAACGTCACCATCGTGAAGACCGACTCGCCCCAGATCGTCGGGGCACTGCTGGCGAAAAAGGGTGATGCGGTGATCTCAGCGCTCTCGATCACGCCCGACCTGCTCCGGCAGGTGGCCTTCGTCCCCTACTTCCAGGCCGGCCAGTCGATCCTCGTCCGCAAGGGGAATCCGGCGGGCATCACCAGCCTGCCCGATCTGTGCGGCAAGAGCGTGGCCGTCCAGGTCCAGAGCCCGGAGCAGAATTCGCTGGATGAGGCGAACGGGAACGAGTGCAAGAGCAACCATGTCGTGGTGCACGTCTATCCGACCGACCTGCAGGCCGTCTTGACGCTGAAGCAGGGCCAGGCCGACGCCGCCCTGGACGACTCGCCGGTGGCCTCCTACTTCGTCAAGCAGACGCCGGATCAGCTGGACCTGGCCGGGCACCCTTTCAAGACGAACCCGGAGGGCATCGCGATCGACCCGAAGAACGGCGACCTCGTCAAGGCGATGCAGAAGGCGATGCTCGCCATCTACCAGGATGGCTCGTACCGGCTGCTGCTGGCCAAGTGGAACCTGGTCGACGGCGAGATCCCGGCGTCGCAGATCGTGGCAACGCCCAGCCCGACCAGCCCCTGAGCCGCGTAACCGTCAGCGGCGGCCGGTCGCCGGCGGCTCGACCGTCCAGTCCGCCTCCCCGTCGTCGTCCGCCGGCAGGCCGGCGCGAGTCCGGTTGTAGCGCTCGAGACGAATCACGGCGACGATCGTCATCGCGAGGGCGAGCGCGAACAGCAGGATCGCCTGGTTCCGTGCCCCTTCAAAACCGATGCCCACGGGGGACAGGAAAGTCGGTTGCAGCAGCTCGACGACGATGCTGCTTGTCCCGCCGGCCGCGATCGATCCCAGGATCAGGGCTACCGCGAGCCGCGCCAGCAGGGATTCCGTCACCCCACGGCCGGCCCAGATGGCGCGACCGGCGACGCTGATCGCACCGAATGCCAGCGTAAAGAAGAGGAGCAGGATGATCGCCTCGATCAGGGCGATGCGGTAGAAGCCGATGGCTTGGTCGGTCTGCATCGCCTCATGCTAAGCCGGAGCCGTCAGGAAGGGTAGCGGGCCTGAAGGGCGACCAGCTCCGCCTGGGCGGCCGCCATCGCGCCCGTTGCGGTTGCCGCCCCGATCACGAGATCGTGCAAATGCCGCTGCAGGACGGCGGAGGCCTCGACGTAGTGGGTAAGTTTGGGCCGGGGCCGCGCATGCGCGATATTGGTCAGGAAGACGTCCATCTGCGGGTTGGCCTTCCGGACCTCCGGAGAGTTCTGCAGCGAGGTCCAGATGGGCAGTTGCCCGGGCTGCTGCGCCTGCACTTGCGGACTCGTCAGGTAGCGCATCCAGGCCGCGGCCAGTTCGGGCTGCTGGCTGTTGGCCAGCACTCCGAGCCCCATGAAGCCACTGACCGATGCCGCCGGTTTCCCGGTCGAGGCGGCCGCGGGAATGGCCGCGACGGCCGCTTCCCCGATGATCTGCGAGTAGGCCGGGTCGCTCATCGCGCCGAAGACGAAGTTCCAGTTGGTCGTGTAGGTCACGCCGCCGGCAAGGAACGCCCGCATGGCGTCGGGCTCGTTGCTCGCCCCGATCTCGCTTCGAACCAGATGCTCATCGATGAGCTGCCGCATGAACGCCGCGGCGCGCTGCACCGGTTGACTCAAGAGCTGAGGCCGGCCGGACGGATCGAACAGGTCCCCACCGAACTGCGCGGCGAACCGCACGAAGTCGGACACCAGCCCCTCGCCCTCCGCCCACGAGTCCGTGTACGGCGTCTGGTGGTTGCGCAGCGCGATCATCTGCTCGTACCAGGCCTCGAGCGTTTTCGGCGGCCCGGCCAATCCCGCGGTGCGTAACTGCGCCTTGTTGTAGTAGAGGCTCTGGACGTTGAGCACGTGCGGCATCGCCCAGATCGTCCCCTGGTAAGAGAAAGTCTCGAGAAGGCTCGGCATCAGGTCCGACCGACTCTCGTCCGGAATCTGGTCTTTCAGCGACACGAGTTGCTTGCGCATCGCGAACTCCGGGACCCAGACCTGATCCAGCGCCACTACATCGTAGGGCGCAGGCCGTGAGAGGCCGGCCGCCAGGATGCTGTCGTAGAGCTCGCGATAATGCGCCGTCTCGATCGAGACGAAGACCTTGTTGCCGTGGAGCGCCTGGAATTGCTTGGCGAGCTGCTGCAGGCGGGTCGGGTCATACCCGACCTGGTCGAAGAGCAACGACCGGATCACGGTCGACCCAGGTGGCGGCGTCGGAGCCGTGGCTGTGCTTTGAACGCCGCAACTCTCGAGCAGGGAGGCGGCGGCGATCCCACCGCCGAGGCCCAGCGTCAGCTTGAGGCCGCGGTCGAGAAAGCGGCGCCGGCTGAGGCGCTGTGGTGGCTCGGGAGGCGGGATCGGCACGTCTTTCCGAGGCTATCAGCGGTTTGTTAACAGACGCATCCGCAATCACCTGCAGGCTGCGACAGCCCGGTGAAGGCCGCGTAACGGTCAGGCGCGATCAACCTTGTCGCCACCAGCGGCCACTTCATACAATCGCGGCATGGACCTGAGCTGGCTCCGTGGGGTCTTCCCGCCGATTCCGACGCCGTTTACGAACGATGGGAGTGTGGCGACCCCCGTCCAGGCCTTTCTCGAGCATCTTCGCGACGGTGGACTCGACGGCGTGGTGGCGCTCGGTTCGAACGGCGAAGCTCCCCAGCTGACGGATACGGAGCGCACCGCATGGATTGGGGCCATTCGCGCCAGCCTTCCCGCACCGCTGCGCCTGATCGCCGGCACGGGGGCCGACTCGACGCGCGCCACGATCGAGCGGACCCGGGCCGCCGCCGCCGTCGGCGCGGAAGCCGTCCTGGTGCTGGCGCCGATGTACTTTCGGCGGGACATGACGCTCGAGGCGGTCCGTGCCCACTATCACTCGGTCGCCGATGCGAGCCCGATCCCCGTCCTGATTTATAACGTGCCGGTCTTCATGGGGTGGGACATTCCGGATGCCTGGATCCCGGCAATCGCCGAGCATCCGAATGTCCGGGGCCTGAAGGACTCCTCCGGCCGGACCGAGCGGCTCGTCGGATTGCGGTCGGCGGTCGGACCGGGCTTCGTCCTGCTCGCCGGGGCCGGCGACAAGATGGTCGACGCGATCGCGTCAGGAGCCGACGGCGCCATCGCCGCCCTCGCCAACGTCGCCCCGGCGGCCTGCGCCACGATCCGCCGGGAAATGGTCGCCGGTCGCATTGAGGTGGCGCGCGCGCGGCAAGCCGAGGTTGCGCCGGTCGGCGAGGCGCTGGGGAGAACGGCCGGCGTTGCCCGGCTCAAGGCCGCGCTTCGCCTGCAGGGGTATGACCACGGTGATCCGCGGGCGCCGGTTCCACGCCTGCCGGACTCGGAGCTCCCCGCCCTCCGCCGGCTGCTCGAGGCCGCCCAACTCCTTCCGAGCGCGCTCCCAGCGTGATCCCGCTCCGCGATTTCAATCCGACCCGCCGTCGGTCGCTCCTCACCTGGGGCCTGATCCTGATCAACGTCGCCGTCTATCTCTATCTCAGCCAGAACCCGGTCATGAACCAGGACGCGATCAACCGATATGCGCTGGTGCCGGCCGACATCGCGGCCGGACGCCACCTCGGCACACTGATCACCTCCATGTTCCTGCACGCCAGCCTGCTCCACGTGGGAGGCAACATGCTGTTCCTCTTGATCTTCGGCAACAACGTCGAGGATCAGCTCGGTGAGCTCAAGTACCTGCTGCTTTACTTCGTCTCCGGCATTGCCGGAAGCCTCTTGCAGGTCTTCATCGATCCCACCTCGACGATCCCGAACCTGGGGGCGAGCGGCGCGATCTCCGGCGTGCTCGCCGCCTACGTGCTCTATTTCCCCGGCGCCCGGGTCCTCACCTATATCGTCCCGATTTTCCTTGTCACCCTCCGCGCCTTCATCTTCATCGGCTATTGGATCCTGCTCCAGGCCTTCCAGGCCTTTGCCAATATCGGGACGACCGGCGGGGGCGTGGCCTTCTTCGCCCACATCGGCGGCTTTGTGATGGGCTTCATCCTGGCCTTCCTGCTTCGCCCGACGGCCCACGCCGACCCGCACCCGGGTTACAGGGTCTGAGACCCCCTGGTTAGCGGCTGAATTGGCGGATGCGGCCGTTCTCGACGTAGAACAGGGTTTGCGCGACCGGGAAGGCGGCTTCGCGATGCCGCTCCTCGACATCATGTTGGAGCCGCCCGATCAGCTCCGACCCTTCACCCGCGGCGATCAGGGAGCCGCGCTCGGGCACTCCGACGACGGGAATGTCCTCGAGCATCTCCTCGAGCCACGCCCACACCTCGGGCAGCAGCATCAAGGCGGCGCCGTACGGGCGAGCGTCGACGTAACTGAGCATCAGCATCTGCGACTGACCGGTCTTGTCAGTTTCCAGGCCGGTGAACTTCATGCCGGCCCGGAACATCAGGGCAAGGTTGCTGAGCGCGAGCACCTCCACGTGGTCCCGCCCAACGTTCCAGGCCGTCAGGTCCTGCGGCAGGAGGTAGCGCATGCCCTGCGCGTAATGCGCGGCGTAGGTGACGACCAGGTCGTTGAGCATGCGGCGGTAGACGACCGGACCGCCCGCCGACTCGAGAAAGCTGGCCGGCCGCAGCACGGGAAGGATCAGCGGGGCGCCGAACTGGGCCTCGCCATCGCATTCCTGGTCGAGGCGCCGCAGCCGGGCGGCAAACAGGCGGTCGAGCGCCTGCGGCTGATCCCGATACTGGTGATAGAAGCTCTCCAGGTTGAACCGGAGGTCGCCCTCACGGACCCGACGGATCGTCAGCTGAAACGCCTCCGGCCCCTTCTTGACCGTCCACCCCGGGCGTAACGCGGTGAGACGCTTGAGCACATGGTTCTCGAAGTCGTGGGCGTTCATCGTGGTCTGCTGGCCCATTGCTTGGGGTGTAACGGGGGCCCCTACGCAGGCTTGCAGCAACGGGCTGTGACAGTCGATGCCGCTTAGCGACTGGTTCCGAAGGCGCGGTTCAGGCCTCGACGGGCGCCTCCAGCAGGCCCTGACGGAGGCCCGCGCCGGCGATGCCGAGCAGGCCGTTGCAACGATTTCCGAAAGGTTTCCGCAGGCGCTCGATGCCCTCGCCGGGATGGGGGAACCCGCCGACGCAGGCTTGCTCCGGCTCACGGCCTGGCTTGCCTTCCGCTCCGGGAGGATGCCGGAGGCGGCGGCCGCCGCGGAGCAGGCCCTGGCGATGGCGGAGGATCCAGCCACCTGGCATCTGTTGGGGCGGATCCAAACCTGGCTTGGGAGTCCCAGGGCGACCGACGCGTTCCGCCGCGCGGCCCGACTGGACCCCGACCGCTTTTCGCTCCCCTTCCGGGTGAGCCGTGAGCAGTTTGCGGCGCTTGCCGACGAGGCCTTCGCCGCCATCCCCGCCGAATTCCGCGCGCGGATGGACAACACGCTTGTCGTCGTGGACGACCTGCCCGAGCTCGATGCCGTGCGAGAAGGCGAGGATCCCGACATCCTTGGGATCTACGAAGGCGCCACGGCCCTCGACCGGGGGTTACCCGAGCGGATCGTCCTCTATCAGCGCAACCACGAGCAGGTGGTCACCAACGCGGCTGAGCTGCGCGAAGAGGTGCACGAGACCATGCGACACGAGATCGGCCACCACTTCGGCATGGAGGAGGACGAGCTGCCCTACTAGAACGACGTCAGGTCGTCAGCGGGAATGGATTGCCCGATGGGGGCAGGTTCAAGGTGCCGCCCTGGTCGATCGTCGACAGCGCCGTGATGAAATCCGTGAAGCCTTGCGTGGGGTCATAGCCGGTGAGGGCCTGGTAGCACGCGCCGAGCGTCTGGCCGCCCGCCTGGGCGATGGCATCCCAGCCAAACGTGAGCTGGCTGTGGAGGTAATACAGAAAGAGGTCGCCGCATCCGGCGGCGATCTGATCCGTATCCCCGGCCGAGTTGTCGTTGACGTAATCGGTGTGGCCCTGCGCCCACCAGTCGAGCTCGGTCCGGTTGAACTCCGCCGCGATTTCCAGATGGCGCTCGAAGGCGAGGACCCGCGAGAGGGCTTCGCCGTTGACGTGCCCGCAGTCCCAGCCGTTGTTGATGGCCGCCTCGAAGACCTCGACGATCTCGGCAGCGAGGAAGCCCGGGGCCTGGACGGGGTCCGGGAGAACGTGAATGTCGGTCCCGGCGCAGGTGATGTGGTAGGCACCACCGGCATCGGGGTCGGTGTAGACGTTGCAGGGCAGGTTGGGCGGCGTCAGGTTGCCGAACCATTGCTGGATCGCGGCGAAATCGTCTTCGGCGGAGCGGAGCATCGCCGACGCCGCGGCATCGCCATCGGGCGAGCCGTCCGAGTAGATGACGAAGTTCGTGGTCTGTCCGGCAAGATGCTCGCCGGGGACGGCCTGGTGTCGTTTCGCGTGGGCATCGAGGACCCCGCGCGCGACCTCCATCCCCGGCCGGGTGAAGACACGGCCTTTCTCGCCACTCCCGAAGATCCCACTTAACACGAGGCCGCTCTCCTTATTGCCCGGATAGTCGACGCGCCGCCGCCACGATGTGCCGCGAGCTGATTTCCGCTTTGTCCATCAACTCCTGGGGCTTGCCCGAGCTGGGAAGATGCCTGACCGCCAGGTGAACGACCCGAGGTGGCGTCATGTCGGTGGACAGCGCCTCCATGACCGCCGCCCCGAGGCCACCTTCCGGGTGGTGATCCTCGACCACGATCAGCCTGCCGCGCGTGATCGCGGCGGCCTCGCGGAGCGTGTCCTGGTCAACCGGCTTGACTGAGTAGAGGTCGATGACCCTGGCCTTGATGTCGTCTTTACCGAGCTCATCCGCCGCAGCCAGGCATTGGTGCAGCGTGACACCGGCGCCGATCAATGCCACCACGTCATGCGGGTCGCTCCGAAGAACTTTCGAGCCACCGATCGGGAAGGCTTCGCTGCTGTCGTACAGGACGGGGTACGCGCCGCGCGTGGTCCGGATGTAGACGATGCCCTGGCGGTCGGCCATGGCGGCGACCAGGTGCGCGGTCGAGGTGGCGTCCGATGGGTAGAGGACCGTCGATCCACTCACGGCCCGCATCGCGGCCAGGTCTTCCAGCGCCATCTGCGATGGGCCGTCCTCACCGATCTCCACGCCGGCGTGCGAGCCAGACAGCCGGATATTGGCCTGCGAGATCGCGGCCATCCGGATGAAGTCGGAGGCGCGGGAGAAGAAGGCGGCGAAGGTGGAGGCAAACGGGATGTAGTGACGCACGCTCATGCCGACGGCGGTCGCAACCAGTTGCTGCTCCGCGATGAACATCTCGAAGAATCGATCCGGGTAGGCTTTGGCGAACTCGTCGGCGAAGGTCGAGTTGCTCACCTCGCCGTCCATTGCCACAACGGTCGGGCGTGCCCCGAGCGCCTTCAGGGCATCGCCATAGGCTTTCCGGGTCGCCACCTTGTCATCCTTCTTGTAGGTGGGCAGCGTGATCGACGCCGCGCTGTCCTTGATCGCGGGCTCGCCGGGCTCGGGCTTGATGCCGTCGATCCGGACGTGCCGGATACCGCCAAGCTCGGCGATGGCGCGCTCAGCCATGTCGGCAGGCAGCGCCTTCCCATGCCAGCCGTCCTTGTTCTCGATCTCGCTGAAACCCTTGCCCTTCACCGTCCGCGCGATGATCACGGTTGGCTTGCCGGTCGCGTCGCGCGCCTGGCTCAGCGCCTGGTCGATCTGCTCCAGATCGTGACCGTCGATCACGACGGCGCGGCAGCCGAAGGCCTGGACCCGGTCGCGGTAGTGGTCGGTTTCCCAGCCGTACTCGGTCGGGCCGCGCTGGCCGAGGCGGTTGATGTCGAAGATGGCGGTGAAGTTCGAGAGCTGATAGTAGCTGGCCTTGTCGAGGCCTTCCCAGATCGAGCCTTCGGCGAGTTCGCTATCCCCGCAGAGCGTCCAGACGTGATACGGAAGCTTGTCGAGCTTGCGCCCCGCCAGTGCCACACCGACGGCGATCGGTAGGCCCTGGCCGAGCGACCCGGTTGCCACGTCTACCCAAGGCAGGACCGGCGTCGGATGCCCCTGGAGTGGCGACCCGAATTTCCGGTACGTCATCATCTCCTCTTCGCCGATGACGCCGACCGCGCGGAACATTGCGTACAGCAACGGCGAGGCGTGACCCTTGGAGAAAATCAGGTGGTCGTTGGTCGGCTGGGAGGGATTGTTCCAGTCGTAGTGCAGGTAGCGGCAGATCAGCACGGCCATCAAATCCGCGGCGGACATCGACGAGGTCGGATGGCCGGACGCCGCCGCGGTGCTCATCCGGATTCCGTCCACGCGCAGCTGCTGGCCGAGCTCGCGCATGAACTCGAAATCGTGCGTTGTGCGTGCTTCGGTTACCGAACTTTTCACCATTGACTCACCCCACGAACGAGTGGACGCTCCTGCCTCGCCTAGCTTAGCGGCTGGGCCGAGTTACCCGGTCGACGCCGGCCGCTGATCGAGCGGACGCGGACCGCGCGACCGGCTACGCCGCCGGCGCGTGTTCCAGGATTGGCCGTTGCCATTGCGCGCCGGGCGCGGCGCGTTCCCATTCGCGGTCGGCTGGACCTGGACCAGGGTGGACGCCACGTAGCGCCAGTCACCGGCATTGAACAGGTGACTCAGGTCGATCTCCGGCAGATCCGGGGCACCCTGCCGGCGCAGCTGGCGCCAGGCCGGTTCGTCCTCGGGCGTGAGAAAAGTCAACGCTCGGCCTTTCGTCCCCATGCGGGCAGTCCGTCCGACGCGGTGGGTCAGCCATTGCGGTGAATCGGGGAGGTCGAAGTTGATCACCAGGTCCACGTGGCTGATGTCGAGGCCGCGGGCCGCCACGTTGGTGGCGACCAGGACGTTGGTCCGCATGGCGCGAAAGCCGTCCATGGTGCGGTCGCGCACGTTCTGCGAGAGGTTGCCCTGCAGGTCGGCACTGTCGTGCCCCATGTTCCGCAGGTCACGGCTGAGCTTGCGAACGCCGTGCTTGGTACGGCCGAACACGATCGCCGAGCCGCGATGCGACTGCAGCAGGCGGCTGAGCGTGCGGACCTTTTCCACTCGCGCCACCCTGAGCAGCCCGTGCTCGAGCAGGTCCTCGGCTTCCGAGACGACCACCACCCGAACCGGATTGTCGAGGTGTCGCTCGATCATGCGGGTGACCCAGTCGGGCATGGTCGCGGAGGCGAGCACGATCTGGGGCTCATAGGTAAGGTTGATGATCCGCTCGACGTCGGGCGCGAAGCCGGCGTCCAGCATCTCGTCGCCTTCGTCCAGAACGAGGAGATGGACCCGGCTCAGGGAGAGCTTCCGGCGCGTGACCATGTCCAGGATGCGCCCCGGGGTGCCGATGACGACGTCGACCCCCGCTTTGAGGGCTAACTCCTGGGTGGCATATCCGACGCCACCGTAGATCAGTCCACACTTGAGGTTGGTCGAGAGCGAGCGGAAGACCCGTTCGACCTGGATCGCCAGTTCGCGGGTGGGCGTCACGACCAGCGCTCGGGGGCCCGGTCCGCTGACGGCCATCAGTTTTTCCACCAGCGGAAGCATGAAGGCGAGCGTCTTCCCGGAGCCGGTGGGGGCCTGGATGACCACATCGCTGCCGCGCAGCATGGGGGGAATGGCTTCGGCCTGGACGGCCACGGGGGCGTCGATCGAACTCTTGGCTAAGGCGGTCAGCATGCGGGCACTCACGCCCAGATCGGCAAACGTCGATGTCACGAGGGGTACTCCTCGGTCCCCTCTACCTATTATTTATTGTTAGCCGCGATCTGCAGGACACCGTTCAGTGACGGGGAGGAGAACCCAGAGCGGGCGACCTGATATATGAGGTCGAAGCAAGTGTATCAGGTAAATGACGCAATGTCTCCCTTGCACACGTTTAGGGCAAAACCCGGCGGGCGCTTGCGTAGTCCGAGTAGGTCGAGAGAGGTATGACTTCGACGGCAGCTCCGGTTCGGGGCGAATCGAGGATTTGACCGTTCCCCGCGTAGATCGCGACGTGGTGAATGTAGCCGTTTGTGGCAAAGAAGACCAGGTCACCAGGCTGCAGGGCGGCTCGTGGGACCGGGCGCCCCGCGCCCGCCTGGTTATCCGCGTCACGCGGCAGCAGCACGCCGTGAGCGCGGAAGACCGAGTAGACCAGGCCGGAGCAATCGAACCCAAAAGCCGAGGTTCCAGCCCACAGGTATGGCAGGCCAAGAAAGCTACGAGCTGTTTCAAGCAGCGCGCTACCGCTCGCCGCCATCGGCGACCCGTCGGCTTTCGTGAGCAACAAACGTGACGCATCCGCAACAAGGCGCCGGCCGCCTGGGAGGGCCAGTTCCACGCTGGTTCCGGCAACAGCAATCACTGGCAGCCTGGTGCCGAAGCTTACTTCCAGCGTGGGCGCACCCAGGTTGGTCCGCAACCAGGTGGTCGGCACAACGACTGTAGCCATCGTCGCCGTCGACTGCGGAGCGAGGGCGGTAAGCTGGCTGACAGGAAGCCACGCCGGATAGCCCCTGGTGTTCAGGGTGGTGCGCTGACCGGGAATGACAACCTGGGCCCAGGCACCTCGGACCAAAAGCACATCCACGGGCTCGCCGAGCAGAACCTGGGTGTCGGCGCGGCCGATCAGGTCGGCCCGCTGTGCAACCGTCATGGCGTTTAGCCATTGGCGGAGGCGAACCGGGTTGGCGATAGCCGGGGCGTCGATGGGACGTACGGCACTGGGGCTATGCCAGCCGGTGGCTACACTCACCGCGACATAGGCGGGCGCACCACTCCGGACAAGATCTGAAAGTGCCGGCGTGACGACAGCCGGGGTTTGGCTCGTGGCTGGAGGCAGGCGCGGAGTGGGCGGCGGCGCCGGCTCGGGCGTCGCCGCGGCTGGACCGGTGAGCGGCGGGGAGCTTGTCGTGATCATCGCCGGGGGCGAACTCGAACCCGGAGGCAGAGGTGCCCGGGCTCCAACGGCGGGACCGCACGACGTCATGCAGAGCAGCGCCGCCGCGCCGGCCATTACGGTACTGAGCTTGCCCACATAAATGATGACGCTGTGAGGAAGCAAGTCGGGTGAGGGCCTGGCAGGCCGTCACATACGCCCCGAACCTCGGATTTGAGTACCCCCAGGCGGAATCGAACCGCCGTTGCAGCCTTGAAAGGGCCGCGTCCTAGCCGCTAGACGATGGGGGCGCGAACCG
>JALYYC010000093.1 GCA_030946755.1 Candidatus Dormiibacterota bacterium
ACCTGCCCGTAGTTGTCATCGATGTAGCCGCCGAAGTAGGCCGGGTCATCGGAGTTGATCGTGACCAGCAAGCCGCGTTCGAGCATGCGTCCCAGGTTGTGGTGACGCAGCGTGGGAAAGACTCGAAGCTTCACGTTGGAGAGTGGGCACACCGTCAACGGGACTTGGTCGGCGACCAACCGATCGACCAACCGGTCATCCTCCAGGCAGCGCACGCCGTGGTCGATTCGCCTAGCATGCAGCAGGTCGAGCGCCTCCCAGATGTACGACGGCGGCCCTTCCTCACCGGCATGGGCGACGGTCAGCAAGCCCTCCGATCGTGCCACATCGAAGACCTGCTTGAACTTGCTCGGCGGATGCCCAACCTCGGATGAGTCCAGCCCCACGGCGATGAACTGGTCCCGGAGCGGCAGGGCCTGGCGCAACGTCTGCATCGCCGATTCGGCGCTGAGGTGCCGAAGAAAGCAAAGGATCAGGCTGGCCGAGATGCCAAGCCGGTTCCTGGCCTCGTCCAGGGCTCGATGCAGCCCATTGATGACGGTCTCTATCGGGATGCCACGCGCGGTGTGCGTTTGCGGGTCGAAGAAGATCTCGGCGTGCCGGACCCCCTGGGCCGAGGCGCGCTCCAGGTAGGCCGAGGCCAGGTCGTAGAAATCCAGCTCCTCGACCAGAACGGTGCAGCCCGCGTAATAAATGTTGAGGAATGACTGCAAGTCGCTGAAGACGTAGGCCGCTCGGACGGCTTCCACCGACTTGTAAGGGACCGGAACGTGATTCCGCCTCGAGAGCGCGAACATCAATTCCGGCTCGAGCGTCCCTTCGATATGGAGATGCAATTCGGCCTTGGGCAACGCGGTCAGGGACCTCACCCCCGTATTCTCTGCGGAGTGACCTCGCTCACGTTTGCCACTTACCTCGCCCCCATCATGCGGCCGGTTTATCAGTGGATAACGGATCGGGTCGGCACGACGCTTGACTGCGAGACCCGTCTGGTCGTGGGGTCCTCGTACGGAGAGCTGACCAAAGGCGAGGTGGATGCCGCGTTTCTTTGCGGGTGGCCTTATGTCCGTTTGGCGGATGACCCGAGTTCCTCCGTCGAACTCCTCGCCGCCCCGGTGCTCGCTGGATCCGAGCACGGCCGCTGGTCCGACTATTGCTCGCGGGTCATCGTGCGCGCAGACAGCCCCTACCGCTCGTTCGCCGATCTGCGCGGATGCTCCTGGTCGTTCAACGAACCCGCTTCTTATTCTGGCTATCTCGCTACCCTTGACCACCTCCGGTTGGCGGGGGCCGGACGTGCGTTCTTCGCTCGGATGGTCGAGGCTGGCTGGCACGAAGAATCGATTCGATTGGTGCGGGCGGGCGAGATCGATGCGTCGGCCATCGATTGCCAGGTCCTGGACGTCGCGATGAGTCAAGACCGATCGCTGGCATCGGCGGTGCGCGTTCTGAGCAGCTTCAGGACGGCGCCCATCCAGCCAGTCGTGGTGGGAGGCCACGTTCCCGAACGGGTACGCTCCGCGGTGCGCCGAGCCCTGCTCGATGCCGCGGCCGACCCCGAAGGGAAGCAACGGCTGGCCGCCGGCCAGGTCGAGCGCTTTGTCCGGATCGACGACCGATCGTACGACGTGATTCGGGAGCGGGCGCGGGCCGCCGCCGCCGCCGGCCTTCTGTAGACTGCGCCCGTGGCTGAACACGCGCCCGACCTGGTGGCCGCCGCCGCTTACCAGCAACAACTGTTGTCTCTACTTGGTTCGGACGATCCCGCCAAGGTGCAGGCCCAGACCCAGGGGGAGCTGCGGGCGATCTTGCAAGAGGCTGCTCAGGATAAGCGCACCCGGCCGGCTCCGAAAGAGTGGTCGATCCTCGAGCTGCTCGGTCATGTGGCGGATGCCGAGCTCGTCATCTCCGGTCGCTACCGCTGGGCCCTGGCCCAGAACGGCACCTCGGTAGGCGGCTACGACCAGGACCTCTGGGTCGTAAACCTCCGGCACAATGACAAGGAGCCCGAGGAGCTCCTCGAGGCCTTCACCGCGTTGCGCACGGCCAATCTCACGCTCTGGCGGCGAGCGTCACCCGATGACCGCACCCGGCTCGTGATGCACACGGAGCGGGGCGCGGAAAGCTACGACCTCATGTTTCGGATGCTCGCAGGCCACGACCGATTCCATCTGAACCAAATGCGCCAGACGCTGCGCCAGGTTCGCTCCGGAACGCCAAGCTAACAACCGCCGCGTCCCGGTCAGAAGACGATGCGGGTCCCCAGAATCTCGTCGCGAGTCCCGCGGCCGCTCAAGGCACGGAGGAACTCGACGGCGTCGATCGTCACCGGCGCCGCCGCGGTCCGAGTCACGAACCGGCCGCCCGCCGGACCGCTCAGGCGAAGATCGTACGGACGGCCGTGTTTGTTTGCCCAGGCGGTGACGGCGTCCGCCACGATCCGGCCATCGTGGTCTGCGGTCAGGACCATCGCTCTTCCGGTCGCGCGCGCGATATCAACGCGGTGGATCCAGGTGTCGCGGGTGTAGATGACCTCATAGAGCTCGCGCAGCCGGAACCGGCCACCGACGTCGCGCATCGATCCGGGAGTCCAGCGGAAGCGGCGCCGCCAGCCCATCGCCCTGGGGATCGCCCGTTCATACCGTGAAATCAGCTTGGTTGTCGAGAACTCGGCCCGATCCCTCACCTGGACCGTGTTGGCGCCATCCACCAGCATGTCGCCGTCGGCCTGCCTGCGCTTGACGAGCCCCGCCCCGACGCGAAACTGGTGAACCATTTCGATCGGGTTTGCCAGAGCTTCGACCGAACCAACGAGGTGGCCGACCATGGCGCGGACATCCCATGCCGTGCAGTCGGTCGACCGCAACCAGTCGCCGCCTTGCAGGGAGCGCAAGAGGTCGAGCATGCGCAGGTACTCGGCGCCCGCGACCGCCCATATCTCATCACCGGCCAGCCGGCGCGGCGAATCGGCCGGCATCATTTTGGCGGTCATCTCGATCATTTGTGAGCCTCCTCTGCGAAATGGTTGAAGAACATCGCTACCGCCTCATCCGCGAGCCGCTCCCAGCGGGTTCCCTCCGGGTCGTTGGCCATCTGCTGGTTGACCATGCCCGTGACCAACGCCGTCCAGAGTTCAGAAGCTCCGGGACGAGTGACACCGGATTCGTGAAGAAAGTCGTCGAGCACGGCCAGCGCGCGCCTCGCCGTCCGCATCGATGTCTCGGAGGGATGAAAGCCAGGGACCGACGGCTGGAAGAGCAGCTGGTACCGGGCCAGGTCCGCCCGGCAGAAAGCAAAGAATTCGCGCACCCATGCCGTCGCGAGACGCTGCGATGGCCCGGGTTCGGCCGCCGCGGGGACAAGCCGCAAAAACGCCTCGTACCCCTCGGCAAACATGGCGTCGTAGATCGCGTTCTTACTGTCGAAGTACTCGTAGAGGCTCGGGGCGCGCATCCCGCTGCGTCGCGCCACCTCGCGAAGGCCGACCGAGCCGATCCCCGACTCGCGGGCGATCGCCCAGGCCGCGTCGACGATCTGGCGGCGGCGGCCCTCCCGGACGTCAGTCTTGAATGCAACCGCCATACCTAACGCCGTTAGGTTAACCTAACACCGTTAGGAACGCAAGCCCTTTAGGCGGCGGCGCGCTCCCGTCCCAGCCGGCCGGCCCGGCGCCACGCCGCGCCCGCCACGCCGGTGACCAGTGCCAAACCGATCATGACGACGACGCCGCCGGCAAGCTCCCACCGTGAAGGAACTTCAGCCAGGACGATCCAGGCGGAGAGGATCCCGACAACCGGGACCAGCAACGCGTACGGCGTCACGACCGGCGCCGGATACCGGCGCAGGAGGGCGCTCCAGGTCCCGTAGCCGAACATGGTCGCGCCGATCACGATGTACGCCAGCGCGAGCGCACCCGTCGGAAACAGGTGCTGGATCGCGGCAAGATCGGCTTGTGGGCCTTCGAGCCAGAAGGACAAGGCCAGCAGCGGCAACGGGGCGATCAGCCCGGCCCAGACGATCAGCCCAAAGGCGGACTTCGCCTTCGCGAAGCGGGTGCAGATGTTGCCCGCCCCCCAGCACGCCCCCGCAAGGATGACCAGCAACAGCGGCACCACGGGCGTACTGGCGCCGTGTCCGAGCGCGATGATCACGATGCCGATCGAGGCGACCAGCGTGCCGATCACCTGGAGCGGGCGCGGCGTTTCTCGCAGCACCGCGGCGGCAAAGATCAAGGTGAAAGCCACCTGGCACTGCAGGACCAGCGAGGCGAGACCGGCCGGGACCCCGCGATGGATCGCCACGAAGAGCAGCCCGAATTGTCCGGTATTCGTGAAGAGGCCGAGGCCGAGGATCCAGTACCAGCGTGCGCCAGGCCGCGGCACGAAGAAGACCGCCGGCAACGCCGTGAACGCAAAGCGCAGGGTGACGAACAACAGCGGCGGAAGCGTCTTCAGGCCGCGATCGATCACGATGAAGTTCAGCCCCCAGACAACCACGACCAGGAGGGCACGGGTCGTGTCGCTGCCCGTCATGCGCACGCTGGGGCGCGCTGGCGCGCTCACTTGCGTTGCGTGCGTTGCAAGCCGCGACCCGGGTGCCAGGACTCGATGACGAGAAAAGCCGGCGGATCGCTGACGTAGGTCAGCACGGCCTCATCGATCTCGATGCGAAACCAGTTCGCTGGGGGTTGAGGCCGATCGGGTCGCTGTCCCACGACGGCGCGGCCGCTGAGCTTCGCGTCGCCCATCCACCCGCTCGGTCCGTCAGTGGGTGGATCGTCTGACGTGGCGTGCAGCGCCAGCCGTGGATCGCGCAGGAGGTCCCGCAGCTTCAGGGAATCGGGCATCATGCCCAGCCAGACGTCGCCGTCGACAACCTCGGCCTCGATGCCGCTGATGCGCGGCGACCCGTCGGCGCGGAGGGTCGCAAGCGTCTTGTGTTTCCGCTGATCGAAGATCCGCAGTACCCGCTCCGCGAAGGCGGGCTCTGCGGCTACGACCTCCCGCCAGCGGCTCACCTGACGATTTTGCGGGAAGCCACCGGCCGAGGCCTGATTCACGAACGAGTTAGCGCTTCTTCTCCCGGAGGGCGATCCAGGCGCGTACCGCCTCCTGGATGTCAGTCCGTGCCGCGTTGATATCGGCCACGGAGTTGAATCGCATGGTGCGAACCAACGGACCGTCGGCTTCAGCTGCGACAAACGTTGCTGCCAACCGACGGTGTGGACGCCCATCGATACGGCTGGAATTTCTTCCTGAGAAGGCTTGCCAAGCGACTCGCTGATCCCCCCGTCATCTGAACGAGGGGATCAGCCGAGGCGATGCGCGAGAATTTAGCTGACGCGCTTGAGACGGTCGGCGATCGCGGGCACCTTGCCCTTCTGGAGCACCTGGTAGACGCGCGCGGCGGCGCCGAGCGCGAGGATCAGGAAGATCGCCGCGGTGACGAAGAGCGCCGCGAAGGCAACCCGGTTCGAGGCGAAGAGGGTCAAGTAGAGGACGGCCGCCACGGCCCAGAAGGCGGCAATTGCGGCAGCCAGGCGAGCCCAGGTCGGGACGGCGGTCTTGTAGCGCACGTCGGTGCCGAGGTTGAACGGAAGTCGCGCAGCCCACGCGGGGCGGACGGCCCATGCCCAGGCGAGAATCGCCCAGAACACGACGTTCACAATCGAGAATACGGTGAGCGCAATTCTGAGAAGGTTCATCGGGGGCAGAACGCGCGTTCCGCGCGGAAACTTGCGGAAACCGCACCGGGTGGGAATCAATCGTGACGTGATCGGGTTATTGATACCGAACCCGTGAATAATCCTGATGCCACGCCCCGACCAATCCTGGGGTCGATCCACCCATCGACCATGTCGCGGATGGAGAGGCTCCGGCTGTTCGTCCTGCTGGGCGGCCTGACCGCCTTCGGACCCCTCTCGATCGACATGTACCTGCCGGCGCTGCCCGCGATCAGCCACGACCTGGTCGCCAGTGAATCGTTGATCCAACTCACGCTCACCGCCTGCCTCATCGGCCTCGCCCTCGGCCAGTTGGTTGCCGGGCCAGTCAGCGATAGCCTGGGGCGCCGGCGGCCACTGCTGGTGGGCGTCGCCATCTATGTCATGGCCTCGCTGCTTTGTGCGCTGGCCCCCTCGGCAATCCTTCTCGTCATCTTCCGTTTGGTGCAGGGCCTCGCCGGGGCGGCCGGTATCGTGATCGCGCGGGCGATCGTGCGCGACATGTATTCGGGGGTTCCGGCGGCTCGCTACTTCTCGCGACTGATCCTGGTGATGGGCCTCGCGCCGATTCTCGCCCCGGTCCTCGGTGGCCAGGTGCTGCGCTTCAGCTCGTGGCATAGCATCTTCGTCATGCTGGCGCTGATCACGGGCTTGCTCTTCGTGGCGGCACTGATCTGGTTGCCCGAGACTCTTCCGGCCGCGCTCCGGCGTGACGGCAGCCTCCGCGACACGGCTCGCACCTTTCGCATGGTCGGTCGTGACACGCGATTCATCGGCTATGCGGTCTCAGCCGGACTCGCCTTCGGTGCCATGTTCGCCTATATCTCGGGCTCGCCCTTCGTGCTGCAGGGGATCTTTCACATCTCGCCACAAACCTTCAGCCTGGTCTTTGGCGTCAATGCGCTTGGCTTCGTGATCACCAGCCAGATCAACGGCAGCCTCGTGAGCCGGATTGCGCCGTCCCGGTTGCTGATGGGCGGCCTGATCAGCACCGCGCTGGCGGGCCTCGCGGTTCTGGGCGTCCTGCTCGCCGGGCTCGGCTTGAGCGCCGTCCTCCCTCCCCTCTTTGTCATGGTGGCGAGCATCGGGTTTGTCGTCCCGAACGCCACCGCGCTTGCCCTCTCCCGGCATGCCGAGGCCGCCGGGACCGGGTCAGCCCTGCTGGGCGTGATCCAGAGCGGCATCGCCGCCGTTGGCGCACCGCTCGTCGGCATCGTGGGCGTCGCATCGGCCGTCCCGATGGGCACGGTGATCGCCGTTGCGGGCGTGGGCGCGATCCTCGCCTATGTGCTCACCTCGTCGCGCCCTGAGCGCCCAAGCGCGATCGCCGCCTGACCACGGTCCACGACGAAACGGTGCGACCAGGTGAGACCATCGTCGCGTAGCCGATGCCAAAGCCCGCGAAAGGTCCCAACTATCGCGAGGACATTGCCGAGGTCGTGGCGCGCGTCGTGCGCCGCCTGCCCGAGGTGCGCCAGAAGGTCGGGGTGAGCGGGCGTCCGCAATTCTTCGCCGGCGACCACCTCTTTGCCTTCATTGCCGGCGAGGGGGTCGCCCTCAAGCTCCCGGCCGAGGTCGTTCAGCGCGTCGTCGATGGCGTGGACTATCTGCCGTTCAAGATGCGGAACAAGCCGGTGTTGCGCGAGTGGATTCGAATCAAGCACGACGAAGCCGCCGCCTACGCCAAGGATGCCGCCCTCTTCAACCACGCGGTCAAGTTCGTGCTGGCGGCGGGGCCAGGACGTGGACCGGGGGCGCCGGCGGGCGCGGCTCCCGCGCGGCGACGGCCAGCAAAATAACCAGCGCCACCCCGATCGCCGCGGCCACGAGCAACGCGGTCTGGACGCCGGCCACCGACGCCACCAGTCCGCCGACAAGGGGTCCGAGCCCGAAACCGACCGAGATCCCGCTCGAGGCGAAGCCGAAGACGGTCGCCTGGACCACGCGTGGCGATTCCAGCCCGGTCATCGCGCCGAAGGCCGGGATCAGGACCCCCGACATGAAGCTGAGCACCACGAAGAAGCCGATCAACAAGACCACCGTGCCAGCGGCGGCCGTCGCGAGAGTGGCGAGCGCGGCCACCCCGGCGGCGACCAGCGTCACCAGGCGGTAGCTGCTCCGCCGGACCGCGCGCGAGTAGGTGATGCCGGCCGCCGCGGTGGCGATCCCGGCGCCGGCAAAGGTCAATCCGGTCAGCCCCGCCGCGCCCGACGGATCGAGTTGCAGCAGGCGCAGGACCACCAACTGCTGCGAGGCTGATGAGCTTGTCTGGAGCAACGCCTGGGCGGCAACCAGGACGGCAAGCGCGCGGATCGTCCCCGGTCGAGCGGCATGGAGCGTCTGCCACAGCGGCGGTGCCTGCGCCCTCGGCACCCGAACCGAGCTTTCCTTGACCACCAGCACGACCGGGATCGTCGCCAGCAGCAAGAGCGCCCCGCCCGCAAAAAAGATCGCGCGCAGGCCGAGCGCGCCGGCCGCGAGGCTGCCGACCGCGGGACCGGTGGCGTTGCCAAGCGAGATTGCCGAGTTCAGAATGCCGAGCGCCCACGCCATGTGCGCCGGCGGCGTCCCGGTCGCGACCAGCGCGGTCGCTGCGGCGACCGTCCCCGAACTCGCTCCCTGCAGGCCACGCAGCACGGTCAATTGCAGCGCTGACTGCGACAGGCCCATCAGGCCGACAAAGACTCCGCCGCCGACCATGGCCCTGACCAACATGGGCTTTCGGCCGTAGCGATCGGCCAGGCGTCCCCAGACGGGGGCGGTGATCGCGAGCGCGAATCCGGTCGTGCCCGCGGAAATGCCCGTCCAGAAAGCGAGCTGCGAGCCGCTTGGAATGTGCAGCTCGCGGTGCAGGAAGAGCGGGAGGAACGGAAAGGCAAAGGAAAAACCCAGGATCGCGACGAATTCGGCCATCCAGAGGGCGGCCAGGTTGCGCCGCCAGTCCAACGGCCGTGGGCCCGCCACTGGATGTGGCGCAACCTCGTCCGTGGGCATTCCTATAAGGATGCCTTACCGCTGTCGATTTCGGCTTGTAGCCGTTCGTCGTATTAGCCAGCGGACCCATCGGACCGCAGAATCTCAAGGAGGACAGCATGGCGAAGTACGTTCTGGTCTATTACGGCGGAAGCGCGGGGCAGACTGAGAAGGAGCGCGCCGACCAGATGCAGCAGTGGGGAGCGTGGTTCGGGAAGTTGGGCAAGGGAATCGTCGATCAGGGTGCCCCCTTTAGCGGCAAGGTCAAGTCGGTCGGCTCCAACGGCGGCACCAAGGAAGGTGCGATCGCCCAGCCGGCGGCGTCCGGCTACAGCATCCTCGAGGCGAAGTCGCTCGAGGAGGCCACCAACAATGCAAAGGGCTGCCCGGTCCTGAGCAGCGGTGGCCAGATCGCCGTCTACGAAACCCACACGATGTAATCCGGCGACCGCAGGGTCGCAAGAAGACAAGCCGGCGCTCCCTGTGGGCGCCGGCTATTTCTTTTTCGGTTCGGCGAGAAGTTCGCGCTTAGCGGCCCGCAGCTCCTTCTTCATCGCGGCGCCGACGGTCGGGTACTGCGGGTCGATCTCGACCAGCGTGTTGACGATGATCGCCGCCGCGGCGATGCGCTCGAACCACTTGTGGACGCCCGGGACCACATACCAGGGCGCCCACTTCGTGCTGGTCTTACTCAGCATCTCGCTATAGGCCTGCTGGTACTCATCCCAATGGGCGCGCTCGCGAACGTCGGCGGCGGTGAACTTCCAGTTCTTTTCGGGCTCATCGATACGTGCGAGGAACCGTTTTCGCTGCTCTTCCCAGGAGACGTTGAGGAACAGCTTGACGACGTGAATGCCATTGTCAACCAGGTATCGTTCCCAGTCGTTGATTTCCCGGTGGCGTCGCGTCCAGACCGCACCCAGGTCTTCGGGCGGGAGGTTCTCGGCCGCGAGCGCCTCCGGGTGCACGCGGACCACGAGGACCTCCTCGTAGTGCGATCGGTTGAAGATCCCGATCGTCCCTCGCGGGGGCAGGCGCTGCGCCGTCCGCCAGAGATAGTCATGGCTGAGCTCCTCCGCGGACGGCGCCTTGAAGGCGCTCACCTGGACACCCTGGGGATTGACGCCGCTCATGACGTGCTTGATGGTGCTGTCCTTGCCGGCGGCGTCGAGACCCTGAAGGACGATCAGCAGCGCGTGGGTGCTCTGGGCATGGAGGCGGTCCTGGTACTCGGCAAGCAGCTCGACCCCGTCCTCGAGCGCCTGCGTCGCCCGCTTGCCCCCCTCCTTTCCGAGTCCACCAGTGTGTCCCGGGTCGAAATCCTCCGGCAGGGTAACCCGCGTGCCCGGCTTGACCCGCAGCGACTCGGTCAGCTCCTTCATGCGCTTGCGTGAGAGCCCCGCCCGCCTCCGGGTCGCTTTGGCCATGTTCAGTCGAGCTCGTACTCGAGGGTGAGGGTGTGATGCCCATCGGCATCGATGTCGATCTGCCCGTTGCCCCGAATCGTCTTCAGCTCGCCGGTCCCGGAACCGGGGATGACCGGCCATCGCGCCCAGGTCTTATCCCCCACCGCTGTACCGATGTGGAGGAGCGAAAACCCGCCTGAGCGACCGTGGACCGAGCCGACGATCCGTTCGAGGGCGACGTATCCGGCACCGCCTTCATTCTGATTGGCGAGCATCTCGACAAAGCCGCGTCCCTCAACCTCACCCTGAAAGGTCTTCTCGATCCGAATCCGACCGTGCTTGACGCCATCATCCTCACGATACGGAGGGTCGGGCGTGAACGAGTCGAGCTTGAAACTGGCGATGGCGCGCATCGCCGCTCAGTCTAGGTGGCTAGGCGCCGGAAAGGTCGTACAACGTGGTGCTGCTCCCCGGAACGGTGACTGCCTTTCCGTTCTGGGTTACCCACGAGTTGATGGCCTGAGAGGCCGTGTCAATGCCCCCGCCGGGACCACCCTGGCCGCCGATGATGACATAGCGGAGCTTCCTGGCGTGGACCAATGCCTTCAGCTGGTCCAACGTCGGTGCGGGGTCGCTGCCGATGAAGCCGCCCATCGCCATCACCGGCTTACCGGTCGCGAGCTCGATGGACGCCGCCTGGTTCGCGCCGTTGACCGCCACCAGCCAGGTTGCGCTGCCTTTATGCGCCTCGAGAAATGCCGTCAGCGCCTTGTCGACCGCAGCCGCGCCGCCGACGCCACCCGGCCCACCAACGCCCGGGGGTGGACCGCCGGCGCCGAACGGCGGCGCTCCGGGCGGCGCCTGAAATCCGCCGGGCCCGATCCGTGGGCCCCCAGCCAGTGCGGCGGTGCGCGCGGCAACCGGGCCGGCAGTTGGATCGCCACCGGCGTAGGCCTGTGTCATCGTCTGGATCGAATAGGCCGTCGGCCCGGCCAGGATCGCGATCAGTCCCATGGCGGCGACTCCGATGGAGACTGCCCGAGTGCGAGTAGCCGTGGCCGAGTGAAGGACCAGAAGGAGTGCGGCAGCGACGGCCAGCGCGAGCGTCAGCGGGCCGAGCCATGGGAAGAAACTCGGCGTCCGGCCCAGCAGCTGCACCGCCCACCAGGCGGAGCCCACGATTGACAGCGCGAGGATCATCCGTGCGACCCATGAATATGCTTGCCATGACCAGAGCTCCACGAGACCGACCGCGATGAGGGCAGCGACCGCGGGCGCGAGTTGGACGGTGTAGTAGCTGTGGAAGATGCCCGAGCTGAAGCTAAAGACCGCGACACTGACAAGCAACCAGCCGCCCCAGAGCACAAGGCCGGCCAGCCGGTGGTCGGTGCGCGGGCCCCGGCGCATGCGCCACAAGCCAACGCCAAGTCCGACGAGTGCGAGCGGGAGAAGCCAGCTGATCTGGCCGCCGACCTGCGTGTTGAACATTCGCAGCAGCCCGGAGGCGCCGCCGAAGTTCGCGCCGGCGCCGCCCCCGGGCCCAGGGCCGGCCGTCCCGAAGATCCGACCGAGACCGTCATAGCCTAGGACCAGGTTGAGGACCGTGTTGTTTGTGCTGCCGCCGATGAACGGCCGCGAGCCCGCGGGAATGAGGTCGACGATCACCAACCACCAGCCGCTCGAGACGAGCAACATGCCGGCGGCGGCAAGCAATTGTCCGAAGCGTCGACGCAGGCGTCCCGGCGCGGCGACCAGCACGGTGAGGATAAAGGCCGGAACCACGAGGTCCGCCTGCAAATACTTGGTGTTGAATCCGACCCCGACCAGGAACGCCGCGAGGAGGATCCAGCGCAGGCGGCCGTTGTCGATGCCGCGCAGTAGCGCCCAGGCTGCGGCGACAAGGGTGAGCGTCAGCAGCGCATCCGGGTTGTTGAAGCGAAACATCAGCACGGCGACCGGGGTCAGCGCCATCACCAGCCCGGCGATCAACCCGGCTACCGCGCCGAAGGAGCGCCGCACCGCGCTGAAGAGCAGCCCAACCGAGGCGACCCCGGCGAGCGCCTGCGGGAGCAGGATGCTCCACGAGCTGATCCCGAAGATTCGCGCCGACAGGTCCATCAACCAGAGCGCGCCCGCCGGCTTGTCTACCGTTATGAAGTTCGCCGCATCGACCGAGCCGAAAAAGAAAGCCTTCCAGCTCTTGCTGGCCGCCAGCACGGCGGCCGAATAGTAGGCGTTGGCGTAGCCGCTACGGCTCAGGCCCGCGATATAGAGGATGGCGGCCAGCAGGAGCAGGGAGACAAACGCGGGCCCAATCCACGCCGCCTGCTCGGCTGAACCCCGAAGCCAGCGAGGAACGGTGGAGGTGCGCGGCGCCGACTGGACAACGACCGGATCGACCGTTAGTGGAAGTGCGCTCATGCGACCCTCCCGTGGAGACGCCAGGCACTTTCAACGCGCCCTCGCCTGGTCGGCTCGATCCAGGCCCGAAGGAGAAAGAAGCGCACGATCGTCGCGATCAGGTTGGCGGCGACCAGGACGGTCAGTACGGTGCGTGGACTGGCAGACGGATCCACAAGATGCAGTCCGGCGATCGCCGCGGTCGTCAGACCGAGGGCCACACCGAACACCGTCAGGCCGCCGAGATGGTCCCGGGCTGCCGCGCCGTTGCCGCTGGCCGCAAACGTGAAGTGCCGGTTCGCCGCGGTATTCGCCACGGCAGTGACCAGCTGGCTGACGGCGTTGGCAATGGTGGCCGGCAGGAAGTCTCGCAGCAGGCCAAAGCAGAGGACGTACGCGATCGTGCTGATCAGGCCAATCAGGGCGAAGCTTCGGAGCGGGCTGGAAAGCCGCCACACGCCGCGGAGATCCTCGAGTGCCGTCGGCACCACATCCACCCGCGTGTCCGGATCCTCGATCCAGTCGACCGCCACCTCATGGATGCGCAGATGCGCGCGTTGCGCCTGCACCAGCAGCTCGGTGTCAAAGAACCAGTGCTCGTCCTCCACCGACGGCAGCAATTCGCGGGCCGCCTGGGCCCGCATCGCCTTGAAGCCGCACTGGGCGTCGCGAACCTTCGTGCCGAGGATGGTGTGAAGGAGAAAGTTGTAGCAACGCGAGATCAACTCGCGCTTCGGGCTACGGACAACCCGGGCCCCTTGCGCCAGGCGGCTTCCGACCGCGAGGTCGCTGTGGCCGGAGATGAGGGGGGCTACGAGGGGCAACAGCGCGTTGAGGTTGGTGGAGAGATCGACGTCCATGTAAGCGACCACGGCTGCGCGACTCCCGAGCCAGGCATGACGGATCGCCCGACCGCGTCCCTTCTCCGAGAGCCGCTGGGCACGAACCCCGGGCACCTCAAGGGCCAGTCGCTGCGCGATCGGCCAGGTGGCGTCCGTGCTGCCGTTATCGACAATGGTGACCCGGGCAGGAAACGGGAAGCGCTCATTAAGAAACCGGCGAAGCCGCCGGACGCTGCGGTCGAGATCGACTTCCTCGTTGTAGACGGGGATCGCGATGTCGAGCATGCCTCGATGGTGAGGCCGTTATCCTGTCGATTTCCTTATCGCAGGTTAAGAAGTTGGTGAGAGCATCCAGCGAATGATTTGCCCTGCGATCGCCTCGGGTTGTTCGACGCAGGCGAGGTGTGGGGCACCGGTAATGATGACGCCGTGCCCACGATGATCGTAGCGAACAACGCGGAGCCGTGAGAGGTGCGGCCGCACGGCGTCCCACATCCCCATCGAGAGACCAAGGGCGTGTGAGAGGACGAGGATGGGCGCATCTGGCGGCCCCTCGATTTCGGCATGGAGGTCAGGTGGCGGATGGGCGATTGCCGTACTCCTGGCGCAGGGCATCCGTCGCCACGCGATGGGTCGCTGTGGTGGGCAGCGAATCTCGGAAGTGGATTCGACTCGGCACCTTGAACGGGGCGAGGCGCGTGGCGGCCCAGGCTTGCAGATCGGCCTCGCTACCCATGACACCGTCCCGAAGCACCACCGCCGCGATGACCTCATCCTCCGTCAAGCCCGCCGACACGCCAAAGACGGCTGCCGCGAGAACGCTCGGATGAGCGCGAAGTGCGTCCTCGACCTCGGCCGGCGCGATGTTCTCGCCGCGGTGCCGGATCATCTCCTTGTAGCGACCCGTCAAGAAGACATCCCCATCGCCATCGCGTCTTCCCGCGTCGCCGGTATGCAACCAGCCATCCTTGATGGAGGCGCCAGTCAACTCGGGAGCGTTCCAGTAGCCCGGCGTCATCACCGGGTTTCGGAAGCAGAGCTCACCGACCTCATCGGTCGCCGCGTCCCCGCCGGCTTCGCACACGATCCGCATCTCATTCACGAATCCGCCGGTGGCGGGCTGACGCGGGCGGCCGATGCTGCCGGTCTTCATCCGCGACGTCGGGCTCTCAGCACAGCCGAACGGGTTCTCGGTCAGCCCGTAGCCGGTCAGGATCCGTACCTTGAATCGCCGCTCCAGTTCACCGCGCTGCTCCGGTGCCGGCCCGGGGGCTGCGTAGATCGCACGTAGAGACGACTCGACAAAGGAGCTCTCGGATTGCGCGGCCAGAAATTCCAGCATGGCACCGACCATGTTGACGGCCGTCACCTCGAGCTGGCGGGCATCCTGCCAGAAGGTCGAAGCATGGAATTTGGCCGTCAGGGCTATCGGAAAACCATGTGCGAGCGCGGTCATCAACGAGTAGGCCTGGGCGTTGATGTGAAACAGCGGCAGGGAGGCCCAGAGCCGCTGCGGCGCAGCCAGCTTCAACCATCCGGGAAAGGACCCACCGCTCTCCGTGTAGGCGGCATGCCGGACCATCACCCCCTTCGGACGACTGGTGGTCCCCGAGGTGTAGACGATAGCGGCCGTGGCCATCGGATCAGCGGCAACCGTGTTCGGGGTTTCGTCCGCTCGCTCACGATCGAGTGCCTGGACTTCGTCACCGAGCAGCGCAATCGAAGGCTCAAGATCTTTCTTCAGGTAATCGATCTCTGTCTGGGTGAGCTCCGGGTTGATCGCGGCCGGGATGCTGCCGGCCCAGATCGCGCCGAGCCACGCATGCACCAACGCGGGAGAGTTCGGCGCGGCGAGGAGAACACGGTCAGCGGGCCGTAGCCCTCTGCGGCGGAAGCCGGCCGCCGCGACGGCCGTCGAGCGTGCCAATTCTCGAAAGGTTTCCGAATGGTCGAACGTGATGATGGCGGGCTGATCCCCGAAACGCTCGACCGCGGACCGCAGCAGCTCCGGAACGGTCAGGAACCTCGTCACGGAGGAGAAGGCATCGCGGCCGTTTCGGCGACGGGCGTCGGGTGACCCTGGGGCAAGCGCGGCGCCAACACCGCGCTGGTCGCGAGCGGCAAGGCCAGCGCAAAGACGGTGCCTTCCCCGGTTCGGCTGCTTTCGACCACGAGCGTGCCCCCATGGCGTTCGGCGAGCTGGCGCGCGATAAACAGACCGAGGCCGGTTCCAGCCACCATGCGAAACGCTGGATCGCTGGTTCGATGAAACCGCTCGAAAATCCGCTCTCGCTCGTCCTCCGGCACCCCGGCTCCGTTGTCGGCGACGCGGATAAGGGCTCGAGGCCCGTCCAGTGACACCGTGATGGATAACCGCGGAGGTCGTTGCGTGTAGGTCAGGCCATTGTTGATCAGGTTGTCGAGGATTCGACCTACCTGTTGCCCATCCGCCTCCACGGCGACAGGACTGTCCGGCAGATCCGAGTTGATCTCGCCACTCATCAGCCCGGCCCGCGGCCTGGCGCGCTCGGTCGCGTCCTCGACGACGGTCCGCAGGTCGATGATGCCGGCCCCGCGGGGAAGCGCGTTCGCCTCGATCCGCGAGGCTTCGAGGAGTTCGGTGACGATGGCGTTGAGCTCCCGAGCCTTGCCGGTGAGGATTTCCAGCGGTCGTTTCCATCCGTCAGCCACCGGGCCAAGGGAGCCGTCCGACAACATCGCCAGGTAGCCGGCCAGGACGGAGATCGGCGTGCGCAATTCGTGCGCCGCCAGGTGGAGGAACTGCGACTTGGCTTCGCTGGCGGCGGCCGTCGCGGTCAGCAGGCGTGAAGTTTCCTCCTGCCGCTCGCGGGTATCGACGAAGCTGGCGAGCAGGAAGGAGGCGAGCGCGACGCTGACGTTGAAGACCTGGAGCGTGACCATTCGCTCGAACAGCGTTTCGCTTGCGAACGGGCCGGTCCCATGGATTGCCGACCAGATGGCGACCGCCGAGGCGATCAGCGCCGCTGGTGCCGCGCCGCGGAGGCGAAACCGCCAGGCCGCCAGCATGATCAGCGGCAGCACCAGGTATTCAAGGTCGAGCTGATTCTGGAACAGGATGTACGACAGAACGGCAACTCCGGCCAGGAGGGCGATCAGCTCCGCCGCGGCCTGCCAGCGGATCGGGTCGCGGCCCGCGCCGACGAGCAAGTTGAGCAAGAAGGGCGCGACCAGCAGAACGCCCATGGCATCGCCGGTCCACCAGACCGCCCAGGTCGCCCAGAAGGCGGTGGGATCGATCGCCCCGGAAAAGAGCAGGACCGAGCTTCCGATCGTCGCGCTGACGATCATGCCCACGAGCGCACCGAGGACGATGATCGAAATCGCGTCGCGGAGCCGGTCGAGGCTGACGTGGAGATCGGCGCGACGCAACAGCTCGACGGAGACGACCGGAGCGAGCGTATTACCGACGGAGATCAGGGCAGCGCCCAGGACCGACGGGCCGATCGGCAGGTTGACGGCGAAGGCGGCCAGGGCAATGGGGATGGCCGCGCGGCGCCCGAGGAGGAGCAAGGACACCACGGCAATTCCTGTCGGGGGCCAAATCGGCGTCACCTGGCCGTGGACCAAGGCGAGGTTCAGACTCAGCCGAGCCGCAATGTAATAGGAAAGCCCGACGAGCGCCAGCCGGAACAGTTCCCGCCCCGTAACGCGGATGGGTGGTGCGGCGCCGATAGCGAGGTCGTTTTATCAGTTCGGGCGGCCTAAATCAAGCGCCCGCGCTGTCGGACACCTTGCAACATCGTGACGACGGCGCTCACGGTTTCGACAGCCGCCGAGCACCACGCTGGTCCTATGAACTTCTGCGTTTCGACCAGTCGGCGACGATTCCTGGCGGTGTCGGGGGTCCTGCTCGCCGCCTCCGTCTTGAGCCCGTCGGTGACCGCCGCCCAGGCCAGTTCGGTCGTCGCCACCTCTGGCGTCAGCGCCGCCGCGGTGACCCTGACGCCAAGCGCAACGCCGGCACCCACCACCACGGCGACGCCCGCCGCAGTGGCGGCGCCGGCGACCGTCAGCATCGCAGTCCCCGTCATCCAGCAGACGATGGTGCTCGATTGTGAAACCGCCGCGCTTCAGCAGGGCCTGGCCTACTACGGCATCAACGTGAGCCAGGCCGAGTTGTACGCGCTGGAGAATGCCGACACCCGCCTGCCGATCATGGGCGCCAACCACACGGTGCTGCAGTGGGGTAACCCCTACACCAACTTCGTCGGTTATGTGAACGGCAGTGACTGGACTCCGACCGGCTACGGCGTCTACTGGCCGGTCATCCTGAAGTTGGCACAAACGCATGGGCTACCGAACGCGATCGGTGGCGAAGGGTATGCGCTGAGCACCATCTACGCCGCGCTGGTGGCCGGCCACCCGGTGCAAGTCTGGATCGAGACCAACTTCCTGCGCGTTCCGGTCGGGACCTACACGGCCTGGGACGGAAGGCAGGTCCGCTACTCCTACGCTGAGCACTCCGTCACGCTGAGCGGCGTCTCGCCCACCCAGGTGCGGGTCAACGACGTGCTCCACGGCACCCAGTACTGGGTCGACAAGTCGCTCTTCGAGGCCAACTTCGCCGACTTCAACAACATGGCCGTCATCTTCCAGTAGTCGGCCCGTGCGTCATCCGATTAGCGGATGCCGCGCCCGGAAACGTCGAGCATAATGGCGCGGCATGCTGGCAACGAGACTCCTGCGGCGCCACCCCTGGCGCTTCTTGATGTGGGTCGCCATCATCGTCCTGGCTTCGGCGATCGTGTCCGGCGTCGACCCGTTCACGCCGCTAATCGTTGCGGCGCTGGCGATCGCCTTCCTGGAGGGTGGTCTCCGACTCCTCGCGCGACGCTAGATCCGGTCAGCCGGCGGCGTCGTCGACCCTGACAGAGAACAGCCGGATTCCCGTCGTCCCACGGAAGGAGAGGACGGTTCGA
>JALYYC010000118.1 GCA_030946755.1 Candidatus Dormiibacterota bacterium
TGTTCAACAGCTTCTTCGTCACGCTCCTGGTCGTGGCGCTGAACCTCTTCTTCGACTCCCTGGTCGGGTACGCCTTCGCACGCCTGGAGTTTCCGTTCAAGAACACGCTGTTCGCAATCATGATCGCGACCATGGTCATTCCCGGCTTTGTCTTCATCGTGCCGCGCTACATCCTGCTGCTCAACGCGCACATCGTCGACACCTACTTCGCGTTTATGATCCTGTATTTTCTGCAGCCGGCCTATATCCTGCTGATGACGCAGTTCTTCAAGAGCATTCCACGCGATCTCGAGGAGGCGGCGATCATCGACGGCCTGGGATGGTTCGGGATTTTCTGGAAGATCATCCTTCCGCTGGCGCGCCCGGCGCTGCTTGCGACCGGCATTCTGACCTTCGCCGGGATGTGGAACAACTTCCTCGACTGGATCATCTACATGACCTCGCCGAACATGCAGAACATCCAGCTCGGCCTCGTCCAGTTCCGAGGCCAGTACCAGAACCAGTGGAACCTGATCATGGCCGGCTCGGTGCTCGCGATCCTGCCGATCCTGATCATCTACATCGCTGGGCAGCGCTACTTCGTCCGAGGCATCGCCACGACCGGCATGAAATAGCCGGCGCGCTGCTCCAGCCGATCGGCCCAGTTCTCCGGGCAGATCCGGATCTCCTCGAGCGCGCCGTCATGAGCCCCGCGGTGATGCAGACTGGCGACCGATTCCAAATGCTTTACCGACGCGTTCTCGAGCGCACCGGGGACGCCAGCACGGAATCCGAGTACGAAGACCGCTCGGTGCTCGCCCTCGCCGAGAGCCCTGACGCCCGGCGCTTTACGGCTCGGAGCGCGGCCGTGCTGAGCCCCGATCCCGGTGTGATCGGCCTCGAAGACCCCACGATCGTCCGGGATGGCAGGGATTACGTCGTCTTCTACACCGGCTGGTCGGGATGGTCACGCGGCATCGCCAGTCTTCTCTGGGCAAGCGGACCCTCACTGGATTCTCTTATGCCGCAGGGGATCGCCATCGCGCCGCTGCCGCCGGAGCGGTTCGTCAAGGAGGCGGAATATCACCGCGGCTTGCTCTGGTGTGAGGTCGATACGCTCGACCCCTACGAGCGCTCGCGGATCGCCCTGACACGGTCGGACAGCCCGCGCGGTCCCTGGCCGCGGCCGGTCGTCGTCGCCGAGCCACGGCCGGATCGCTGGGACTCGGTCAACGTCAGCACCGGCCCGTTGATCGAGCACCAGGAGCGCCTTTTCATGTTCTACAACGGCATGGTCCGCAGCGAAGATCCCGACTTCATCCACGCCGCGCGTATCGGTCTGCTCGAGCTCAATCCACAAACGGGCGCGATTCTCGCACGCTCGACCATGCCGATCTTGGAGCCGCCGGACGGAGCGCGGATCGCCTTCGCCGCCTCGATCGCGGGCGACATGCTCTATTACACGGTCGACGACCAGGAGATCTGGGCCGCGCGGCTCAACCCGGGCGCGCTGGATTCCACCGACCTTTCCTGATCGGTGGGCAGCCAAGAAGTGCTGACCGCCGACTGGGTTAGCTAGCCTCAGCCGATGACCGTGCTGGACTGGATGCTCGATTCCGACCCTTCGATCCGATGGCAGGCATTGCGCGACCTTGTCGATGCGCCAGCTCAGGCCGTGGCGGCGGAGCGGGCGCGAGTTGCCACCGAAGGGTGGGGCGCCCGGCTGCTGGCTTTGCAGGGCGAAGACGGCCAGTGGGAAGGAGGCGCATTATTCCCGTCGGGGCGGCGGTATTTCGATGACGGCGCCCACTCCGACGATGAGGGCCAGCCATGGACCGCCACGGCATACAGTCTCCTGCTACTGCGTGATCTCGGGGTCGACCCGCGTTGTGACCAGGCGCGCCGGGCGGTGGCGCTGGTCAGAGACCGCTGCCGTTGGGAGCACGACGGCCAGCCGTTCTTTAGCGGCGAGGTCGAGCCGTGCGTCAACGGCATGGTCATCGTGCTCGGTACCTACTTTGATCAGGATGTCAATGGCGTGGTGGCCAGGCTTCTTGGCGAGCAACTCGAGGACGGTGGGTGGAACTGCGAGGTCGAGAACGGTTCGGTTCGCTCGTCGTTCGCGACCACGATTCGCGTGTTGGAAGGACTGTTAGCGCACGAGCGTGCAACCGGTGGCTCGGCGGCATCCATCGCGGCTCGACGCCGGGCTGAGGAGTACCTCCTCGAACGAAAGCTCTTCCGGCGTAAGAGCACGGGCGCCGTGGTCGATCCGGCCTTTCTGCAATTCTCATTTCCGACCCGCTGGCACTACGACGTGCTGCGTGGGCTGGAGTACTTTCAGGTCGGCGGGGATCGCCGGGACCGGCGGCTGGATGAAGCGGTGCATCTGCTTCGATCCAAGCAGCAGCCCGATGGCACGTGGCTGCTGGAGAACACGCACCCAGGAGAGGTCCACTTCAACCTGGAGGAGGGCGATGGCCGGCCGAGCCGCTGGAACACGCTGCGGGCGCTGCGCGTCCTCAGGTGGTACGGCCAGTCAGGCGGAATCTAGTCGCGCGATCTCCAGGCGGATCGATTCCGCCGGCTTCAGCGTGAAGGGCGGCGTCGAGCCACCCAGCGGCAACGACAGGTGGACCTCGCGCGGCTCCAGAGTCGGATTGAAGACCGCAAGCCGGACGGCGGCCGGCGGGAACGTCTCCCAGCTATTCAGCACGTCGAGCCAGATGACGCAGATCTCGGGATCGTCGGCCCGCGCCAGGGTGTCGAAGGCGAGCGCCATCCAGAGGACCTCGCCCGCGCCGTAGATCTCGCGGCCAAGCCGGCCGGTTCCACGGCCGAGCTCGAGCGTGCCGAGGTCTTCGACCGGGATATTCGAGCCGTCGCGAAGGAAGGCTCGATTGTGGCGACGCTGCAGGTCGAGGAAGCGAAGCAGGAGAGGGGAGAGACCGAAACGTGCCAGCGCATCGATCCACGGGAGGACCGACTCGACATTTTCTTTGAAGGCGGGATAGAGCAAGCCGGCGCAGGCCTGAAAGCCGCCGCGGATGTCATAGCCTGCCTGCAGGCCGATCGGGTCCGAGTACCAATAGGCCATCCGCAACTGGGCGTCCACCAGGTGCCGGCCGATCGTCAGCCACTCGCCGGCCCGGTCGCTCTCGGCCAGCAGCCCGGCGGCCAGTGACCCGAAGGCCAGCTCCTGCGGCTCGTGATAGAGGAGCGACAGCGGCGCGTTCGCCAGCGTGCGCAGCGCTCGCGCCGCCTCCTGCAGCCAGGCCTCGTCCCGGGTCGCGTCGCGGGTGAGCATGCAGGCGTAGGCGTAGAGGCCGTTGACGGCGACGTTCCAGCCGTTGCCCGTGGGGGCGTTGCTCCCGGCGACAAAGAAGAGGGGGAAGAGGTACTGGCATCTGTGCGCGAGCTCGCGCGCCTGCACCATCGTCATTCGCACCCGCTCCTGCAGCATGCGGTCGCGTCGCGCCCGGGCGATCCAGGCCAGCTTGATCAACGCATTCTCGAAGAGGTACCAGCTGTCGACCACCTCCTCGGCGTCCGGTGCGGGCAGGCCGTTGCCGAAGATGCTGGTTGCCGGGCGCCAGAAGGCCTGCAGGCTTGCCGCGAGCTTGTCCGCGTGTGCGCGGGCGCCGTCGTCGACGTTGGCGAGGAGGGAGAGGGGCGCCAGGACGTCGACCTGGGTCATCAGCTCAATCCCCGGCGATCCAGTGCGGTCGGGCTCAGGCATGTAGGCGGGATGGCCGGACACGGAGCCAACCGTCACCAAGGCGCGCTCGCTGCGCAGCTCGGCCAGCGTCCCCTCGGCCATCGCGCTCCACTTCCGCGGATCGGATATCGGGCCTTTGTCGGGCTCCAGCAGCGGCGCGCAGAGTTCGATCAGCGTGCTCAGCGCCTCGGCTTCGGTCGGCGGCGTGGCGCGGTGCCGCTGCCAGAGCTTGTACGCGAACTGCGACCTGCCGGCCGGGAACTGCGTCCCCGTCCGCCGCGCGGCGTGCATCCCGACGCCATAGCGCCCCGCCCCGTCCCACACGGGGCCGATCTCCATGTCGCGGAATCGCGCCAGGTTCTCTTCGCTCATCCAGGCCATGGTGGTCAGGTCGGCGTAGAAACAGATCTCGGCCTGGTGGGCGACGTCGTAGAAGTAGGTGGCTGGCAGGTCGTTGCCGGGCGCGCCAGTTGAGGAGCGGGTCGGCGCGGCAATCGTCGTCTGCCGCCAGGTATCATGCTGGGTCCAGCGAAGGCGATCGACCGACCCAAGCCAGGTGACGCACCAGGGTTCGAGGAAGGGGATGGCCTTGAGCGCGATCGGGACGGGCGGCTCGACCTTGATCAGGAAGCTGAACCATTGGCTGCCTGGGTTCGCGCTGACACTGGCCTGCCAGGGAAATGGACTGGTTCCGTAGAACAGCACCTCCCTGCCGGCAGGTAGCGGTCGGACCTCCGTGTAGTACGCGAGTCGATAGCGCGACGGGGCGAGGTCGAAACTGGCGCCCTGGACGAGCGTGTTCGGGATCTCGGCTACCGGCACCCAGCCATCGCCGCGCTGCACCTCACTTCGATAGCGAAGGCGGCCATCATGGCCTGGCGCGAACCGCAGCCGCTGGTGCCCCGCGGTGATCACGACCCCATCGCCGTCCGGGACGGCGCTGTAGGGAGTGGACACGGCAGCACCCTACCATGAGGCGTCGTGACGATCCGGCTCAGCGCACAGGAGTGCCAGGACTTCGAGGGCTCGATCGCCAGGGAGTGGCTGGTCACCAACGGTCTTGGCGGGTACGCCTCCGGCACGGTCGCCGGCCCGAACACGCGACGCTATCACGGCCTGCTAATGGCAGCGCTCCGGCCTCCGGTCCAGCGGGTGCTGCTGCTCGCCGCGCTGGAGGTGACCTTCGAGGGCGAGGCGCTCTCGGCGCAGGAGTACTGGGACGGCACCGTCGCGCCCACCGGCTTCCGCCCGCTCGCCGAGGTGCGCCTCGACGGGATGATCCCGCGGATGCGCTGGTTGGTGGCCGGCCGCCTGGTCGAGCGGCGCATCTGGATGGACGATCGGCAGAACCGGACCGTCATCAGCTACCGGATCCTGACCGGGCAGCCCGGGACGCTCCAGGTCCGGCCGCTGCTGGCTCACCGCCCCGCCGACCTGCAGCGACAGCAGCACGCGCCGGTTCGGACCGAGCGCCTGGTACGTGGCTGGCAGATCGATCTGGAGGGGCTGACGTCGTACGTCGAAACCGACCCGATCGGTGCGCTCACGGAGGCTGACGCCTGGTACGAGCGCATCCTTCACCGGGCTGACCGCGACCGGGCCCTCGACGACGAGGAGACGCTCTATTCGCCCGGCTTCATCGACCTCCCGCTGAGCGCGGGCCGCGCCGCCGTCATCATCGCGGGCGTCGAGCCGGTCCCGCGCGGCTGGTCGCCCGCGGCCTCGCTGGCGACGGCGCGCCGGGTCCAGCACCAGGCCCTCCAGCATGTCGGCCTTGGAGCCTCGCCGATCACACGCCGGCTCAGCCTCGCAGCCAGCCAGCTCCGCGTGGCCCGCGTGTCGCACCATCGCAGTGCTGCCGAGGGCAGGCAGCGCACGATCGTCGCCGGCTACCCCTGGTTTGCCGATTGGGGACGGGACACCATGATCGCGTTTCGTGGCCTGACACTCGCCGCGGGCTATCACGACGAGGCCCGGCGCATTCTCGAAACCTTCATCTCCTATCTCGATCAAGGGATGTTGCCGAACGCGTTCCACGATCCCGGCGAGCCGACCGAGTACAACACGATCGACGCGACGCTCTGGCTCTTCCAGGCGCTCGCCCACTACCTGGCCGCGACCGACGACTGGCCCTTTGTCCGCGACCAGGTCCCGGCGTTGGAGGAGATTGTCCGCTGGCACGTGGCCGGGACGCGCTACGGCATCCGGATGGACCCGTCGGACGGCCTGCTCACGGCCAGCCCGCCGGGCTATGGCCTCACCTGGATGGACGCGAAGGATGGAGACTGGGTGGTGACGCCGCGGCATGGCAAACCGATCGAGATTGCGGCGCTCTGGTACAACGCGCTCCGCCTGCTGCATGAGTGGAAGACGCGCTGCGGCCCGACCGCGATGCCGTATGCGGACATGGCGGCGCTCGCGCAGCACTCTGCCCGGGCGCGCTATCCGTACCGCGAGGGCGGGTACCTCTACGACGTCGTCGACGGGCCGGTAGGGGACGATGCCAGCCTGCGGCCAAACCAATTGATCGCGCTCGCCCTGATCCACCCGTTGATCGACGGCATGGCGGCGCAGGCCGCGCTCGATGTCGTGACGGCGAAACTGCTGACCCCGTTGGGCCTGCGCACGCTGAGCCCCGACGACCCACGCTACCAGCGCCATTTCGGCGGCGACCATCGAAGCCGCGACGCCGCGTACCAGATGGGAATCGCGTGGCCCTGGCTGCTCGGTCCCTACCTCGATGCCCACCTCCGCATCTATCGGGACCCCGGCGTGGTGGCGCGAACGCTGGCGCCGTTCATGGCCCATTTCCGAGAGGCCGGCCTGGGCACCGTCAGCGAGATCTTCGAGCCGGAGCCGCCCTACCGCCCGGTCGGTGCCATCTCGCAGGCGTGGAGCGTTGGCGAGCTGCTCTGGCACGCGGTCCGCGCTGAGCCGCGGGGCCCTGGCTAGAGCGCTTTTCGGTAGAACGCGTAGCGACTGGCCTCGTGCATTCCGGCCCGCTCATAGAGGCGGGTGGCACCCGTCAGGCTTTCGGCATCGACGCCGAGGTCAACGGTCATAACGCCCCGCCGGTAGAACTCGACAAAGGACTGCCGGAGAAGCGCCAGCCCCAGGCCGGTGCGGCGGTAGGGGCGCAGCACGCCCAGGACGCCGACGTGGCCCTGATCGCCACGCATCCGGCCGAGTGCGACCCCGGCGATGGCGCCACCCGACTCGGCGATGAACCACAGGCCAGGATCCAGCCCCATCTCCTGCCAGCGATGCGTCCACTGCTCGACGCTCGGGTTGTGGTCGCCCCAGTGGTCGAGAAACGCCTCCTGGACCACGCGGTAAACGGGCTCGATGGCCTCGCCCTCACGGAAGGCGCGAACCGAGACGCCATCCGGCCACTCCGGTTCGGGCGGAGGCTCAGCGAACCGGATCTCGTCGCGAAGGAAGTAGCGGACGGCCCGGAACCCGAGCCCCTCGAAGAGCCGGACCGCAGCGGGGTTGTTGGCCGAGATCCCGCCCATCAGTTCCCGGCGCTGACCGGCCTCCAGTACCGGCGTCACCGACCGGGCGCGAGCCTCAGCAAGATTGAGCAGCAGCGTCCCGAGGCCTCTGCCCTGGAAATCAGGGTGCACGTAGCCATCGGACTCTGCGACGGGGGCGTCGAGCTCCCGGACTTCCATATAGGCGGCGATCCGGCCATCCTCGGACTCGACGATCCACGCGTCGCGCGACAGGTCGAATTCCGGGGCGGTCCAGCCGGCTCGGATCTCGTCGAGTGTTGAAGCCCCCTCGTCGGAGCCTCTTCCGCGAACTCGTGGGCCACCATCAGGGCGCGGACCGGCTCCAGGTCAGCCATCACCGGCGGGCGGACCCGAAATCCAGTCGGAGGTCGAGGAGCATGCGCGCGCGCCGCCGATTGCACGCGCCCATGTTACGGGGCCACCGATGCGCCTCGCATGCGCCGACCGGTAGGCTCATCGGATGCTGGAAACCAGCGACCTGATCGCGTTCGTCTCGAGCTCCGATGCCAAACGAGCTCGCGAGTTCTACGCGGAGACGCTCGGGCTGACGCTGGAGGAGGAGAGTCCGTTTGCCGTCGTCTTCGAAGTGAACGGCGTCATGCTTCGGGTTACAGTCGTTGACTCAGTTCAGCCAGCGCCCTACACGGTCCTTGGCTGGCGCGTGGACGATATCGACGCGACCGTGCGCTCCCTGGCGGCTCGCGGCGTCGCCTTCCTTCGTTACGAGGGCATGGGCCAGGATACATTGGGGATCTGGCGGGCGCCAAGCAAGGCACGCATCGCCTGGTTCAAGGATCTGGATGGCAACATCCTGTCGCTCACGGAGCTCGCATGACGATGAAGATGTACGAGGAGCTGGGCCCCTGGTGGCCGCTCCTCTCGTCACCGGACGAATACGGTGACGAGGCGGCCTTGTTCGACCGCCTTCTCCATCAGGCCGGCACGCCGCCGAAGCGAACGCTGCTTGAACTCGGCAGCGGCGGCGGCAACATCGCCTCCTATCTCAAGGCGTCCTGGGAGGTCACGCTGACCGATGTCTCAGCGGCGATGCTCGACGTCAGCCGGGCCCTGAACCCGGGGTGCACCCATGTGGAGGCCGACATGCGCACGCTACGCCTGAACCGCCTCTTTGACGCCGTCTTCGTCCACGACGCGATCTGTTACATGACGACCCAGGCGGATCTGCAGGCGGCGATGCTGACGGCCGCGATCCATTGTCGCCCCGGCGGGGTTGCCATCGTCGCGCCCGATTGGGTGAAGGAAACGTACCGGCCCGACAGCGATACCGGCGGCCACGATGCCGATGACGGCCGCGGGCTCCGTTACCTCGAGTGGTCGCATCCGGTCCAACCCGGTGATCACACGTATGCCGTCGACTACGTGATCGTCACGCACGAGGCGAGTGGCCAGAGCGAGGTAGTGCTCGATCGACATGTGGAGGGCCTCTTCGCACGCGACGAATGGCTCCGGTGGCTTCACACGGCCGGCTTCGCCGTCGAGACCGCGGTCAGCGACGAGGGCCGGGATATTTTCATTGGCGTCCGGGAAGACTGACCAAACGGTCTAGACTGCCATGAGGAACCCCGAAAGCCACTTGCGCCTCAAAGCCCCCCGAGAGCCGCGAGTGCGTGATTAGGGGTTTCCTTTTCCCACCGCTATCCGACCCGGGTGCGGGCCGGCTGACCGATCAATTACGCTCGGGCGAGCGGCGCCGACTCGAGTGGTCCCCGCGGTAGCCGGCCCTGCACGATGTCGAACCCGGTGGAGTTGCTCAGCACCTCGACATGCTCGTTCTCGACATGGACGTCAAAGGCGCCCTTTCCGGCGCGAAGGTTGCGTAGGGTCAGGGTCGGCAACCATGACGGCATCGCGGGATTGACGTAGATGGTCTTCGCCCGGCCGTCGGTGTGGATACCGCACAGGATCGCCACCAGCCGGAAGACGGCGGCGGCCGCCCAGGCCTGCGGGACGTTCGTGCCGAGGTATGGGACCGGGGAAGTGCCCTTCTCGCGGGTGATCCCGGCAAACAATTCCGGCAACCGAAAGTCGTCAAACCGCTCCGCGGCGGCGAAGGTGCCCTCGGCGATCATTTGCGCTTCCTTCGCTCGACCGGCCCGGCGGAAGCCGCCGGCGATCGTCGCATTGTCGTGTGGCCAGACCGAGCCATTGTGGTACGAGTGCGGGTTGAAGCTCTTGTGCTCGGTTGACAGCGTGCGGATGCCCCACCCGCTCCACATGTCTGGCTGCATCAACCGGTCGACAACACGCGCGGCGCGGTCGGGCGGCACGATGCCGCTGCCGAGCAGGTGGCCCGCATTCGAGGCCACGCTCTTGACCGGCTTCTTCTCGCCATCGAGCGCGAGGTAGTAGGTGCCTTCGCTCTCCCACCAGAAAGTCTCGTTGAAGCGGTCGTAGAGCTCGACCGCCCGCGTTCGCAATGCCTCGGCGCGGCCGTCGTCGCCCCAGACCTTTGAGATCTCGGACATCCGCAGGTAGGCGTCGAAGGCGTAGCCCTGCAGCTCGCAGAGCGCGATCGGGAGCGAGGCAATCGTGCCGTCCGCGTGCTGGATCGAGTCGTGCGAGTCCTTCCAGCCCTGGTTATAGAAGCCACGGCGGGAGCGGGTCTTGTACTCCTGGAAGCCATCGCCGTCGCGGTCGCCGTAGTGGATGAGCCATTCGAGGGCCTGCTCCGCGTTCGGCCGGTATCTGGTGAGCAGCGCGTCGTCGGCCAGCCACTGGTAGGCATAGGACAGCACGATCAAGTACAGGGAGGTGGCGTCGTGCGTTCCGTAATAGGGCGCGAAGGGCAGCAGCCCCAGGGTGGCGATCTCCCCAAAGCGCAGCTCATGAGGGATTTTGCCGGGCTCCTTGTCCTGCTCCGCATTGTCATCCGTCGCCTGGACCTTGGCCAACCGATCGAGGGCGCCGAGCGCGAACTCCGGAAAGGCGCTGATACTCTCCATGGCGACCACCAGCGAGTCGCGGCCGAACAGGGTCACATACCAGGGGATGCCTGCGGCCGGGACATAGACGCTCTTCTTGACCGCGAAGTCCGACATCCGGAGCGCTTCCATGTCGCCGACGGCCTGCCCCCAGATCTTCGGCAGGATTGGATGGCTGGTCTCGAGCATCACCGGCGGCAGCTTGCCGGTGGCCATGTCTTTTTGACCCGTGCCGACCGAGTGGCAGGGGAGGATGCGGCTGCGGCGCCGGTCGATGACCGGGATCCACTCGATGCAGGTATGCCAGGTGGATTTCGGCGCAAGGTTGAGCACGAACCCGAGCCGCCCATTGGCGTACTCGGGCATGGAATCGCACTTCGTCACGCGCAACACCAGGTCGCGCTGAAAGGATGCATTGCGGTAAGTCGTCCGCAGCTCGGCCGCCTTCTCGTGCCACGCGCTCTGGATGTCCCCCCGACGGACGAGCCGTTTCCGGCGCACGTCGAAGATGTCGGCAAAATCGGACTCGATCGCGAGCTCGACCACCAGCCGCACCGGGACGGGCGCGTAACTGTAGAAGTCGTAATCCTCGTGGACGCCCTCGAAGACGGTGCGGTCGAGCCG
>JALYYC010000149.1 GCA_030946755.1 Candidatus Dormiibacterota bacterium
CCGAACGGCGTCCCCGGCAAGGGCGTCGTCAACCCGGGACAGATCCAGCAGGCCACGGGCACCGTCATTCCCAGCGGCCTCTTCCATGGCTGGCAGTACTGGCAGGCCACGATCACGATGCAACTCATCATCAGCATGCTCGCGCTGCTGATCAGCGCCATCCTCCTCCCACCGATCCGGCGTCTCCCCTGGCGACGGAGGCCGGCGCGCGCGTGAGTCACCTCGACGTCATCGTCCGCGACCTCGGGCGTGCCGCCGCGCGCGCGCGGGCGATCACCTATCTCGTGCACGCGGTGCTGGCGTCGGCCGTCTGGCTCGCGCTCGTCCTCTTGCTGGCGCGACTCGCCCCGATCGAGCTCCGCCCGGCCGTGGCGCTGGCCGGCATCCCCGTCGCGCTGCTCGCGGCCGCGGTCGCCTGGCTGCTGACTCGGCCGCGTCCCGCCGCCATTGTGCGGGCGGCCGACCTGCGGCTTGGATTGAAGGAGCGACTGTCAACCGCATGGGAACGGAGAACGGCAACCGGACCACTCGACACGCACCTTCGAAACGACGCCCTGCGCCATGCGGCCGCGATCCGGCCCGGCGCGGCGTTTCCGGTCCGGGTTCAGCGCAACGAGGCGGGCGCGATCGCGGCGCTCGCCATTGTCGCGCTCGTCCTGGCGATCGTCCCGAACCCGATGGATCGGGTGCTCGCCCAGCGCCAGGCCGACCACGCGAGCCAGGCACGGGCGGCCGCCGCGCTCCAGGCGGCGCAGAAGAAGGTCCAGGCGCAGCCGACCCCTGCGCCCGTGGATCCACAGGTGGTGAAGATCCTGCAAGACGCCCAGGCAAAGATCCAGCAGGCCGCCAGCCCCCGCAAGGCGCTGGAAACGATCACGCCGGCAGAGCAGCGGCTCCAGCAGCTGAGTGACCCCCAGACGCCGGCGCGGAACAGCACGGCGCAGAACCTGGCCAACGCCTTGAGCGCGACCAGCGCCGGTCAAAAGGCCGGGCAGGCGCTCAGCTCGAGCCCGAAGCAGGGCGCCCAGTCGCTGCGCGACCTCGCGTCCCAGCTGCAGAGCCTGTCCCCGAAAGATCAGAAGGAACTCGCCAAGGCCCTCGCCAATGCCGCCCAGCATGCCAGGGACCCCGCCATGGGCAAGTCCTTGCAACAGGCATCCGACTCGCTCAAGCAGGGCGACACCGGCTCGGCGAGCCAGGCGCTGAACGACACCGCGGCCCAGCTGGACTCGCTCCAGCAGCAGAACAGCAACGACCAGGCGATCGCCTCGGCGATCAATGGCCTGGAGGCCGCCCGCCAGGAGCTGGCGAGCCAGGCTGACCGCGACGCGCAGGCGGCACAGCCCGGCGCCGCCTCGAGTGCCTCGCCCGGCGCCTCGGCGCAAGCAGGCGCGAGTGGGTCCGGCACCGGAAGCGGCTCGGGGTCGGGGTCGGGCTCCGGCTCGGGGTCGGGCTCCGGCAGCGGTTCTGGGAGCGGCTCGGGCAGCGGCTCAGGCAGCGGGTCGGGCTCAGGCAGCGGCGGCACCGGGTCCGGGAGCGGCGTCGGCAGCGGCAGCGGCAGCGGAACCGCCGCCCGGAGCACCGAGCGGGTCTACGTCCCCGGGCAGCCCGTCCCGGGCCAGTCGGAGGACCAGCCCACCCCACTCGGGCCCGGCCAGGACGTCCCGACGAGTCCGTACAACCAGGTCATCACCGCCTACCAGCAGGCGGCGCTCGATGCCGCGGACCAGAGCCTGATCCCCGGCAGTGAGCGCGAACTCGTGCGTCAGTACTTCTCGCAGTTGGGCGAAAAATAGTGCGCCAGGGAGGATCATGATCGCCGAACAACCCCGCGTGGATCCCACCAAAGTCACCGACCTCGCGCACGCGCTCGAGACCGAGCTGGCCCGCCTGATCGTCGGCCAGCAGGAGCTGCTCCGCCACACCGTGATCGCGCTGATCGCCGGCGGCCACGTCCTCCTCGAGGGCGTCCCCGGCCTGGGCAAGACGGTACTCGTCCGGTCGCTCGGCCAGGCACTCACCCTGAGTTTCGCGCGCATCCAGTTCACGCCGGACCTGATGCCGGCCGACATCGTCGGCACGAATGTGATCCGCGAGGAGAACGGTCGCCGCGAGTTCCAGTACCAGGCCGGACCGGTCTTCGCCAACCTGGTCCTCGCCGACGAGATCAACCGCGCCACGCCAAAAACGCAGAGCGCCCTGCTGGAGGCGATGCAGGAGCGGACGGTGACGGTCGGCACGCAGACGCGTCCATTGCCGGTCCCCTTCTTCGTCCTCGCCACCCAGAACCCGATCGAGCTCGAGGGCACGTACCCCCTGCCCGAGGCCCAGCTGGACCGCTTCTTCTTCAAGATCCTGGTCCCCTTCCCGAGCGAGAACGAGCTGCTCGAGATCGCCCGTCGCACCACCGGCGATTCGACGCCGGCGCTGAAGCCGGTCGCCGATGCGGAGACCATCCTCGCCGCCCAACGCGTGGCCCGCGAGGTGCCGGTCGCCGAGCATGTCCTGCGCTACGCGGGACGGCTGATCAGCGGGACGCATCCCGATCGCAGCGAGATCGACAGCGTAAAGAAGTACATCCGCTATGGCGCGAGCCCGCGCGGGATGCAGACGTTGATCCTCGCCGGCAAGGTGCGCGCCCTGCTCGAGGGCCGCTACAACGTCGCCTTCGACGATCTCGCCGCGGTCGCCAGGCCGGCGCTGCGCCATCGCATCTTCCTCCAGTTCGAAGCCGAGGCGGATGGCGTGAGCGCGGACCGAGTGATCGACGAGCTGCTCGAGCGAACCCCCAGGGACCCCGCGCAGCGGTAGCCATGGCCGAGCCGCTACTGGAGGCATCGACGCTCCGGCGCCTCGAGGCGCTGGCGTTGCAGGTGCGCCGCGCCGTCAGTGGCCAGATGGGCGGCGAGCGCCGGTCGCAGCGGCGCGGCCGCTCGGTCGAGTTCGCCGACTTCCGCAACTACAGTCCCGGGGACGACTTCCGGCTGATCGACTGGAACGCCTATGCCAGGCTTGACCGTTTCATGCTGCGGCTGTTCGTCGCCGAGGAAGAGCTGCCGCTCAGCGTCTTCCTCGACCTCAGTGGATCGATGGACTGGGGCACGCCGAACAAGGCACTGGTCGCACGGCGGCTCGGCGGGGCGATCGCCTATGTGGCACTGGCTGCACTCGACCGGGTCCGACTCACAGTCTTCGCCGATGCCCCGACCGCGGGCGGCGCCCCCTACCGGGGGCGGCGGGCGGCTGCCGAGCTGTTCTCCAAGTTGCAATCGTTTCCGGTCGGCGGGGTCACCGACTACGGCCGGCTCGTCTGGCCGATCGGTCGACAGCGGCCCGGCATGAGCGTCCTGATCACGGACGGCCTCGGGCCGGCGCCGATCGACCCCGCGATCGCGGCGCTCCAGCGAGCGCGCCAGGAAGGCGCCATCCTGCAGCTCCTGGCCCCGCAGGAGATCACGCCGGACTGGGCCGGCGACGCACGGTTGCGGGATGCCGAGTCAGGGGTCGAACGCGAATTTACCTCGACGCCGGTTACCCAGGCCGCGTATCGGAAGGCGCTGGCTCAGCGGAGTGACGAGATCGAGCAGGCCGCCCATCGACGCGGCCTCCGCTTCGCGCGCCTGTCAACGGCCCAACCGCTGGAGGACATGGTGGCACGTACGCTCCGGGAGGTGGGCCTCCTCGGATGACGCTCCTGGCCCCCGCAGCCGCCGTCCTCGCCATCACCCTGCCCGCGATCCTGGCGCTCTATTTCCTGCGTATCCGTCGGCCAACCCGCGTGGTGCCGGCGCTGCACCTCTGGCCCGACCAGATCCGGGACCGGCAGGCGAACGTACCCTGGCAGCGGCTGCGTCCGAGCTGGCTCCTGCTGCTCCAGTTGCTCGCCGCCGCGGCCCTGGTCGTCGCCGCGTTGCAACCAACGCTTCCGGCAAGCGCGACGCTCGCGCGCCACAGCATCGTCCTGCTCGATGCCTCGGCCTCGATGCAAGCAACGGATGTCTCGCCCTCCCGCTTCGGCGAGGCGAAGCGCGAGGTTGCCGCCATCATCGATCAGCTCGGTCCCGCTGACCGGATGACGCTGATCGCCGTCTCGCCGAGCTCGCGGATCGCGGCCTCCGCGCTCGGGGACCGGCAGACGCTTCACCGCGCCCTCGACGCGATCACGCCCAGCAATGGCACAGCCGACCTCTCGTCGGCCCTTGCGCTGGCGGCCGGCCTGGTCCGCGCCGGCGATGACGCCCGCGCCTACCTCTTCAGCGACGGTATCGTCAATCCACTTCGCGCCACCTTCTCGGACGGCCTTCCCTTCCCGGTGGAGTATCACCGCGTCGGCGTCTCCGGCGAGAACGTCGGCCTGACATCGCTGACCATCCGGACCAATGCGCAGACGCGCGCCGGGACCCTACGCGTGCAGAATTTCGGCCAGCAGTCGCGCAGCGTCAGCGTCGAGTGGCGCGCCGATGGCCGGCTGGTCGACATCCGGCCCGTCTCGCTCACGGCCGGCCAGTCACAGGACCTGACCCTTCCCGTCCCGGCCGACGCCACGGTGGTGAGCGCCCGCATCAATGGCGGTGATGTCTTCGCGCTCGACGACACGGCTACCGCGGTCGCGCGGACGCCGCGCGCTTTTCACGTCCTGCTCGTGACGCCGGGAAACGTCTTCCTGGAACAGGTGCTCAAACTTCGCACCGACCTCCAGGTCGAGGTGGTCGCGCCGGCCGCCTATCGCCCCGGGGCGGCCTATGCGATGACGATTTTCGATCGGTTTGCGCCGCCCGAGCTGCCGGTGAGCCCGCTGATCGCGATCGACCCGCCGGCCGGCACTGCCCTCGCCGGGGGTGCGGCGATCGGAATCGGCCGAGTCCGCGCCAGCGACGCGGGCGACCCGTTGCTCGCCAACGTCGATCTCCAGGACGTCCACGTCGCGCGCAGCCAGGACCTCCGGACGTCGACCTTCGGACGCGCGCTGGTTACCAGCCTGCAGACGCCGCTCCTACTGGTTCGCGAGGAGCCCTACCGCCAGGCGCTCTTCGGCTTCGACCTGCACGAGTCGGACCTGCCCTTGCGGATCGCCTTCCCGATCCTGATGCAGAACCTGAGCGAGTGGATGCTGCCGTCGAGCGTCCCGAGCCATAGCGTCCAGCCGGACGAGCCGGTGACGGTCGTTCCGGAGGCGGGCGCGACCGCGCTGACCGTCACCCGCCCCGATGGCAGCCGGCGCGCCATCACGCCCGGCGCCGTCGCCACCTTCGGCGACACGGACCTCCAGGGCGTCTACACCGTCGACCAGGTGGTCGCGGGCAAGACCGTGCGGTCCTGGTTCAGCGTCAACCTGTTCTCCGCCGCCGTCTCACAGCTCAAGCCGCCCGACCGGCTGACGCTGCCGCCGACCCGGACCGGCGGGCTTGCGCACGCGGCCCATCACGGCGAGCTCGAGATCTGGCCCTGGATCGCGCTGGCCGCGCTGGGACTCGTTGCTGCCGAGTGGCTGGCGTTCCACCGTGGGATTTGAGCTGACCCGCCCCCTGTTCGTGGGGGCGGGCGTCCTCGTCCTGGTGATTGTCGTTGCCACCTGGCTGCGCCTACCGCCGCCCCTGCCGCCGCGGCGCGCCCGGACTTCCCTCGGGCTGCGCGTCCTGATCGTGCTCCTGCTGACCCTCGCCCTCGCCGGGGTGCAATTGCAGACCTCGCCGGCGTCGCAGTCGGTGATGGTCGCGGCCGACCAGTCGGCCAGCGTCCAGAGCGCGCTCGACCGCGAGGCCACCGCCGTGCGCGACATCCTGGTCCAACGGCGCGGTGACAACCAGGCCGGGGTGATCAGCTACGGGCGGGATCCGCAGGTCGAGGTCGGGGTCGGGGTTAATCCGCAATTCCGCGAGTTTCAAAGCCAGCCCAACCCCCATTACACGGATATCGCGGCCGCTCTGCGGCTGGCCGGCTCCATCCTTCCCGTCGATCGCCGCCGGCATATCGTGCTGGTCTCGGACGGCCGCGCCAACCTCGGCGACGCGGTCGGCGAGGCCCGCCTGCTACGCGCCGAAGGCGTCCGCGTCGACACGTTCCCGCTGCCGGTGCCGACCGGGGTCGAGGCGTACGTCGACCGGCTCAACGCTCCGCACGCCCTGGCCCAGGGCGAGCAGGCAACCGTCGCCGCCACCATCGTCAGCAACACCGCCACGCCGGCGATCGTGCGATGGTACGTCGACCGGACCCTGGTCAACACCCTGGCGATCAACCTCCCGGTCGGCGAGACCACGGTGACCCAACTTGTCAAACCGGCCGATCCCGGATTCCACGCCGTGCGGGTGGTGATCGACCCGGTCAAGGACACCTACGCGGAGAACAACCTCGGGGAGGCGCTGATCCAGGTCGTTGGGCCGCCGCGCGTGCTGCTCGTCGAGGCGACGCCGGGCGAGGCAGCCAGCCTCGAGTCCGCGCTCCATTCCACCGGGATCATCAGTACCACGGTTGCCCCGACCGCGCTTCCCCGATCAGCCGCCGACCTGGCCGCCTACCAGGCCGTCGTCCTCGTCAACCTGCCGGCGGCAAGCCTCGGGGCGGACGGCATGGCGCTGCTGCAGGCCTCCGTGCGCGACCTTGGCATGGGGCTCGTGGTGATCGGCGGCACCGAAAGCTACGGGCCGGGCGGCTACGCCGGTACGCCACTGGAGACCGCGCTGCCGGTCCAGATCGAGCTGCCCCAGGACATGCAGAAGCCCCCGGTGGCGGTGATGCTCGTCCTCGAGAGCAGCGAGAGCGGCGCCGGCGACCAGGTGCTTCGCGGCGCGGCCGACGCCGTGATCGACCAGCTCACCCCCAGGGACAGCGTCGGCGTGACCAATGGGGCGATGGGGAATGTCGTGGTGCCGCTCGGCCCGTTGAGCGATAAGACGAAGGTCAAATCCCAGATCGACGCCATGGGGCTCGGGGATCCTCCGACGTATGTTCCGGACCTGAACGCCGCCGACCAGGCCCTGAGCAAGATCAGTGCGTCGATCAAGCACGTGATCCTGCTCGCTGACGGCGATGCCCCGGACAACTACGAGGCCGTGATCGCGCGGCTGCATTCCCATGGCATCACGGTGTCGACCGTCGCGATTGGAGCGAACCCGGCCGACGCCGCCGGCCTGCAGGCGATCGCCGGCTGGGGCCACGGCCGCTTCTACCAGAGCAACAGCATCAGCGACGTGCCCCAGATCTTCCTCAAAGAGACGCGCGAGGCGCTCAAGCCCTGGATCGTCGAGGGCGCCATCACGCCCCGGTTGAGCTCGCTCGCGAACGTGCTTCCCGGGGTCCCGCTGGACGGGTTCCCCGTCCTCACCGGCTACGTCGCCACTACGCCGCGTTCCGCCGCCGACATCGTGCTCAAAAGTCCCCAGGGTGATCCCTTACTGGCGACCTGGCAGTACGGGCTCGGGCGCGTCACGGCCTGGACCAGCGACGCGCAAGGCCGCTGGACCGCCGGTCTGCTGCGCTGGCCCTCGGCCAACCGGTTTTTCGGCGACATCGTCCGCTACAGCCTGCCCCGGCCGGGCGACCCGGCGCTCCAGGTCGAGACCCAGGTGCAAGGCGACCACACACACATCCTGGTGACCGCGCCGCCCGTCTCGGGCGCGACGGTCACGATCAGCGCGGTCACGCCTGACCTGGCCGACCGGCAGCTCGTCCTGGCACCCACCGGCCCGGGCCGGTTCGAGGGCAATCTCCCCACTGACCAGGTCGGCAGCTACCTATTGCACGTCACGGAGTCGGCCGGCGGGGTCCTCACCCACACCAACACGACCGGCCTCGTCGTCCCCTACTCGCCGGAATACCGCGACCTGGGCACCGACCTGGCCAGCCTGCACGCCATCGCGCGCGCCGGCGGGGGCCTGGTGCTCACCGATCTCAGCCAGGTCTTCCAGCTTCCCGTCCCGAGCGTCCAGGCGGCGTGGCCGATCGCCGAGCTCCTGCTGGTGCTCGCGGTGCTCCTGTTCCCGGTCGACGTCGCCCTCCGGCGCCTGATCTTCCGGCTCGAAGATGTTCCGGCCTGGCGGGCGGCGGTCCGACCGGCTGGGAAGCCGGTCGCGCCGATGCCGGTGGAGGCGACCGTCACCCGGCTCCGGGAACGGGTCGCCGACGTCCGCGCCGCCCGCACCGCCAGGCCACCGATCCCGCCCAAGCCACCGGACGACCCCACAGGCGACCTGCTCGCTCGCCGCCGGCGGCGCTAACACCTAGAATTCGGTCCGATGATCTTCGATTGGCAGAGCTTTCTCGGCAGCGTGATTTACATCTTTATCCTGATCATGCTCGTCCGCGGGCTGCTCTCCTGGTTCCCGCAGGCACTCTATACGCAGTTCGGGCGAATCGTCATCGGGGCGACCGAATGGTTCCTGGCCCCGATCCGCCGGGTCGTCCCGGCGGCCGGTGGGATCGACCTGTCGTTCATCGTCGCCATCCTGATTCTCTACTTCGTCCGGGCCCTGGTGACCTCGGGGAGCGTGGTCGGTGCCCTTCTCGGCATCATCGTGAACATCCTCTTCCTGCTGATCATCCTGATGGGCCTGCGCGTCGGCCTCGCCTTTTTCAAGATGAGCCCCTGGCACCCACTGGTCCAGATCGTGACGGAGGTCTCGGAGCCCTTCGCGCGGCCCTTTCGCGGCTTCTTCCCGAAGCGCCACAACCAGTTCGACTGGGCGCCGGTTGCTGGGCTCGTCGCGCTGATCGTGATCTGGATCGTCGTCTCGAACCTGCCGCGCTTCGGCATCGCCTGACGGCTGCTCCATGAGCCGTTAGACCGAGGACCCGGCCAGCACCCGAACCGGCCTTCCGCTTGGCGGCCGCTCGGGCGCCCGCCGGCGGACGACCTCAAGCCGCCAGACCGGCCGATTGTTGAAGAGCGCGTCGATCTCGCGTTTCGCCCGGTCGCCCGCAAGCCCGCCGCCCTGGACGCGGAACTTCTCCCCGAGGTCCATGTCGACGATCTGGTCCTCCCGCTGCAGGTGGAGCGCGACCCGGTCCGGCCCGGCGCAGCTACCCAGGATCTCCTGCAGCGCCGCCATCTGGTCCGGCGTCGCGTCGGGCGGGAGGTCGAGGTGGACGACCTGGTTCCGTACCCATGTTTCGTGTCCGGCGTCGTCGAAGGCGAGGATCTCGTCCGCGATCACCTTGGCCGCCTCGGCCCGCTCCTCGTCGTCACCGCCGACGGTGCGCGCATCGACCTTGCCACGCACGATCACGATCGCGTCGGACAGCAGCAGCTCACGGCGTTCCTCGAACAGGCGCGGGAAGACGATCACCTCGATGGTCGCGGTCAGGTCCTCGAGCTGGACGAAGGCCATCGCCTTGCCGGCGCGCGTGATGATGGGACGAACCGACTTGATCACACCACCGATGCGGACCTCGAAATCCTCCATCTCGGGCGTGACCTGGTTGACGTAGGTGTCCACTTTGGCATGCATCTCCTGCTCGATCCGCCGCAGTGGGTGGTCCGACAGGTAGAGGCCAAGGAGCTCCTTCTCGCCGCGGAGCCGCTCGTCCTGGGGCATCTCGGGCATCGGCGAGACCAGCCCGGCCTCCGGATCATCGAGCTCGTCGGCCTCCGGCAGCATGCCGAAGAGCGAGGTCTGGCCGCTCTCCTTCTCGCTGATGATCTGGGAGGCGCGGTCCACCACCCGGTCGACGCTGGCCAGCAGGCGGCCCCGTTCGCCGAGCCCGTCGCAGGCGCCCGACTGGATCAGGCTCTCCAGCACGCGCTTGTTGAGCTCGCGCGGATCGATCCGGACGGAGAGGTCCAGCAAAGACTTGAACGGCCCGCGCTCGCGGCGCTCGTTGAGCAGGATCTCCACGCCTTTGCCCCCGACGTTCTTGATGACGGCGAGCCCGTAGCTAATCTTCCCTTCCTGGACCGAAAAGCCCGCGTCCGAACGATTGACGTCCGGGGGGAGCACCTCGATGCCGCGGGTGTGACAGTCGAGCACCGCGGCCGCCACGCGGTCGTAGTTGCCGGCTTCGTTGTTGAGCAGGGCGGCCAGGTACTCGAGCGGGTAGTTGGCCTTGAGATAGGCGGTCTGGTAGGAGATGAGCGAGTAGGCGGCACTGTGCGACTTGTTGAAGCCGTAGCCGGCGAAGAACGCCATCAGGTCGAAGATCTCGGTTGCCTTCGCCTCGGTCACGCCGCGTTCGACCGCGCCGGTGATGAACTTGACCCGCATCTTGGCCATCTCTTCTTTCTTTTTCTTACCCATGGCGGCGCGCAGCACATCGGCTTCGCCCAGGGTGAAGCCGGCCAGCTGCGAAGCGATCCGCATCACCTGCTCCTGGTAGACGATGACCCCATAGGTCTCCTTGAGGATCGGCTCCAGCGCGGGGTGCGGGTAGACGATCTCGCGCTCGCCGTTCTTGCACTTCACGAACTGGTCGACCAGGCCGCCTTCGAGCGGTCCTGGCCGAAAGAGGCCGTTGGCGGCCGTGATGTCCTCGAAGCTGGTCGGCCGCAGGTCCTGGAGGAGCCGGCGTAGGCCCGCGGATTCCAGTTGGAAGACGCCATTCGTGTCGCCGGCCTGCAGCAGCCGGAACGTCGCGGGGTCGTCCCAGGGGATGGTGGCCAGGTCGAGCGAAAGCCCGCGCGTTTGCCGCAGGTTGGCCAGGCAGTCCTCGATGATCGAGAGGTTGCGCAGCCCGAGGAAGTCCATCTTGAGCAGGCCGATCTTCTGGACGGCGTTCATCTCGTACTGGGTCATGACGGCCCGCTTCTCCTGGCCGTTCTTGTCGCCCCGCGTGATGCTGGCCTGGAGCGGCACGTAGCGCTGCAGCGGCTCCGGGGTGATCACAATGCCGGCTGCGTGCGTCGACGCGTGGCGGGCCAGGCCCTCCAGCTTGCGCGCGTTTTTCAGCAGCGGCGCAAACGCCGGATCCTGCTCGGCGGCGGCCAGTTCCGGCACGAGGTGGATCGCCTTCTCAATCGTCATGCCCAGTGTGGGCGGCACCAGCTTTGCCAGGCGGTCGACGTCGCGCAACGGCACATCGAGCGCCCGGCCGACATCGCGGATCACGGCCCTGGCCTTCATCGTGCCGAAGGTGATGATCTGCGCCACGTGGTCCTGCCCATAACGGCGGGCAACGTAGTCGATAACCCGATCCCGGTTGCGATCGTCGAAGTCGATGTCGATGTCCGGCATCGAGATCCGCTCGCGGTTGAGGAAGCGCTCGAAGAGCAGGCCGTGGTGGAGCGGGTCGAGCGCGGTAATGCCGAGCGCATACGACACGATGCTGCCGGCCGCCGAGCCACGGCCCGGTCCCACGGCAACGCCGTTCTGCTTCGCGTACTGGATGAAGTCGCTGACGATCAGGAAGTAGGCTGCGTAGCCCATCTCCTCGATTACGCCGACCTCCATTTCGAATCGGTCCCGCACGGCCGGCGTGAGGTCGGGGTACCGCTGCCGCAGGCCCGCCTCGGCGAGCGTGCGCAGGTAACTCTCCGCCGTCTGGCCGGCCGGCACGTCGAACTCCGGGAGCAATGGACGCATCTCCAGTTGCAGGTCGCATCTCTCGGCGATCCGCACGGTGTTCGCGACGGCTTCGGGATAGTCCTTGAACCGCTCCGCCATCTCGGCGGGTGTTTTCAAATAGAACTCGTCGTTGTGGAAGCGCATCCGTTTTACGTCCGGCACGATCGTCCCGGTCTGGAGGCAGAGCAGGATGTCGTGCGCCTCAGCATCGTCGCGGCGAGTGTAGTGCGAGTCGTTGGTGGCCACCAGCGGGATGCCGGTCCGGGCGGAGAGGCGCGCGAGTCCTTCGTTGACCTGGGCTTGCTCCGGCATGCCATGGTCCTGGATCTCGAGGAAGTAGTCGTCACCGAAGATGCGCTGGTAGTCGAGCGCCGCCTGCTCGGCGGCCGCTGCGTCGCCGGCCAGCAGCCGGCTTGCCACCTCGCCGCCCAGGCAGGCGGAGAGCGCGATCAGCCCCTCGGCATGCTCCGCAAGCAGCTCGCGGTCGATGCGCGGTTTGTAGTAGTAGCCCTCGAGGTGCGCCCGGCTCGAGAGCTCGATCAGGTTGCGATAGCCGGCCTCGTTCTTCACAAGCAGGATCAGGTGATACGGATCGCGGTCCGCCCGGCCCTCCTTCTGGAGGCGGGAACGGGTCGCCACGTACATCTCCTGGCCGATGATCGGGTTGATCTTCGCCGCCCGGCACTGGAGGTAGAAATCGATCGCCCCATAGAGAACCCCATGGTCCGTCAGCGCGATCGCCGGCATACCGGTGTCGGCGGCGTGGCGGACCATGTCGGAGATCCGGCTCGCGCCATCGAGCAGGCTGTACTCGGAGTGGGTGTGCAGGTGGACGAAGCTCACGCGATGCGCTCGAGCCGTGCCACGGTTTCCATGTGGTAGGTCTGCGGAAACATGTCGACCAGCGTCACATCCCTCAGCCTATAGCGTCCGCCGGCACACAGACGTTCTAAATCGCGGGCGAGCGTGGACGGCTCGCAGGAGACATAGATGATGCGTTGCGCCGAGGCGGCCAGCATCGCCTGGACCGCGACGTCGAGGCAGCCGGCCCGCGGCGGATCGAGCACGATGATGTCCACCGGCTGGACGACCTGCCCGATCGTCTCCTCGACCTTGCCCCGCAGGTACCGCACATTGCCGATGTCGTTCAGCTGCATGTTGAGCTCGCCGAGGCGCACCGCATACGGGCTCTCCTCGAGGCAGATGACGTCGGCGCCGCCGGCCGCGAGCCTGGCGCTGAGCATCCCGATCCCGGCGTAGGCGTCGAGCACCAGATCGCCGGCGCCGGCCTCCGCGTAGGCGATGGTGCGCTCGTACAGCAGGTCGCGCTGCCGGGCGTTGACCTGGACGAACGCCTCCGGGCGCACCCGGAAATGTCGCCCCGCGTCCTCCATGCCTATGGAGTCGTCGTTCAGATCGAGCTCGGGGACCCACCTGGCCGCGCGCCGGCCGAACTCCGGGTCGGCGGAGCCCGGCGGATAGGGCGCCCAGAGCAGATCCTTCGTTCCCGGCGCCCAGGTGAACTGCACGGCGGTCAGCTTCGCCGCGCCCGGGTGCTCGGCGGCACGCGCGAACGCCGGTAACGCCCGCTCGATCGCCTCGACGTGGATCAGGCAGGCGTCGATCGGCAAGGTCTGATAGGTGTGCTTGCGATAGAACCCGAGACTGACCGCGCCCGCGCGCCGAAGGACGTGGAACTCTCCGCGGAGCCGGTATCGCCATGGATCGGCCATCCCGAGGACGTCGATCCGCTCCAGGGGAAACTGGAGGTGTGCCCGGTCAAGCTGGCGCGCCAGCACCTGGCGCTTTTGCGCCAGCTGCTCGGTGTAGTCAAGGTGTTGGAGCTGGCAGCCGCCACAGCCTGCCTTGACATAGGGACAGGGTGGTTCGACGCGCGACACGGCCGGATCGAGCACTGTGGTGGCCTGCGCCCGCCAGAAGTCCTTGCGGCGATGCGTGACTTCAGCTTC
>JALYYC010000163.1 GCA_030946755.1 Candidatus Dormiibacterota bacterium
AGGGCATAGTCGCGCTGGATCTCGTCGTCGACCACCCTGGAGATCCGGTCGATCAGGACGTCGGCCGCCGGGACCTCGCGCTTCAACCTGGTCGCCAGGAGCCGGTTGACCTTCTCGTAGGCCGTCAGCAACAACGAGTGGGGACGCTCGTCGAAATGGATCAGGGTATGGCCGTAGTCGAAGAGCACCGCCCGGAGCGGGCCTGGCCCAGCGCTCATGCCGCCAGCGCCCGCAGCGTATTCAGATTCTCCAGACCCTCGAGCAACTCCTCGCCCGGGGTCTCGAGCACGAAGGCGCAATGCGCGAACGGCTCGTAGGTCAAAAGCGCCCGAAACCCTTCGAGACCGACGTTTCCCTGGCCGATATGCGTGTGCCGGTCTGCCTTGCCGCCGAGGGTCACCGTCGTGTCGTTGCAATGGCAGGCACGGATCCGCTGAGCCGGGATGATCGCGGTCAGCTGGGCCAGCGTCCGGGTCATCGCCTCGGCGCCGGCGACATCGTAGCCGGAGGCGTAGACGTGCGCCGTGTCGAACACGACGCCGAGCCGATCGGCGTGCTGGGGCAGGCGGCCGAGGATCTGCGCGAGGTCTTCGAAGGTCGCGCCGACATAGGCCCCGCCGCCGGCCGAGGTCTCGAGCAGGCACATCGTCGGGCTCTGCGCGGTCGTGGTCAGGACCTCGTCAAGGGCGGCCACGACGCGGTCGATCCCAGCCTGGGCGCCGCCGCCCATGTGACTCCCGACGTGGGTGACGACGTACGCACAGCCATAGGCTTCGGCGCGCACCAGCTCCGCGGCCAGCGCTTTCCGAGACTTCTTCTGGAAGTCAGGGTTCGGTCCGGCGAGGTTGATCAGGTACATCGCATGCGTCATCGCCGGCCGGACGTCAAGCTGCTCGAGTGAGCGTTTGAAGGCCGCAGTGGCCTTCGGATCGACCGGGGCGGAGCGCCACGCACTCGGGTTGTCGGTGAAAATCTGGACGGACTGCAACTCCAGGGCCTTGATCATCTCGATGGCCTTGTCGAGGCCGCGTCCGGTCCTCATGTGCATGCCGATGCGCCGTCCACTGGCCACCAAAACGCATCGTAAACTGTCGTCGTGTTCCGTCTGCAGGTGTTTTCCGTCCCGCCGTACGACAACAACGTCTACATCCTGAGCGACCCGCGGGTAAATGAGGCGCTGCTCATCGATGCCGCGAACGACGCCCCGCGCATCATGCGCGAGCTCGAGGGGCTGCGGCTCAGCCACATCCTCACGACCCACGGGCATCCAGACCATGTCCAGGCGCTGGTGCCGGTTAGAGCCGAAACAAAGGCGCACTTCACCTGTCACGATGAGGACGTCCCAATGATGCCGATCGCGCCGGATCTTCGGGCGCAGGACGGCCAGCGATTCCGGTTCGGCGAGTACGAGCTGTGGACCCTGCATACGCCCGGCCACACACCAGGCAGCCTGTGCTTTTTGATCGACGACCATCTCTTCAGCGGTGACACGCTCTTTCCGGGTGGGCCCGGCAACACGAAAAGCTCCGGCGCGAGCTTCCCCACGCTCATCGACAGCATTCGCGGCAAGCTCTTTACGCTGCCCGACGAGACCCGCGTGCTGCCCGGCCACGGTAAACCGACCACCGTCGGCGCCGAACGGCCTCACCTCGACGAGTGGATTCAGCGCGGCTGGTAACGCGGCTGGCGACGCCGGCGCGTTCCGCCACGGATTTCCTGCCCCGTGAGCCGGTCGCGATCCGCCGCGTCCGCGGCGTTCGGTCCCGGGCCTCCGGGATCCGGGTCGACGCCGAGGATGATCGCGGGGGGCTTGTGCCGATCGATATCAAGGCGGTGTCCGATCGCGTGCTGCGCCTGCACATCGGCCCGGGCGCGCAGCGGCCGTCGCGGCTGATCACGGCGGCCGGGTCCACGGTGCCGCTCACGGTCAACGAGGACGGGCGTGGCTGGTCGATCGCCACCGCCGGGGCGATCCTGACGATCGACCGTGACCCCTACCGCCTGCGACTCACGGATGCGGCCGGGATGGAGCGCTTCGTTGAGGAGCCGAATGACCGAGACATCCGCGGCAACTTCCATCACCCCCCCTCCGGCTCGTCCAGGGGACTGCGCTGGATCACGGGCCGGCTGCGCGAGGACGAGGCCCTCTTCGGGCTCGGCGAGCACTTCGGCTCACTGAATCGGCGCGGCCAGGCCTTTGCCTCCTGGACCGTCGACGCCTTCGGGGTGCGCAGCGACCGCGCCTACAAGAACGTCCCGCTCCTGCTGAGCACCCGGGGATATGCCCTGTTCTTCGACATGACGGCGCCGCTCTTCTACGAGCTGGGCCAGGCGTCGGTCGCGGCCTGGCAGGTGACCGCCAGGGCCGACCACCTGCGTGCCTATCTGATCGTTGGCGATGACATCAAATCGATGATGGGCGACTACCACGCGCTGACCGGCGCCCCGGCGGTTCCGCCGCCGTGGTCGTTCGGCCTCTGGATGAGCCGATGGGGGTATCGAAATCGAGATGAGGTGATGGCCGTGGCCCACCGGATGCGCGCGGAGCAAGTTCCCTGCGACGTGATTCACATCGACCCGTACTGGATGCGGTACCACGAAGGGCATCACGGCGACTTCACCTGGGATGAGGCGGCATTCCCCGACCCCGCGGGCATGATCGCCGAGCTCAAGGCGATGGGCTTCAGGCTCAGCCTCTGGGAGAGTCCTTATGTCCCGCTCGACTCGGCGATGTTTGCCGAGGGCTTCAGTCAGGGATACGTGCTCAAAACCGCGCAAGGGGAGGCGGCGCTCGTGCAGGGGTTCGCGAAGCCGAGCGCGGCGGTCGACTTCACGAATCCCGCGGCGGTCGATTGGTTCAAGGCGAAGAACCGGAGTCTGCTGGAATCGGGCGTCGCCGTGATGAAGACCGACTTCGCCGAGGACATGCCGGCCGACGCCATTGCCCACGATGGATCGCCGGCGCAGGACCTGCACAACCTCTATCCGCTGCTCTACCAGCGAGCGGTCTTCGAGGTCACGAAAGAGGTCCACGGCTATGGGCTCGTCTGGGGACGCTCCGGATACGCCGGCTCGCAACGCTATCCGGTGCAGTGGGGCGGCGACCCGGGGTGCACGTTCGAGGACATGGCCGCCAGCCTACGAGGCGCGCTGAGCTGGATCCTCTCCGGGATGGCCTTCAGCAGCTTTGACATGGGTGGGTTCTTCGGCATCCCGACGCTGACCGATCCGCCCAGCCCGGAGCTCTACGTGCGCTGGTCGCAGATGGGCCTGCTGTTCTCGCATGCGCGGGCGCATGGGCACACCGCACCGCGCGAGCCCTGGGCCTTCGGCGAGCCGGCGCTGACGATTTTCCGCCGCTACGCCGAGCTTCGGTATCAGTTGCTCCCTTACATCTATAGCGCGGCGCGCAAGGCCGCCTTCGGCCCGCCCCTCGCCCGTCCGCTCGTGTACGACCACCCGCGCGACCGGACCACCTATCACGTGGACGATGAGTACTTGTTCGGCCCCGACCTGCTGGTGGCGCCGATGTTCCAGCCCCGTGGCACTCGGGACGTCTACCTCCCGGTGGGAGACTGGTACGACTACTGGACGGACGACCGGATCGCGGGCGGTCGCTCGGTCGAGGTCGCGGCGGAGCTCGACACACTGCCGCTGTTCGTCAGGGCGGGCGCGGTCCTGCCGATGGGCCCCCCGCTCCAGTACTCGGACCAGCAGGCCTGGGAACCGCTCGTCTTCCATCTCTATCCCGGTCCGCAGGGGACGCACGCCTTCGAGCTCGAGGACGACCGCCGCCGTCGCTCCTATCGCCTGACCGTGCGGCCGGGCGAGGTCAGGCTCGACAGCGAGGGGACAGCCGACCCGGGCACCGTGCGCGTCCACGGGCCGGGCCACCAGCCCGTCGAGGGACCGTTGGGTGCGTCGATCAGTCTGCCTTCGGCCTGACGAAAACCTCCGAGGCCGGCACGACTTTTTCCGTCCTCGTGTTCGGGATGTGAATCCGGACGCCCGGATGGGCCGCCGTGCCGAAATCCCAGCCATCTACAAAGCGCGTGCGGATCTCGGCCACCGAGTGGACGGCGACCGTCGCCGCCCCGTTCGTCATCCACGCAGTCGGCTCGCGCGCATTGGCGTACCCAAGGCCGATCTCCGTCCCGCTGTCGCGGAAGAAGCGCAGCCCGGAGAGCGACGCCTCAGGCGAGACGAGGTCGTTCACGCTCTCCGCCACCTGTTGCAGCGTCGCCATCTGGCCCTGGGCGACGGTTGTACGGACCTGCATTCTCGTCCGCAGATGGCGGGCTCGCTCGCGTTTCTTCTGCTCGCTGACGACCTGCTGGATCTGGGCGCGCAGGTGGCCAAGCGCCGCTTCGAGGGGCGCCATCTCGGTCATGATCGCCTTGACCCGCCCCTCGAGCTCCGCGTCGGTCAGCTGGTCCAAGGTCCCGTGGTCGGCCATTGCCGATAATTATTCAATGACCGGCGGCATCCTTCACGAAGGCTACCTGGAAGACCGAGCGCGCCGCCGTCTCGGCTCGCTCACCGTCTATTGCGGGCCGACGCATTCCGGAAAGACGAAGAAGCTGGACGCCGAGGCCGAGCGGGCGCAGCGCCAGGGCCGCCGGATGCAGCGGCTCTCCGGGGCGCCCGACGCCGGCCGCCTGCTGGAGCAGCTCGATGCGCAGACGGAGCTGGTGACCATCGATGATGTACAGCGCTACGACTCGAGCCTGCTCGACGTGACGGACGAGCTGGCCACCCGGCACCGCGTCGACGTGGTCGTCGCCGGGTGGGAGCTCGACTACAGCGGAGAGCCGCAGGGGCCGATGCCCGGCTTGATCTGTGCCGCCGACATCGCGGTCAAGCTCGACGACGGGGTCTGCGCCTCGCCCGGCTGCCGCAATCTCGCCAGCCGCACGCAGCGATTCCAGGCGTCCGCGGAGCGACCGGAGCGCTTCTTGCCCGTCTGCCGGCGGCACCACACGGCCGAGGCCCGTGCCGCCGACTTCCAGGAAGGCTGGTTCGACGAGCCTTCCGGAAGTCTCGACGTGATCAGCGGCTGCATGTTCAGTGGCAAGACCCAGGAGATGATTCGGCGGCTCGACCAGGAGCGCTTCGCGGGCGCGACCATCCAGGCCTTCAAACCGGCCATGGATGATCGCTACGCGATCGAAGCCGTCGCCTCGCACCGGGAGGTCCGATTCCCGGCCATCGCCGTGCCGGACGTTGCCGCGATCGAGGCGCAGCTGCGCGACGAGACCCGGGTCCTGGGCATCGACGAGGCACAGTTTTTCGGGACCGAGATCGTTCCGCTCGCCAACAGCCTCGCCGACCGCGGCCTTCACGTCATCATCGCCGGCCTCGACCTGGACTTCCTGGGCCGGCCCTTTGGACCGATGCCCCTGCTCAGCGCCCATGCCGACCGGCTCACCAAGCTGCAGGCGTCCTGCCAGGATCCTGGTTGCGGCTCCCACATGGCCACACGAACCCAACGCCTGGTGGATGGCCATCCGGCGCCCGCCGATTCGCCGCTCCTTGTGATCGGCGGTGCAGGGCGCTACGAGGCACGCTGTCGGCATCACCACCGCATTGGGGTCACTGCCGTTGAGGCGACCCCGGTCGCGATCGCGGACGAGCTAGCCGAGTTCTAGCCGTCCCAGGTGGCCTGCGCTGAGCAGGAGTCCAAGCGATGCGGCCGCGACGGCCCCGCCCGCGGAGAACACCAGCGCCGCCAGCCAGGTCGTGGCGAGCGGGGCGCCGGTTGCGGTGGCGAGCGCGATCGCCATCACCATCAGCAGCGCGCTGGCTCCGATCACCGTGGAAAATCCGACCAACCCCAGCAGGCCGGCTACCGGGTGCAACATCCGGCGGACATCGGTCCAATCGAAACGGGCGAAGATGCCGCCGATGCCGACCATCAGCGCCGTGATTGCCGTGGCCTGCACGACGACCAGCGCCGTGGCGGTCAGGGCCCACAACCAGCCTGGATGGACGACAGATTCGGTCACCGCGGCCGTGAGCGTCACGACGACGACCGTCGGCAGGGCGGTCGACCAGCACTTGGCCTGCAGGATCCGCAGGATGCTATTGGGTGACGCCGCATAGATCCAGATGCTCTTGCCTTCGAGGCTGACGGCCGTGAGCCCCAGCCCGCTACTCAGCGACAGCAGCAGAACCCAGGAGGGCACGAGCGCCAGCATCGCGGCGACGGGTCCCTGCCCCAGCGATTGGACGGAGGTGAGCAGCCGTGTCGATCGGAAACCGAAAAGGATGAAGAGGAAGATCACCGGCATCGCGAATCGCGCCAGCTGGGCGATGTCGCGGGTCCGCATCCGCCAGTCCTTGACCACGATGGCGGAAATGACCGGGTCGAGGAATGGGAGGCTGCGCCGGTGGCGCGCGGAGACCACGACCTGGGCGCGCCGGCGACGCGGTGGCACGGCCGCGATCCATCCCGCCAGGTAAAGCCGCCCACTCAGGCGAGTCCCGAGTGCGAAAAGGCTGACCGAGAGGGCGAGCAGGAGGAGTCCCCAGCCGGCCGCGGCCAGCCAGTCGCCGCTGACAAGGGCCGCCGCGCTCCGCCCGGCCCATCCCGGGGGCAGCCATGGACCCGTGGCCAGCGGCAAATCCGGTAAGGCAGGGGCCGTTCCGCGGCGCCCGCGCAACCCGGGGTCCCGCAGCGCCGGATTGAAGAGAAAGTTCAGCAGGTTGATGCCGAGGGCGAGCGCCAGGCTCAGGATCGTCACGATCTCCTTGCCTCGTCCGGGCGGGATGAAGCGCACGAGGAAGAGCGTGACGAGGGAGATGATGACGACCGGGAACACCGGATAAAGAAGGAAGATCCCGCCAAACCCCAGCAGGATGCCCGGGTTGCGATTGGCGACCGTGAGCACGAGCAATGCCGGCGCGGTGAAGAGCAGGCTCAGCAGCAGTAGCCGCAGAAACTGGACCACCATCCGCGCGGCGAGAACGCTCTCCACCTGCCGTGGCGATGTCAGGAGCAAGTCGAGGTCAGGATTCAGAAGCAGGGCATTGAGGCTGAAGAGCAGGCTGGAGAAGATGAGGATGCCGGTATACGCGAAGAAGGCGAGGCTGAGCAGGCGCGCGAGGTCGAGGTTGAAGCTGATCCGATGGGACGCGGCGACCGCGAGCGCGGTGACCGCGCCTTCCCATCCCCAGAGCACGAGCAGGACCACGGCGCCGGCCGCGACCGCGATCAGGCGACCGGGCTTGCCGCTCTTCACCGTCTGGTTGACGAACATTCTCAGCTGGGTACGCCACAGCAGCAGGCCCAGGCCCAGCCCGCCCGCGAGGTTCCGCATCAGTCCTCGAGCCCGCGGAGGACGGCACTGACGTCCTCGTCCGGTGAGCCAGTCAGCTCGAGAAAAATTTGCTCCAGCGTTTGTCCATCCGAGCCGGCCTGACGGCGCAGCTCATCGAGGCTTCCGATGGCAACCAGGCGGCCGCGGTTGATGATGGCCAGGCGCGTACACATGCGCTCCGCGATCTCGAGGATGTGGGTCGAGACGAACACCGTTTTGCCCTCCCGGCAAACGTCCTGCAGGATGTCCTTCATCTGCCGCGCGCTTTGCGGGTCAAGGCCGACGGTGGGTTCGTCGAGGAAGAGCACCTGCGGGTCGTGCAAGAGGGCGGCGGCCAAGGAGACCTTCTGCCGCATCCCGCGGGAGAAGCCGGAAAGGAAATCACGGTCTCGATCGCTCAGCCCAAAGAGGTGCAGCAGCGCGTCGATGCGGCGGTCGCGCCGGCGTCGCTCTACGTGGTAGAGATCACCCGAGAACTCGAGGAATTCCCGAGCGCTCAGCTTGTCGTACAGCGTGGCGGCGTCCGGCACATAGCCGATCCGGGCCTTTGCCTGTTCCGGCTGGGCAAGGATGTCGTAGCCGGCGACCCTGGCGGTTCCCGAGGTCGGCCGGAGCAGGCCGACCAGCATCTTGATGGTGGTGGTCTTGCCCGCGCCGTTGGGTCCGAGGAAGCCGAACAGCTCGCCCCCGGCAACCTCCAGGTCCAGCTCCTCGACGGCCGTCAGCGCCCCGTACCGCTTGGTCAGCAGCCGGGTGGAAAGCACCGTCCCAGTCTACTGACGGGTTCGCCGGACCCGGCCTGAACCGGGGGCCACGCTCTGAGTTCGGCCTGAATACGGCACGGGGTGACCCTGGCGACAGGTTTTGGGCCGTTACATCGTTGTTGCTGACGAGGATCAACCGTGCCATAACGGGCACCAGAACCGAAGATGGAGGACCAACCACTCGAGGGAGAACTTGCCCCGCTGATCGGCAGCGCCGAGTTCTCGCGCATGGTCGATCGGTTCCAGGCCTCGACCGGCCTCAAATTGCAGGTCTTCGACCTCGACGCCCACCCCCTCACCCCGGTCGAGGAATACCCGCGCTACTGCCGGTTGCTGCAGGAGCGCAAGGCGTGCCCCCTCTATTTCGACCACGGCTTCCTGAAAAAAGGGGAGGAGAGCATCGCGGTCTGTCATTCGGGCCTCGGCCACCTGGTGGCACCCATCCGCAACGAGAAGCAGGAACAGATCGGCGCCGCGATCAGCCCGGCGGTGAAATTCGCCCCCAACGCGGTCGAAGAGCTGGCCGAGCTGGCCTTCCGCCTCAAGATCTTCCCCGACGACCTGATCCAGGCCGCTGACGCGGTGCCGGAGCACGACGCGGAAAAGCTGCTGGGGGCCGGCGAGCTGGTCGGTGTCGGCCTCAACCTGCTGGCCGAGATGCAGGCCAACGAGCGGGTCAGTCACGCGCTACGCCGGTTGCAATCCCAGATTGCCGAGTCGAACGCCCAGATGCTCTGCCAGCATCTGGTCGAGGCCGTCATCTACCTCACCCGGGCCGACTACGCGCTGGTTCTCTTGATGGACGACAACGGATCAGACCTGGCCTCCGGCTACGACCAGCCAAATCCGGATCAGCTCATCGGCCAGAAGCGTCGGCTCCTGGAAGGGATCGCCGAATGGGTCAAGCACGCCGATCGCCCGGTCACCGTCCCCGACATCGGCAAGAGCGCATGGTCGCGCTACCTGACCGAGGAGGCGGTGACGGTGGGGAGCCTGGTCGGGCTGCCGATCCCGGTCAACGACGGCGCCACGACCTTCGGCGCCATCGTGGTGGGCTATGATCGCGCTCGCGAGGACCTCGAGGAACCGATGGCCGCCCTGTCGAGCCTGCTGGCGGAGGGGCTCTATGCCATCGTCATGGGCCGCAAGCTAATCCAGGCCGAGCAATCGGCGCTGCTCGACAGCCAGTCCGGCGCGTACAGCAGCCGGTTCCTCGACGAACTGCTCGAGCGCGAGATCAGCCGCGCCGCGCGCTTCAATCACAACCTCGCGATCGCCCTGCTCGAGATCGACGGCTACGAGGTCCTCCGGGGCAAGTACGGTGAAGCCGGGCTGGGCCGGATCCTGCGCGAGTTCGTGGCCGTCATCCGGGCCAAGACCCGGCGGGTGAACACCGTGGCGCGAGTCCAGGACGGCCGCTTCTGCCTGCTCATCCCGGAAGGTGATCGGTCGATTGCGGTGCGGCTCGCCGATCAGCTTCGGTCTGCTCTGGAAGAGCATCCGTTTGCGGCGAGCAAGGCGGGCGAGATCGTTCGGATCGCGGTCAACACCGGGGTCGCGTTCAGCGAGGCCGGAAAAGACGACCGGGCCGCCCTGCTGGCGCAGGCCACGCAGGGACTGGAACAATCGCGAAACGAGCGTCGCATCAGCGGCTTCAAGGTCTGACCGGATCTCGGTTCGCAACCCGATAGCATCAGCGTGGCGCCTGGGCCAGCATAGGAGGTGTTGTGCGGGTCATCATCGCGGGTGGAACCGGCTTCGTCGGACGGCACCTGTCGGCCAGCCTGGTCAACGACGGCCACGAGGTGGTCGCCCTTAGCCGCGCGCCCGGTAAGGCGGAGCCGCAGGCCGGCGTCCGGTTCGTGGAATGGGATGCGCGCGCGGCGGAAGGCGGATGGGTCGAGCAGCTCCGCGGGGCGAGCGGGGTCGTCAACCTCGCGGGGGTGAGCCTCGGATCCGGGCGATGGACCAAACGCCGGATGGCTGAGATCCTCTCCAGCCGGCTGGAGGCGACGCGTGCGATCGTGGACGCGCTGGCGCGGACGCCGGCGGCGGACCGGCCCCGTGTCCTGGTGAGCGCCTCCGGCATCGACTATTACGGCGACCGGGGTGAAGAGGCGATCACGGAGGACAGCCTCCCGGGCCGATCCTTCCTGGCTGGCGTCTGCGAGCAATGGGAGGCGGCCGCGCGCCGCGCCGAGCCGCTCGGGATCCGGGTGGTCTTGATGCGGACCGCGCTCGCGTTCAGCCGCACGGCGCCCGCCTTCCGGTTGATGGTGCTCCCGTTCCGCCTCTTCGCCGGCGGCCCGCTGGGCGACGGTCGCCAGTGGTTTACCTGGATCCACATCGACGACCTCGTCTCGCTCTACCGTTTTGCGCTCGAGCAGGACGCGGTGAGCGGCCCCCTCAACGCCGTCGCCCCGGACATCAGGCCGCAGCGCCAGGTGGCGGTCGAGATCGGACGCGCGATGCACCGCCCCTCGATCATGCCGACGCCCGCCGCCCTGCTCCGCCTGGCTCTCGGGGACCAATCCCAACTGTTGTTGCACGGCCGGCGCGCCACCCCCCAGAAGGCGCTGCAGCTCGGCTACCACTTCCGATACCCCACCCTGCCTGACGCACTAGCGCAGGCGCGCTAGCCGTAACCCTTCCCGTCCAGCCGGTCGAGCGCGTCCTGTGGTTTCGCCTTGACAAACACACAAAATTGTGTCATTATACGCGGTGTCAGCGGAAACCAGCTCTCGTAAGAAGGAAGTACCGATGCCCGTACCCTGGAAGGCGATCCTGATCGGCGGCGAGGTCACCGTGCTGGCGGCGTTCACCGGCGTCGGCCTGCACCTCGCCCTCCAACCACATCGCCCCAGCCTGGTCCCGCCGCCACCCCTCGTGCTGCCCTCGTCCGGAGCGCTCCTGCCAAAGATCGACCGCCAGGTCCAGGTCGTCCCGTCGCCGCGGCCGAAGCCCGCGATGTCAGGCCCGACAGACTTGACCTCCGACTGGCTGCAACGACTTGGCCGCGAAGACCGACACCTGGTGACGGCCCAGTGGGGCATCGTCGAGAAAGTGATCGGCGGCATCGAGCGCTACCTTCGGGAGCGCGCTCTCCCCCAAATGGAAGGCAAGCACTGATGGAACAGCTCAAGCACTTGATCGAGGTATGGACCGGCTATGCGCAGGGCCTGACGGGCAGCATCGGCGCCTTTGCCTTCGTGATTGCCTTCATCTGGAAGATGATCGCGATCGAGCCGCGCAGCGTGATGGAGGCGAAGCGCTGGATCGGTCGCATCGTCTTCGGCACCATCGGGGTGGAGATGGCGGGGTTGCTGGTCCACGTCCTGGTGGACTCAGTCAACCGGTAGTGCCAGCCGGGTGCGCCTTCCCCTCACGTGCTAGAGATCTTTTCGGGGCTCGTCTCCGGCTTCTTTTCGACCCTCATCAACGACGTGTCCGCATCGGTGTCGGGCACGGTCGAGACCTACCTGCTCAGTACGAACGACGTCTCGACCTTTTCGGCGCGTCCGTTGACGGACGATCCGGCGATCCAGGCAATGTTCCACTTCACCCTCGCCCTGGGGGATCTCCTCATGGTGCTCGTCTTCACCTACGCCTTTTTTCGCAGCCAGTGGGAGCGAAGCTTCCGCGCGCATTACACCCTCAAGGTGATCCTGCCGAGGGCGATGGCGGCAATCGCGATCGGGCACTTCGCCCTGCTCTTCGGCCAGATGGCGATCGACCTGAACAACGCGCTTATCCACGCCGTTTGGACGCAACCCCTTCCCGGAGGGCCCACGCGCTTCCCCTGGGCATCTGCGCTGACGACGGGCTTTGGCCTCCCCCTCTTCCAGATCATCGTGCGGCTGGCGATCGTCGTCATGCTCCTGATCGTCGCGCTGACCTACGTGGTGCGCTTCGCCCTGCTGTCACTCCTGCTCGTCCTTGCGCCGCTGGCGGCCCTCTGCATGATCCTGCCGGAGACGAAGCGCTACGCGCAGTCATGGTTACGCCTCTTCCTGCTGACCGTCTTCATGCAGTTTGCCCAGGTTCTCGTCCTCCGATTCGCTGGTCTGTTCGCCAGCGAGCTCAACGGTAGTCCGGTTCAGGCCCTTTACGGGTTGGCCGTCCTCTACCTGGTGATCAAGGTGCCCGGCCTGATGAACGCCTCATCTCACCTCGAGTCGAAGACCGAACACGTTGCCGAGGGCCTCGTCAAGAAGGCGGTCAAAGGTGCGATGGCCGTGAGTGCCCGGGCGTGACCCCACTCCTTGCCGGCCGGATCGGCCTGCTGGCCTGGTCCTGGCGCCGGCCACTGCTGGCGTTTGCCGCCGCCGGCCTGGCGCTGCCGTTGCTGATGGCCGCCATCGTCGTGCAGGCGCAGGCAGGACATCCCGCAGGCCTTACGGCGCCGGTCCGCACGGCGACCCTGACGCAGGCCTTCGGCTGCACGCCGCTCGAGATCGAGCCGTGGTCAGCGGAGTGTCCAAGTCACCATTTCCACAGCGGCGTGGACCTTGCCGCGCCGATGGATGCGCCGGTGTACGCCGCCCATGCGGGCACCGTCACGGTCGAGCGGCAACGCGGCGGATACGGTATCTACCTGGTCGTCAACCGGGATGGCCGATTGAGCACCCTGTACGGCCACCTGGACCTACCGCTGGTTCGGACCGGTGAGCAGGTGGTCAGCGGGCAGGTGATCGCGCTCATGGGATCGAGTGGGAACAGCACCGGGCCACACCTGCACTTCGAGGTGCGCCTGGCCGGCGTCCCGGTCGATCCCGCACCGCTCCTGCCGGCGATCGGGCAAGGAGGTGGTCGTTAGAGGCATCCACGTCGGCGTCCGCCCCAACATCATTTAGAGAGGGAGCAACCATGGTCAACCGCGTCACCCTTGTCGGTCGTCTCACGCGTGACCCCGAGATCGTCACGAGTCCCAAAGGTCTTGCCATTGCCAAGCTGCGACTCGCCACCACCACCCATGGAAAGGATGACGCCGGTGCGCGGGTCGAAGATGTCCAGTACCACTCGTTGGTCGCCTTCGGGCGGCTGGCCGAAATCTGCCAGGAATACCTGACCCGAGGCAAGTTGATCTACGCGGAAGGGAAGCTGCGAAGCCACGAGTGGGACGGCAAGGACGGCCTGCGGCGCTACACCACGGAAGTGATCGTGGACGTCATGCAGATGTTGAGTCCGAAAACTGATGCGCCATCCGAACCGGCCCAGCCGCTCGCTGAAGCCGTGAGCGCCTAGAGCCGATCATGATCGGAGGTGCGACGCTCTACGACGATTACGACCCGGATGCGTTCGACGAGACCACCGAAGAACTCGCCTACCGCTTACCGGGCAGCTACCTCCCGCCCGACATCGACCCCGATGATCCGATGATGCGCTGACCGCGCCGCCGACGCCCGGGGGCGCCCTCTTGGCGCCTCCAACTCTTAACCTTTCAGGCGATGGCTCTCGGTGTCGGAATGGTCGGACCGCCGAACGTTGGAAAATCCACGCTCTTTAATGCCCTGACGCGCGCCGGCGTTGGGGTGGCCTCCTATGCCTTCAGCACGATCGAGCCCAACACCGCCATGGTGGAGGTCCCCGACCCTCGGCTGGACGTCCTCGCTCGGATGTACCACCCGAAAAAGATCACGCCGACGGTGATGAAGTTCGTCGACGTGGCCGGCCTGGTCGCGGGGGCGAGCCGTGGCGAGGGGATGGGCAACCAATTTCTCTCCAACATCCGCGAGCTCGATGCGCTGGCGATGGTGGTGCGCTGCTTTCGGGATCCGAATGTACAACACATCTCGGAGCGCCTCGACCCGCAGGCCGACATCGCGATGGTCAACCTCGAGCTTGCGCTGGCCGACCTCGAGGTTGTCAACAAGCGTCGCGAGAAGATCGGGACGAGCGCGCGGCTCAAGCCCGGGGCCAAGGAGCAGGAGGAGCTCCAGATGCTCGATCGGATCGTAGCTCACCTCGACCAGGGGAAGCCGATCCGCACCCTGCGCTTCGAGGCGGAGGAGGCGAAGCTGTTGCGAAGCTACGCCTTTCTCACCGCCAAGCCGGTGATCTACGTCGCGAACATCGGCGAGGACCAGATCGGGAAGGACACGCCCGAGCTACGCGCCGTGATCGAGGCTGCCGAAGGGGAGCATGCGCGCTGGATCGCGCTCTCGGCCAGGCTGGAGTCCGACGTCCGCGAGCTCTCCGACGAGGAGGCCGCCGCCTTCCTGGCTGACGCCGGACTGAAGGAACCGGCGCTCAACGCCTTCATCAGCGAGGCCTACAAGCTGCTGAACCTGCTCACCTTCCTGACGGCCGGCGAGCCGGAGGTACGGGCCTGGACGGTTCGACAGGGAGCCAAGGCTCCCGAGGCAGCCGGCGTCATCCACAGCGATTTCGAGCGAGGCTTCATCAAGGCGGAGATCGTTTCGTTCGAAGACCTGGTCGAGGCCGGCGCATACCCGGCTGCCAGGGAGCGAGGCAAGGTCCGGCTCGAAGGCCGCGACTACCTGATGAAGGACGGCGACGTCTGTCTCTTCCGCTTCAACGTCTGACGCGAGGGGGGAAAACAACAAGGACCAGATGAGGAGGGGCATTGCAGCGGCGATGGCAGGACGGCTGCAGGAATCTGGCCCTTGTTGGCTCGCGGCTACGGGTACGCTATATCTTGTACCCGCGAGGATTTTTAGCACAGCCTGTTGGATGTGTCAAGCGCTTATCCACTTTCGCGGTAAACTCGTCACCGCGTAATCGGCGCATGGCTAAGAAGAACAAACGAGCCCAGCAAAAAAAGCCCCAGCGCGGCAACCGTCCACCCGTCCGGACGCCTGCGGTTTCGCCAGTGGTGCCCACGGCGCCGGCGGCGGACGATGCACCCGCCTCCGGGCCGACCGCGATCGCCCGTCCCGTGCCGGCGGTGCGTCCCCTTGCGCGTCCCACCCGTGGCCGCGCCCAGCCGGCCGCGCTGCCTTCACAGGATGCCTCGATCCCGCTGGAGCGCGTCCCATATTTCCGCGCCGACCTTCGGCGGATCGCGATCACGGCCGCGTTGATGTTCGCGCTCCTGATCGTGGGGTCCATCGTGCTGCGGAACCTGCTGCTCGCCTGAACCAAAGCGTCGACCCCGCCAGGTACGTCTGATTTTTCGCCGATACTAGGTTGATGGAAGCGCTGCGCGCCCTGCCGAGTGTCCACCAGGTGCTCGAAGACCCGCAGGCCGCCTCCCTGCTTCGCGACCATGGGCGGCCGCTCGTCCTCTTCGCCATCCAGACCGTCCTTACGCGTGAGCGAGTTGCCGGCATCGTCGACGATGTCACCCACCGTTGGGGCCAGATCGACGCCACCATCCGGCAGTTGCGTGAGCCCCGACTACGCCCCTGCATCAACGCCACCGGTGTCATCCTGCACACCAACCTCGGTCGCGCGCCGCTGGCCGCGCCTGCCGCCGACGCCGCCGCCCTGATCGCGCGTGGCTATTCGACGCTCGAGATCGATGTCGAGACGGGCAAGCGCGGCCTGCGTCACGACCTCGTCAGCCCGATGCTCAGCCACCTGACCGGCGCCGAAGCCGCGGCCGTCGTCAACAACTGCGCGGCGGCCACGCTGCTGATGCTGGCGGCCCTGGCGAAAGGCCGGGAAGTGGTCATCTCGCGTGGCGAGCTGGTCGAAATCGGCGGCGCCTTCCGGATGCCGGAGATCATGCGGCTGTCGGGTGCCCGGATGGTCGAGGTCGGCACCACGAACCGGACGCGCCTGAGCGATTACGAAGCGGCCATCACGCCGCGGACTGGCGCCATCCTGAAGGTCCACGCCAGCAACTTCCAGGTCACGGGTTTCACGGAAGCCGCCGACCTGGCCGCGCTCGCCGAGCTTGCTCACCGGCATGGCGTGCTCCTGCTGGAGGACCTCGGCAGTGGTGCGCTCCTCGACTCCGCCGCTTTCGGGTTGACCGCCGAGCCGCGGATCCAGCAGAGCATCGCGGCCGGCGTTGACGTGGTCGCCTGCAGCGCGGACAAAATGCTGGGAGGCCCGCAGGCGGGGCTGCTGCTCGGACGAGCCACCATCGTGGATCGCATCCTCAAACACCCGCTGGCTCGTGCGGTGCGGGTCGACAAGATGATGCTCGCCGCGCTCGCGGTCACGCTCGACCTTTACCTGCAAGATCCCCTGCTGTCGGTGCCCATCTGGCGGATGATCGCGACCACCCCGGCCTTTCTCGAGGCGCGAGCGACGCAGTGGAAGGACCGTCTCGAGACGCTCGGGATCTCGGTCGAGTTGAAGGCCGGTGCCTCGACCGTGGGGGGAGGCTCCCTTCCGGGTGAGCGACTGGCGACCACGCTGGTGGCGCTGAACGCGCCGAAGTCGCACGCCAACGCGGTGCTCGCCCGCCTGCGCGAGCGACCGGTGCCCGTGTTCGGACGCGTGGAGGCCGGCCAGGTCGTGCTCGATCCGCGGACGGTTCTTCCTGGCGAGGATGAGGCCTTGCTGGAGGCGGTGCGCGCCGCCCTTACGTGACGGAGGCGGGAGCGCCCGATTCGGCCGACTCGTTCGTCGTCGGGACGGCTGGTCACATCGACCATGGGAAATCCACCCTGGTCAAAGCCCTGACCCAGATCGACCCCGACCGGCTCGAGGAAGAAAAGCGTCGCGGCATGACGATCGATCTCGGCTTCGCCTACCTGGACCTCCCGAGTGGCCGGCATGTCGGCATCGTCGACGTCCCGGGGCATCAGCGCTTCCTCAAGAACATGCTCGCGGGCGTGCACGGCATGGACGCCGTCCTCCTCGTCGTCGCGGCCGACGAAGGGCCGATGCCGCAGACGCGGGAGCATCTGGCGATCATTGACCTGCTCGGCATCGAACACGGGGTCGTGGTCTTGAGCAAAGCCGACCTCGTCGACGCGGAATGGATACGGCTCGTCTCCGAGGAGGTGAAGTCCATGCTGTCCCGGTCGGGCCTGCGGTCCGCCCCGATCGTTCCCGTGTCGAGCACCGCCGGTATCGGTCTGGACGAACTGCGAATCGCCCTCGATCGGGAGCTCGAGCGCACGCGCACCCGTCCGGACCTGGGCCGCCCGCGCCTTCCGATTGATCGCGCCTTTGGCATGGCGGGCTTTGGCACAGTGGTGACCGGGACGCTGATCGGCGGCATCCTTCGACAGGGTGACGAGGTGGCGATTTTGCCCGGTGAGCGCCGAGCGCGGATCCGCGGCCTGCAGCAGCACAATCGCCCGGTGGCCGAGGCGCGCCCGGGCAGTCGCACCGCGGTCAATCTGGCCGGGGTCGATCGAGCCCAGGTCCGGCGTGGTGACGTGCTCGCGATGCCGCGGACCATGAGCGCGAGCCGGCGGCTCGATGCGCGTCTGACCGTGCTCGTCGACGCCGCGCAGGTGGTGCGCCACCGGGCTCGCCTCCTCTTGTATCACGACACGGCCGAGATCCCGATCGAGGTCAGCCTGTTGGATGCGGACGAACTCGGACCGGGTGAGCACGGATGGGCGCAGCTGTACGCGGCCAGCCCCACGGTTGCGCTTGCGGGCGATCGGTTCATCATTCGGGTGCCGTCTCCACCGACCACGGTGGCCGGAGGCGTTATCGTCGACGCCGCTCCCAGGCGGCACCGCCGGCGGGACCCGGAGGTGCTCGAGGAGCTCCGGCGGAGGGAAGGCGGGGACGCAGCCACCCGTGCCGTCCTCGAGCTGGTGAAGCACCCGCGGGGCATCGATGAAGCGGCCCTGGCCCGCACGCTGGCGGTCTCCGCTCCGCAGTTCACGGCCGCGCTCGATCCGTTGCTCGCAGCCCGGGCCGTCCACCGGCTGGGCTCCGTGGTCCTGGCGGCGGAGCACTACCGGCGCCTGGAGGCGACGGCCACCGATGTGCTGGCGACCTTTCATCACGCCGAGCCGCTGCGTCGGGGGATGCCGAAAGAGGCGCTTCGGAGCCGGATCGGATTGCCGGCGAACCCCTTTGCCGCCCTCGTCGCCGCGCTGGCCGCCGACGGCGTCGTGGTCGAGGGCGGGACCGAGGTTGCGCTTGCGAGCCATCATGCCAGGCCCTCGGCCGACGAGGCGGCGTCGATCGACGCCCTCACGGCCCTCCTGGACTCCCAGCCGTTCGCCCCACCCCTGCTGGCCGAGCTGATCCAGCGCTTTGCCCTGACCCCTGCGCTCGTCCAGTACCTGATCGCCGAGGGGGTCCTGGTGCGGATCAGTGACGAGGTGGTCTTCGGTCGTGCCGCCGTGGACGAGGCCGTGTTGCGCTTGCGGGCATATCTGGCGGCGAATCGAACCCTGACGGTGGCCGTCGCGCGCGATCTCCTCTCCTCGAGCCGCCGATACGTCCTGCCCCTGCTCGAATGGCTGGACGCGCAGAAGATTACGCGGCGCGTCGGGGATGACCGTATTCTGAGAGATTGAATGCCGGGACCCGCTCGCCGCGCCTGCGCCGTCTTGCTCATGTTGGCGGCCCTAACGGCGTGTGGCGAGCCGCCGCCGACCGCGGCGTCGCTGCTCAGCGGAACCAGCAGCCGGATGAGTGGACTGAAGGGGTTCCATTTCAAGATGCAGGTCGGCGGGTACACGGGCACGGCGGTGCCGGTGCAGACGGCTGAGGGCGACGCCCATCCACCGGATCTTCATGCCACGGTCGACCTGCGTGAAGGAGGCTTCCTCGTCGAGGTCGAGGTCATCTTCAACGGGGACGCGATCTACTTGAAATCGATTACCGGAGGATGGCAGCGGCTTACGCCGGCACAGGTGGCGCAATTCTTCGATGCGCGGAGTCTCTTCGATCGTCAGGTCGGGCTGTTTGCGGCGATCCGCGACACCCAGGCACCGACCGTCGCCGCCATCGAAAAAGTCGACGGGCACGATACCTATCCCGTCAAGGGCACCGTGTCGGCGGCCCGGGTGCACCAAATCCTCACCCTCGTCCACGACCAGGGGTCGTACAGCGTGACCTACTGGATCGAGAGCCCGCGGAACGATCTCTGGCGGGCGCGGGTTTCCGGCAATCTCTTCGACACAACCAGATCCGCCTCGATCACCTTCGACTTTTCCAACCATGATCACCCCGTTTCAGTCACTCCGCCCCCGGTCGGTTAACCGACCGGTCTTGCTGGCCCTGACCGGGGCCGGCCTCTTCATCGCGTCCCTCGACGCCTACGTCGTGGTCACCGCCATCCTGCCGATGCTGACCTCGGTCCACATTCCGATCAATCACCTCGAGCGCGCGACGCCGATCATCACCGGCTTTCTTCTCGGCTACCTGGCGGTCATGCCGCTCGCGGGTGGCCTCAGTGATCGATTTGGCAGGCTCCGCGTCTTCGTCGTCTGCCTCGTCCTCTTCGCCATCGGGTCGCTGGTGACCGCGACCGCGGGGAATCTGTCCCAGCTCGTGACCGGTCGGTTGCTCCAGGGCGCGGGAGGCGGTGCGCTGGTTCCGATCGTCCTGGCGCTGGCCGCCGACCTCTATCCGAGCGGCGCCCGAAGCCCGGTGTTGGGCGGCGTCAGCGCCCTCCAGGAGATCGGCAGCGTGCTCGGACCGCTCTGGGGTGGATTGATCGCGGCATCGCTCGGATGGAACTGGATCTTCTGGCTCAACCTTCCGTTGGCGCTGCTGCTGATCTGGGCGCTCTGGCCCGACGTCACGGCGATGCGGGAGGCACGCCGCGCCACGCATGTGGATTGGCTCGGCGCGGCGCTTGCCGCCGCGGCGCTGGCCCTGCTCACGCTTGCCCTGTACGCCGCCGACCCGGAGAAGAGCCCGGTTGGGTCGAACTTCTTGTGGCAGGCTCCGCTCGCCATCCTTCTCTTCGTCCTCTTTGCCTGGCATGAACGGCGGACCGCGCACCCGTTGCTCGAGGTCCGCTACTTCCGGGATTCATCCTTCAGCGGCGGCGCGATCACCAATGCGATCGCCGGCGCCGGCCTGATGGTGGCGCTGGTCTACATCCCGGTGCTCGCTGAATCGCCAATCGTCTTCTCCATGAATCCGCGCCAGGCAGCGCTGTTGCTCTTCCGCCTCATGCTGGGGATTCCGATCGGAGCGCTGCTTGGCGGCTGGCTGGCGCACCGCCTGCGAAGCTACCGGGTCGTCGCCGCGGCCGGCATGCTGGTCGCGGCCGCCGGATTCCTGCTGCTCGCCGGCTGGTCCGAGCGATCGCTCGACGCTCACCTGCTGGGCCTCCCGCTCCGGCTTGCCGATGCCGAGTTGTTTTTGACGGGTCTCGGCCTGGGGCTCGAGATCGCGCCCGTCAGTGCCGCCGTGCTCGACGCGGTGGGCGAGACGCAGCGCGGCGCGGGCGCGTCCGTGCTGATCGTGATGCGGCTGATCGGCATGCTCGTCGGGTTCTCCCTGGTTGCGGGTTACGGCCTCTACGAGTTTCACCAGGCGACGGCGCACCTGCTTCCGCCGATCCCGACACTGCTTCCCGATTTTGCGGTCCGCTACGCGACCTACGTGCTTCACCTGCGGCAGGCGCTGCTCGGCGAATACCACTTGATTTTCCAGGCAACCGCGATCGCGTTGGTGGTTGGCGCGCTCATCGCGGCCGTCACGCTGCGCCCGGTTCGGCGCCCGAGGTGGCGCTGAGATGTACATCGGGATCGACCTCGGCGGGACGCAGCTGCGGATCGCGGTGACGGATGCTCGCGGGCGCCTGCGAACAATTCTCCGCCGCCCGACCGAGGCCCACCGTGGCCGTGAGCACGTCATCGACCGGATTGTCGCTGCCGTTCAGGACGTCCTTGTCGCAGACGGGACCAGGGCTACCGCGGTCAAAGCCCTGGGCCTCAGCATGCCGGGGCCCGTCGACCCGGCGGCCGGCCTCGTCATCAGCCCGCCAAATCTCCCGGGTTTCGTGAATGTCCGCCTGAATCGGATCCTGACCACAAGGACAGGGATTCCGAGCTATCTCCATCACGACGCGCACCTCGCGGCCCTCGGGGAGTCGGTCTACGGCGCGGCGCGAGGAGCGACCAATGTGATTTACGTGACGGTCTCCACCGGGATCGGCGCGGGCTTGATCCTCAACGGTGAACTCTATGCCGGCGCGCACGGGATCGCGGGCGAGGTCGGCCATATCGTGGTGCAACCGGGAGGCCCGCTCTGCACCTGTGGCAATCGCGGCTGCGTTGAAGCGATCGCGAGCGGAACGGGGATCGCGCGGGCGGCGCGAGAACGCGCGCCCCTCGACCCGGCCAGTGCGCTGCACGGGCTCGAGTCGCCGACCGCTGCCGAGGTCGCGCGCGCCGCCCGCGGCGGAGATCCGCTTGCCCTGGCCATCCTCGAGGCGGCCGGTGAGGCCCTCGGCATCGGGATGGGGACGCTCGTGAACCTGTTCAACCCCGAGATCATCCTGCTCGGCGGCAGCGTCCTCAACGCCGGGATCGCGCTGTTGCGCCCCATGCGGCAGACGATGCAGGCGTCATCCTGGAGAGCCTCCCGCAGGGGGCTCCGCGTCGTCCGTCCGGCCCTGAAGGGCGACGAAGGGTTGGTTGGCGCCGTCGAGTACGCCCGGTTGCGGATGAGTCATGCCCGCGCGCGTTGACCCGCCGGCGCTGCCTGGCCTCGAGCCGGTCTTTAGAGTCCTGGAGAGCGAATCCGGACGGCTGCAGGCGCGTGCCCTGGTCGTCGGGGGATACGTCCGGGACCGCCTGCTCGGCGGGAGCCGCGAGGCGGCGATCAGGGAGCTTGATGTGCTGGTTGAAGGCGGTCTGGGAATCGCCCTTGCCGAGGCCGTCGCCGCTCGCGTCGCGAGCCATCCGCCCGTCGTCTTCCAGCGCTTTGGAACCGCCCACGTCGACGCCGGCGCGTACGCCATCGAGTTCGTGTCGACGCGGACCGAACGCTACGAGCGAGATAGTCGCAAACCGAACGTAACCCCGGGCTCGCTGCGAGACGACGTGATGCGTCGCGACTTCACCATCAACACGCTCCTGATGGAGTGGGATGGCCGCGTGCTCGACCTCACCGGTCGCGGGCTTGACGATCTGGCCAAGCGCCGCATCGTCACGCCACTCGAACCGTCGGTGACGTTTGACGAGGACCCACTCCGGATGCTCCGGGCGGCCCGGTTTGCGGCGACGCTCGGCTTCGACGTCGCTCCCGAGGTCGCCGAGGCGATTCGGCGGCATGCTGGTCGACTGCAACCGCCGACCGTGTCGATGGAGCGGATCCGCGACGAGTTTTCGAAATTGCTGTTGGCGGACGACGTTCGACGTGGCCTGCAGATCCTGAATGACAGCACGCTGCTCCGGTATGTTGCGCCCGAGCTCGAGCCGGGCAGGGGCATGGTTCAGGGCGGCTGGCACAGTCATGACGTCCTTGGCCATGGGCTGCTGGCGGCCTCCCTGACGCCGCCGGACCTGACCACGAGGCTGGCGGGACTGCTGCATGACGTCGGCAAGCCGGCGACACATGAGCTGCACGATGGAAAGCCGACATTTATCGGGCATCAGGACGTGGGCGCGATCATGGCAGCGGTCGCCCTCAAGCGTCTTCGGTACCCCGGTGATCAGATCGATACGGTCAGCCAACTCGTCCGGCTGCACATGCGGCCGATCCAGTACGACCCCGACGGGTGGGAAGACAAGGCGGTTCGCCGGCTGGTACGCGACGCGGGGCCCCACCTCGACCGCCTGCTGGACCTGGCGCGGGCCGACATCAAGGCCAGTCATTACCCGGACGTGACGAAGATCGATCACCTGGAGGCCCGCATCCGGCGGCTCGACGCGGACGCGATCAATGCCATCCAATCGCCGCTGAGTGGCGATGACTTGATGGCCCGTTCGGGACGGCCCCCCGGACCGTGGATCAAGCAAGTGAAGCTCGCGCTCGAGGACGCGATCCTCGACGGCGTTTTGCAGCCGAACGCGACCTCTGCCTGGCAATACCTCGAGGACCATCCCGACCTGCTCCGACCGTGATCGCGATCCGGCCGTACCGAAACCGGGTTGCGGGCGCCCGCCTGGGCTCTGGTAAAATCGCAACGCCACGGACGCCCGTGCGGCCACCGGTCACCACCACAGGGGGAAGCATGCTGCTCAGTCTTCGATTTTTCCGACGGATGGCCCGCGAGCTTCCCAAATACGGCAAGCTCACCTACTGCCTGTATCGTGATCCCCGGGTGCCGCAGCGAAACAAGCTCGCGCTGGCGGCGGCGCTGGCGCTGATCATGAACCCGGCCGTGGATATTCCGCTACGGTTCCCGATCTTTGGCGAGATGGACGCGATGGCCCTATCCGTCCTGGCGATTCGCATGTTCGTGGACCGGGCGCCGAAGGACGTGGTCGCAGAACACCAGGAGCGAATCGCGATCGGCACCAGTGCCTTCGATCAGGATCTGCGCCACGGCCAGGATGGGCTGCGCGCGCGTCTCACCGAACTGCGCGAGCGTGGCCGGGTGGCGCTCCGGCGAGGGAGGCCCGCGGTATGAAAGTCGTTTTAACCGAGGATGTCAAGGGCACCGGCAAGGCTGGCGAGACCAAGGTCGTCGCCGATGGCTACGCCCGCAACTACCTGCTGCCGCGAAAGCTGGCGCAAGCCGCCACGAAGGGTTCGGTCGAACGGATCGACCGGCAGCGGGCGACGGCGATCCAGCGAGAGCAGCGTGAGCTGGAGGAGGCGCGCGCACTGGCCGCCCGGCTCGCGACCGCCCAGGTGACGCTCAAGCTCCGCAGCGGCAAGGACGGCAAGCTGTTCGGTGCGGTGAAGAACGCGGACGTCGCGTCGGGCCTCAAGCAGCAGCATGGGATCACCCTGGACCGCAGGAAGATCGAGTTTCCTGAGCCGGTCAAGGGCATGGGCCCCGCCACGGCCCAGGTCCGCCTCCACCGCGAGGTGGTGGCGAGCATCCCCCTGATGGTTACCTCTGCTTGAGACTTGACCTGAGGAATCCGCCGGCTCCCTCGGCGCCGGTGCCCACCGGCGGACGGGTCCCGCCACAGAACCTCGAGGCGGAAGCCTCGGTGCTCGGCTCGCTGATGCTGGACCGCAACGCCATCGTTCGGGTCGCGGACTTCCTTCGCCCGGAGGACTTCTACCTCGACAACCACGCCCAGGTGTTCCGGGCGGCCTTGAATCTCTACGACCGCGCCGACCCGATCGACCTGCTCACGCTGGCGGCGGAGTTGGAGAAGATGCGGGTGCTGGAACGGATCGGCGGACAGGCGTTCCTGGCCGAGCTGGAGAGCGGCGTGCCCACGGCGGCCAACGTGGAGTACTACGGCCACCTGGTCGAGGAGGCCGCCACCAAGCGAAAGCTGATCGGGGCCGGCGCCCGCATCACGGCGCTCGGCTTCGACGAGGCAACGCCGGCCGCCACCGCCCTGGATGCCGCCGAGGGCGTCATCTTCAACATCGCCGAAGGCCGGATCACCCAGGACTTCGTCGCCCTCAAGGACATCCTCAAGACCACCTGGGATCAGATCGAGGCGATCCACAAGGACCAGAGCATCGTGTCCGGAGTCCCGAGCGGCTTCACCGACCTGGACGCGAAGACCGGCGGCTTTCAGAAGTCCGACCTGATCATCATCGCCGCCAGGCCGGGCGTCGGCAAAACGAGTCTTACCCTCAATATTGCGCAGCATGCCGCGATCCAATACAAGATCCCGGTCGCGATCTTCTCGCTCGAGATGTCGGAGCAACAGCTCGTGACCCGCCTGCTCTGCAGCGAGGCGTCCGTCGACTCGTACCGCTTGCGGACCGGCCTGCTGAAAGACGCGGAATGGCCTCGCATCGCGCAGGCCATGGGGGCCCTCTCGGAGGCCCAGATCTACATCGATGACTCGCCGAACATCTCGGTGATGGAGATGCGGACCAAGGCCCGCCGTCTCAAGTCGGCTAACAATCTCGGCCTGATCATCGTCGACTATCTCCAGTTGATGCAGGGTCGTAACCAGGAAAACCGGGTTCAGGAAATTTCAGACATCTCGCGATCGCTGAAAGGGCTGGCGCGCGAGCTGCAGATCCCCGTGATCGCCTGCTCGCAGCTGAGCCGTGAACCCGAGAAACGGACCGACCACCGTCCGCAGCTTGCCGATCTCCGAGAGAGCGGATCGATCGAGCAGGACTCCGATGTCGTGCTCTTCATCTATCGCGAGCGCTTCTACAACGACAACGTGGCCGAGGACAAACGCAACATCGCGGAGATCATCGTCGCCAAGCACCGCAACGGACCGACCGGCAAGCTTGAGCTCATGTTCATCGACGAGCAGACCAAGTTCGTCAACATCGAGCGCCGGCGATAGCATGGTAACCATCCTCGTCGGCGGCCAGTGGGGGGATGAGGGGAAGGGAAAGATCATCGACCTGCTGTCCGAGCAGGCGGACATGGTCATCCGCTCCCAGGGTGGCAACAACGCCGGCCATACCGTGGTCAACGCCGGCCAGGAATTCCGTTTTCACCTGATCCCCTCGGGAATCCTCTATGCGAACACCACCTGCGTAATCGGCAATGGCGTGGTCCTCGACCCGCGTGTGTTGCTCGAGGAGATCGACCAGGTGCAATCGCGCGGAATCAAGGTGGACCGCCTCGTGATTTCGGACCGTGCCCACCTGATCATGCCCTGGCATCCCATCCTCGACAAGCTCGAGGAGGAGCAGCGAGGAGACGACCGGCTGGGCACCACCTGGCGCGGCATCGGACCGGCCTATGCGGACAAGATCCGGCGGATCGGATTCCGGGCCGGTGACCTGCTGAAGCCCCGGTTTCTCGAGAAGAAGCTCGACTTCGTCCTGAGCAAGATCAAGAACCCGATTCTGCAGCAGCTCTACCAGGTCGACCCGCTCGACGGAGCAGCGATACTGCGGGAGTACACGGCCTACGGGGAGCGGTTGTCGAGACATATCCAGGACATCTTTCCGCTTGTGCACCACGCGCTCGAGGGCGATGAGCAGATCCTGCTCGAGGGCGCGCAGGGAAGCATGCTCGACCTCGACTTCGGGACGTATCCGTACGTGACCTCCTCCTCGCCGACGGCTGGTGGCGCGCTCACGGGATCGGGCATTCCCCCGACCGCGGTCGATCTTACGATGGGCGTTTTCAAGGCATACACGACGCGGGTCGGATACGGGCCGCTCCCCACCGAGTTGCTCGACGGGCTCGGTGAGCAGATGCGGGCCGTCGGCGTTGAGTACGGCACCACGACCGGGCGGGCCCGGCGCGTGGGCTGGTTCGATGCGGCGGTGGCTCGCTATAGCGTGGCGCTCAACGGGATCGGGTCGATCGCGCTGACCAAGCTCGATGTCCTCGACGGTTTCGATCCAATCCGGATCTGCACCGGCTATCTAAGTAAGGGTGAGCTGCTGGCCTATCCGATGTCGAACATCAGCCATCTCAAGCATTGCGAGCCGGTCTACGAGGAGCTCCCGGGATGGCGCGCGCGAACGACCGACGTCCGCCGGCCGGGTGAATTACCGGAAGCCGCTCGCCGCTACATCGAGCGGCTGAGCGAACTGTGCGGCGCCCCGGTGGAGATCGTCTCCGTGGGTCCATCCCGGGATCAAACGATCTGGATGAATGATCGGATCCGGGGGCTAGCGGATGTGCGACACCGCGAACACGAGGCCAGCCGCCGCTAGGTACCAGACGACGGAGGCGATCGTGAGCAGCCGCTTGGTGCTGCCCGCGAGCGACCCCGCCGACCAGGTCAGCCAGAGACCCAGCGGGTTCAGGAGAACGAGCGAGAGCCCGAGCAGCAGCCGGTTCGCCGCGGCGTTTTTCAGGGGGCCTCGAGATGCCGCGATGCGCATCTGGCGCACGAGGTCGTTGGAGTTCGTTGCCGTGTCGAAGCCACCGACTGGTCGCGGGGCGCGGGTGAAGGCAGCGCCGGAAGGAGACATCGCCATCATCGGCTGACGGACTTCCTGCCGCCGGGCGGCCCCAGGGGATGGGCGGGGCTCGTTGTTCCCGGATGCCACCGGGGTGGTCCGAAACAGCCTCCCGCTTCCAGTCGGTTGGCCGGCCGCGACCAGCAGGCCACGGACCCGCAGGTACACCGTGACCACGGCACTCATCAGGAGCAGGCTCTGCCAGGCGGCCTCCTGGCCCTGGCCATAGGCGCGGAGCAGCATGGTGAGGGCGCCGGCTGCAAGGCCGAAGACAAACGTGAACCGTTCCGGAATCGCGATGCGGCGCCGATCGGCCGCGATGTAGCCGGCGAGAAAGAGCGCCGGGCCAGAGCTGAGCTGAAACGCGACGTCGCTCCCGAGAATAGCCGCTGGAACGGCGATGCCGGCGAGGAATCCGACGATGACTCCGAGCGACACCTTTTTCGCGTACCAGAGGTAGGTGAGGCCGAGCAGGATCGCGACCGCTGAGGTGGCGCCGACGGGACCCGGGACGTTCCCGACGTAGACCTTCACCGGGTCGATCGTGCTGAAATGCGTGGCGGAGTGATACCAGAGTGTCAGCGGATCACCGAGCCGCCGCCCGTCGAAGGGATTGACGAAGTAGGTTCCAATCTGACGCTCGACAATGAAGAGGAGCCCGAACACGATCAGGGCAGGGTGCAGCATCACCCGCTGGAGCTGTGGCCAGATCACGGTGTCGAGCAGCACGAAGAGCGTCACGGCGGCGGCCGCAAGCCAGAGCGGTGCGTGCGGGGAAAGGAAGCAGGCGATCAGGAAACTCGCCAGCAGCGGATGGTTCGCCTTGTGGCCGACCCAGGCCGGCAGATTGAGCGTGAGGCGGCCCAGTTGCAGGGCGAGAAGACAGACGACGCCGGCGAGGAAGCAAGTCGCGAAAATCAGGACGGCGTCCTGGCGGAAGAAGATGAGCCCGGCCAGGATCAAGGGGGTGAGGCCGAGCGTGAACGCCAGGTCGTAGCTGAGTTGATCGGGCTGCACGAGCAGCAGTTGCGGAATCGCCTGCAACCCTTGTCGAAGCTGTCGCACGATCCGCATTGTAGTCGAGGTTTCCCGTGAATACGTTCGAATCGTGGACGGTGCGTCCAAAAATCCGAGATTGGTCAGGGACGGTCTGCTATCCTTACACGGTTTTCGGACCCCACGTGAGACGTTCCCTGCCCTGCATCCCACTCACGCTCATCCTGGTGGCCGTCGGCTCATGGCTCAGTTGCGGGAGCGCGTCTGCCGCCGACGCCCGCTGGACCGCAACCGGTACTCAGGTCCCGGGTCAACCGGATAAGCCAGTCTGGTCGTTCGCGGTGTCGCGCCTGCATCCGTCCATCATGCTGGCCGCGACCGAGGGCCGCGGGGTGCTCCGGAGTTCCGATGCAGGAGCGACCTGGAGCCCGACGACACCTACGGTCGAGGCAGCCTGGGTCGTACGGTTCGATCCACGGCAGCCAACCACGGCGTACGCCGGCACGCAAGCCGCGGGCCTCCTCAAATCCATCGACGAAGGCAAGACCTGGACGTCCCAGTCGGTCGGGCTTACCATCGACGTGCGATCGATCGATGTGCTGGCGGGGACCATCGTGGTCGGGACCTCCATCGGTGTCTATGACTCGACTGACGGTGCCGCGACCTGGCACCCGCTCGGGCTGACCGGCGTCGATGTGTCCGCCGTGGCGCTGCTCGCGAAGCCGAGCGGGTTCACGGTTTTCGCCGGTGCGGATAATGGCAATGCCGGAGCCGGGTACCTGTTGCAGAGCGAGGACCTCACCGGCAGCTGGAGGGTCGTCAAGGGCACCGTACCGTCGGATGCGACCGTGGCCACGATCGCGGTCGCGGCCACGCCCTCAGGCGGCGCCCAACCACCGGTGATTGCGGGCACCTCCCAGGGCATGTTCCGCAGCGACGACCGCGGTGTCACGTGGAATCCGATCAATGGCCTGCCGCCTGGCGATATCAACCTCGTCGTCTTCAACCCCGCCAACCCCGACCAGATCTACGCCGGGAGCGATGCGGACCAGGGCAATGGCGGCGTGTTCCGCTCGCTCGACCGAGGCGCCAGCTGGAGTGCGCTCGGCGCCGGATTGCCAGCCCGGCCGAGAATCACCGCACTCGCGCTGCAGACCGGGGAGCAGGCGGTGGTGCTGGCGGCATCCTGGAATCCGACCACCGGCCAGGCCGGCGCCTATCGCATCCCGGACTCGGCCGCGTCGGTTGCGGGAACCAATCCCTCGGCCGCCCCGTCCGCGACCAGCCGATCCAGCGCGACGCCTCGGGCGACTGCCGCGCCGCTCGTCGTCACGCCGCGGAGCACGGCGGCGCCGGCCTACGGAACCTACGTCGTCGCGGCGGCCGTGCTGGCCGCGATCGGCCTCTTCGTGGTGGTCCGGCGCTGGCGCCTGCGCCGGGAAGATCGCCGCACTTACGCCCCCTGAGCGAGCGGCAGCCGGATCGTGATGGTGGCGCCGGCGCCGGGGGCACTGGTCGCCTCGATCCGTCCACCGTGGGCCTCGACGATCGACCTGGCGATCGCCAGGCCAAGCCCTGACCCGCCGGTGCTTCGCTCGCGGGCTTTCGTGCCGCGATAGAAGCGCTCGAAAACGTGAGGTAGGTCCTCGGGCGCTATGCCTGGGCCGTTGTCCTGGACGCGGAGGACGGCCATGTCTGACTCCCGGGAGGCGCTCCAGCGCTGCTCGCTGCCGGGGGCGTATTTCAGCGCATTCTGGGCAAGATTGGAGACCACCTGCTTGAGGGCGTTGGAATCGCCCTCGATCATGAGTCCCGGTTCGAAGGCGCGCGATTCGGTTACTCCGCGTTCGGTGAGATTGAGTTCGTCCAGCGCTTCCCCAAGCCACTGATCGACGGCCAGGGTTCGCCGGTTGGCGGCCGGTTGCGACTCGAAGCGGGTCAGCGTCAACAGGTCGTTGATCAGCCGGGTCATCCGCGTGGTTTCCTGCCGCATCGCGTCCAGGGAGGTTTGCAGGAGCGGCGCCTCGACCACTGGCCGCCGGCCGAGGATATCGAGGTATCCGGCGATCGAGGTCAAGGGCGTGCGCAGCTCATGGGAGGCGTCGCCCACGAACTGTCGCATCTGTTCCTCGGACTGCCGGCGGACCTCGAAGGCCTGGTCGATCCCGGCCGCCATCTTGTTGAAGGCTGCGGCGAGCGCCCCGACCTCGTCGCCGCTGTCGGGGACGGAGACGCGCTGCTTGTAGTCGCCGGCGGCCAATGCCGCGGCGCTCGCGGACATGAGGCCGAGCGGGCGCAGGGCCCGGCGGACGATGAGTGGGCTCAGGAGAAGGGCCAGCAGCAGCACGATCAGGGACCCGACGATGGCGACCTCACGGTCGAGCCGCAGAGTCTGTTCGATGTCGTCGGTCGAGATCGCCAGCTGAGCCAGCCCGACTGGTTTCGTGCCGCTCTTGATCACCTCCAGAACGGCCAGGTAGGGGGTGCCGTCGAGCGCGGTGGCGAGGTAGTACGGCTGCGGCTTGCCTCGGACCGCTGCCAGGTAGTCCCCGGTTCGGAGTGTCGGGCTGTCGCCGCTTCCAAGGGTGGCAGGGGCGTCGGCGATGCGACCGCCGTTGAGATCGAAGATGGCGGCGGAAATCCTTCGCGAGCTTAGCTCGGTCGCGAACTGCTTCGAGAGCAGGAGCCGGATTGGCGTCACACCGGCCGGCCGGGTCACCACCTGCCTGCGGAAGGCCTGCGCCACCGCCGCGTACTCGCTGGTCAGCACGTCGGCATTGCTGCGAAAGAGCACCTCGCGCGCGGCGAAATACTGGGCAACGCCGCCGAGGAGCAGCAGGATCGCCAAGAGACCGACGATGACCGCCGTCAGGCGCCAGCGGAGCGATCGAAAGCGCATCCGCAGCGGGCGCATCATGGTCTGATCCGGTAGCCCACCCCGCGCACGGTTTGGATCAATTCATGCTTGTCGTCGCCGAGCTTCTGCCGCAGGTACCGGACATAGACTTCGACGTTATTTGCGTCGCCGAAGAAGTTGTAACCCCAGACCTGGTCGAGGATGCGCTCGCGCTCCAGCACCTGGTTCGGATGCATCATCAGCAGGCGGAGCAGGTCGAACTCGCGCGCCGACAATTCGATCGCCTGGCCGGCGCGCCGAACCTCCCTCGTGTCTTCGTCCATCGTCACGTCCTGGACCTGCAGTTGTGGCCCGGCCGCCGGGTTCCTACGTCGCATGACGGCACGGATCCGGGCCAGCAGTTCCCCGAAGTCGAAGGGTTTGACCAGGTAGTCGTCGGCGCCGACCTCGAGGCCCTTGATCCGATCCTGGACCGCGTCCCTGGCGGACAGGATGATGATGCCCATGTCCTTGTTGCCGCGTACGGCTTCCGCCACGGCCAGCCCGTCCATGCGCGGCATCATCACGTCGAGGACCACGACGTGCGGCTTGAACTCGCTGATCATCCGCAGAGCGGCGACGCCGTCGGGCGCGACGCGAACCTGGAAACCTTCGTACTGCAGGCCGAGCTGAATGAAGTCCACGATGCTCTTTTCGTCATCCACGACGAGGATGCGCGGCCTGCGGATCGTGGTCTCGGTGGCGGCGGGTTCGCCCATGATGGCCCCAATATAACGACGCCCTCGCGCGAATCCCAGCCAAACTGATTCGTTCTCAGCGCTCCTTAAGGAAGCGGTTCCGTAAGCTTGCCCGGATGCAGCCGCCCAACCTTCCCAGGCGGCGTTCCTGGCTGATCCCCTCGATCGTGGGCTCTTACCTGGGTGCCGTCACCCTGTTCATGGTCTTCGTGCTGCACCTCTCGGTCTCGCCGGAGCGGTTTCTCATCCTGATGCTGATCGCCGCGCTGGTCCTTGGGCGTGGCAAGCTGTTCCTCGCCGACTGGATCCCGTTCCTGGTGCTGTTCCTTTCCTACGAGTACCTTCGTGGATTGAGCGGCAAGGTCGGGATGCCGGTGCACGACGTCACCGACCTGGAGCGGCTCGTCAGCGCCGGGCAGGTACCGACGCTGCTGCTGCAGCACGCGCTCTATCACCCGGGGCAGGTGCGCTGGTACGACATCGCGTCCACGACGTTTTACTTCCTGCATTTCGCCTTTCCCCTGGGCGTCGGCTACCTGCTCTGGATCGTGGCGCGCCGGGACTTCCTTCGCTTCTCGCGCACGCTGATCGCGATGTCCTTTGCCGCTTTCTTCTTTTTTCTGCTGGTCCCGGTCGCTCCCCCATGGATCGCGGTGACCGGGGTCGTCAAGATCATCGATCACACGCTGCCCAGCTTCACCGACCTTCCCGGAATCGGCACGCCGGCCACCATTTACCACTTCTTCTATGCCAACAAGTACGCCGCGATGCCGTCGATGCACGCCGCCTACCCCTTCCTTGGCGCCCTGTTTGCCGCCCGCGTCTTCGGGTGGCGCGCGCTGCCACTTTTCCTCTACACCGCCGGCGTCTGGTTCAGCATCGTCTACCTCGGCGAGCACTACATCGTCGATATCATCGGCGGCGTGATCTTCGCCCTGGCCGCCTACTTCGGCGAAGACGCGCTGACGCGCTGGTGGCACACGCGCCAAGCATCTGGCTCAAAGCCGCCGACTGACACTGAGGAGGCCGTAGCCCCGGCGGGGTGAAGCGAGCCCGCAGGGCGAGCCGCGCATCGCGATCAGTTGTTACGCGAAGCGCGCCGGGCCCGCCGGCCCACGCGAGCGGCGCTTTAGTGCCATGCGAGCGTTTGAGGCGTCTGTGCCGCTGGACGGCGCCCACGCCCGTGTTAGTTCCCTGGCTAACGATCTGGTTGGCTAGGATCTCCAGATCTTTTTCATGATCGCTTTCGCCAGCTTGTCCGGATCATGGTGAGTGGAGATCCGGGAGTTGACGACGTCGACGAGGACGGCGTGGATGCTGCGCTGCGCCACCGTGGCCTGGTCGTAGATCACGCGCTTGATGCCCGCCGCCTGGGCTGACGCCGGCAGCGGGAAATTGTTGTTGCTGTTGATCACGACGAAGTCGAAGATGTTCGTCCCGAGGTGGCTCTCGATCGCCTTGAGGTGATCGCTGACACGAAAGAAGTCCGTCTCGCCTGGTTGGGTCGCCACGTTGCAGATGAAGACCTTGATCGCGGGCGACGCCTTGAGTGCCTCGGCCATGCCGTCGACAACCAGGTTGGGCAGGATGCTGGTGTAGAGGCTGCCGGGTCCGACCGTTATCAACTCCGCGTTCAGGATCGCCTCCTCGGCCTCGGGGTTGATGGTGGGCTCGGGATCGAGGAACACGCGTTTGATCGCGGTCGCGGTCGCCACCGCGGCACTGCCCTCCGCCTGCCCGTCGCCGGCGCCTGTGCCGTCGCCCGGATGCCCGTTCGGACCCGGGATGCTCGACTCGCCGACGCGCGTTTCCCCGTCTGTCATCTCCGCGATCAGGGTGACGTCGCGCAACGTCGAGGGAACGATCTGTCCCCGGACGGCAAGGACCCGGCCGGACTCCCGGATGGCATGCTCGAAGTCGCCGGTGATCTCGGCCATCGCCATGATGAAGAGGTTGCCGAAGGAGTGCCCGTTCAGGCTCCCCTCGG
>JALYYC010000167.1 GCA_030946755.1 Candidatus Dormiibacterota bacterium
GGCGCGCGGGCGCGCCGGTAACCGGTCGAACGACAAGGTTGTCGTCCGCACGCGTTTGTCGGCGCCGTCGTAGCGAAAGGTTAGCGTCTTTCCCGACCAGTGCGGGTCATGCAGATGACCACGCTTCCCGGGGGATGCACCCCGGATCGCGAACATGCTTTCGAAGCTGGCGGCGAACGCGAAGTCCAGGGTCAGCCGAACCGGGTCAGACGAATAGTTGGCGACCTCGATCGTCTCGGTAATTGTTTTGGAGAGGGCCCGCCGGCGCCGGATGCCGATCCGATCCTTGGCGAGCACCTGGCCGTGCCCGAGGTCCAGCTCCGGGTTGGTCAGCTCACTGCTGAAGACGTCATCTTCCGCGCTTGAGAGGAGGATGGCGAGTGGCTGGCGGTTGATTCGCAGCCTCGCCACCTCCAGGAACCGGGTGTCGTGGAAGTACAGGCCATAGCCATTATTGACCTGGTTGTCGATGTCGCCGTTCGGCGCGCACAGCGCGAAGAGACCGCTGGCTTTCGTTGTAAGCGGTGCGCCCAGGTCCGACAGAAGGGTCGAGTGTCCATGATGGAAGAGCCGCCGGTCGCGCGACTCCGATGCGCTCGCAGGATTGATCTTGGACTCGGGATTCGGCTTCTTCCGAGTCACGTTCCTGGGCGAGCGTGTGCGGGCCAAGCGCTAGAGGGACTCGGCATAGCGGACGATGCCGCCATCCACGAAATACGTCGACCCGGTGACGTACGAGGCTCGGTCCGATGCCAGGAAAAGCGCCACCTGCGCCACCTCTTCCGGCTTGCCCATACGCTGGAGGGGAATGATCCGGGCCAGTTCAGTCATCTTTTTCGGGTCGTGGAGCGTCGTCTCGTTGATGGGCGTGGCGATCGCCCCAGGTGCCACGTTATTGACGCGGATCTTGAATGCGGCCAGCTCGAGTGCGGCATTGCGCATCAGCATCCGCATCCCGCCCTTCGCCGCGCAATACGGCGTGAAGCCAGGGAAGCTAACGTCTTCGTGGATCGAAGAAATATTAACGATCGAACCACCGCCGTTTTCGCGCATGACGCGTCCGCAGGCCTGTGCGCAGAGGAACGCGCCCTTCAAGTCAATGTTGATCATGCGGTCCCAGCTGTCTTCGGGAATTTCGAGGAACGGACTCGGCGCCTCGACCCCAGCGTTGTTCACGAGGATGCTGATCGGCCCGAGCTCATCGGTCGCTCGCCGGACCATCTCGCGGACCTGCTCCGCGTTCGACACGTCGGCCTTCACCGCCAGCGAGCGTTCCGCCGAATGGCTCAATTTCTCGGCGAGCTCCTCGGCCTGCTTCTCATAACCGAAGTAGTTGATGATGACACGGGCACCCTCACGACCGAAGCACTCCGCGATGGCATGCCCGATCCCACTTCCCGCACCGGTCACGAGCGCGACTTTCCCCTCGAGTTCTCTCATCGCTATCACCTCGCTGTGTCGGTCAGCTGGCGAGCCGGCTGTTCGGACGGCGTTCCATTCGTCCAGACGATCAAGCGGATTGGACGGTCGTACGAGACGTAGTTCCACGCCCAGCTGAGCAGCACCCGCGACTTTCGGCGGAAACCGATGATGAAGAGTAGGTGAACCAGCAGCCAGGCCACCCAGCCAGCGCGGCCGGTCAACTGAAGCTTGCCCATCTGGGCGACGGCCGCGTTGCGTCCGACCGTGGCCATCAAGCCCTTATCCCGACACCGGAACGAATGAAGAGGCTGGCCGGCAACCATCGCGCGGATATTCCGCGAAGCTAACTTCGCCTCCTGGATCGCGACCGGAGCCAGCATGGGCAATTGCTTTCCGCGCTGCTCGACGGCGGCCATGTCACCAACCACGAACACCTCCGGGTGGCCGGGCAACTGGAGCGTTGGATCGACCTTGACCGCGCCGTGATGGCCGGCGGCCTGATGAAGTTGTTCGGCGAGTTCGCAGGCCTTGACACCCGCGGCCCAGATCACCGTCCCCACCCGTAACGTTTGGCCGTTCCCCAGCTCCACCGACCCGTCCTTGACCGTTTTGACCTCTGCCTTTTGGACCAGCTTGACGCCGAGCCGCTCAAGCGTCCGGCGAGCCGCGTGTTGGAGCTTTTCCGCGAACGGTGCGAGCAGCTTGTCGGAGGCCTCCACCAGGTGGATCTCGATCTCGTTGACGTCGAGGCGTCGGAAGTCTTTCTTGAGCGCGTGCTTGATGAGTTCCGCCAGCGCACCGGCGAACTCGACGCCGGTCGGGCCTCCGCCCACGACCACGAAGCTGAGCAGCCGCCTCCGCTCCGCGGCGTCTTTCGTCCAGCGGGCACGTTCGAACTGTTCCAGGATCCGGTCCCGCAATCGAATGGCACCGGGCAGGTCCTTGACCTCAAACGTCTTCGTGCGGAACTCCGCGTTGCCAAAAAAATTGGTCTCGCTTCCAGCAGCAAGGATCAGAAAGTCGTAGCCGACCGTTCCGAGATCGGTCTCGACCCGATGGTCATCCAGCTGCACGCCGGTCACGTTGGCCATGCGGAACTCGGCGTTTCTCACCGGGCGGATGATCGAACGGACCGATTGGGCGATCTCGGTTGGGTTGAGGAGGGCAGTGGCCACCTGGTACAGCAGGGGGGTGAAGAGGTGGTAGTTATTCCGGTCGATGAGGACGGTCCTCACGCGGGCTCGGCGGAGTGCCCTGGCGGCGGTGAGGCCGGCAAAACCGGCGCCCACGATCGCCACCAAGGGGCGAGGCTTGCCGCCGTGAGTCTGGCTGCCGTTGGATCGTCTCGCGGATGACAATAGGATGGCCCCCTTTCAGGAGAAGACTGCTATCAGGCTACTCGTCGCAATGACGCTCCGCTGTTCGTGGACGAACAGCCGCCTCGTGCCGATACGTTGTCGTGATTGAATGAACAGGTGCAGCCGAGTCCGCAGGACCATCCCCTCTTTGAGGGGGTCGACTCGTCTTCCGTCGCCGCGCTGCTTTCGACGGCACGGCCACGAAAAATCCGCGCCGGCCAGGTCCTGTCGACCCCTGATCAGCGACCGGGCTGTTTTTACCTACTCCTCGCGGGCCAATTGCACGCCTACGAGCTCGGTGCCGATGGCCGGCGGCTGATCCTCGAGATCGTGGAGCCCGGCGGCATGGACGGGATCCTCAATGTTGCCTCACTCCATGGCCACTTCACCGAGGCCTTCAACGACTCCCTTGTCCTGCCCATTTCGGCGCCCGAGCTCAGCCGGCTCGTCAGCGCCGAAGCCAGAATCGCGAGCAACCTCCTCGGGATGGTGCTCCGGCGTCTTGAACGGCGAGAGCAGCAACTGGATAGCCTCGTTCATAAAGACCCGACCCTTCGCATTGCGCGTCAGCTCCTTGCGCTGAGTGAGTACCTCGGCGATCGGAAGGAGAACGGGATCGCCCTGCGTCCCCGAGTTACGCACCAGATGCTGGCGGACATGCTCGGCGTCCGGCGCGAGACCGTGACGCTCCACCTCCAGCTTCTTACTCGGGTCAAGGCGGTGCGTGTGGTCGATGACCGCCTCGTCCTGGATCAAAAGCTGCTCCGTCGGGTGCTGGAGAAGGATCCTCGATTGATGATCAGGCCGGCGGCGCCGAGCCGCGCGTCAGCGCGCGCCGCGATCTAGCCGACTCGAGGCGGAACTGGCCCCTTCGCTAATCTCGCGTGTGCGCCGGCGCACAGCCCACACATACCATTAGCGGTATCAATACATAAGAGCCTTCGCCACTCAAGACGAGGCTGCCACTTGGGAGGAGATATGGCACGGACTGCGAGTGACCTGTTGTTCGACCGGCTGATCGACTGGGGGGTGGACACCATCTTCGGGCTGCCGGGCGATGGCATCAACGGCATCATGGAATCGCTCCGTCAACGCCAGGACAAGCTCCGCTTCATCCACGTCCGCCACGAGGAGGCGGCGGCTTTCATGGCCTGCGCGTACGCTAAGTACACGGGTCGGTTGGGGGTCTGTCTGGCCACCTCTGGGCCGGGCGCCATCCACCTGTTGAACGGTCTGTACGACGCCCAGAAAGACCAGGCCCCGGTTCTCGCCATCACGGGGATGACCTTTCACGACCTGATCGGAACTCATTACCAGCAGGACGTCAATACCGACTACCTGTTCGAGAACGTGGCGATGTTCAACCAGCGGGTGATGGGCCCGGCCCACGTGGAAAACCTGGTCGATCTCGCGGTTCGCACCGCGATGGGCCATCATACCGTCTCACACATCACCTTTCCCAACGACCTGCAGGAAGCCCCCGCCGACAAGCAGACGCGGTCAGAGATGAACCTCAAGGGTCATACCTCCGACCGGATGGTCCAGGCTGTCCGGATTCCCCCACGTTCGGAGATCGAGCGCGCCGCGGCTGTCTTTCGCGGCAAGAAGAAGATCTGCATCCTGGCCGGCAGTGGGGCTCGCGGGGCGAGGGAGGAACTCCTGCAGGCAGCTGAGAAGCTCGGCGCCCCGATCATCAAGCCCCTGCTGGGCAAGGATGTCGTGCCTGACGACAGTCCCTACACCACGGGCGGCATCGGCTTCCTCGGGACCCGCCCATCGCAGGACGCGCTGGCGGAATGCGATGCCCTGCTGATGGTGGGCACTTCCT
>JALYYC010000188.1 GCA_030946755.1 Candidatus Dormiibacterota bacterium
ATCCTCGCCCGCGCCCACCGATCGGTCCTGGGTTATCGACACGCGACCAAGTCTAGGCTCGACGTACCCCTACCGCCTCCCGGCGGTCGGCGGTCGTCCCTTCGGACGGCCAGCGATCGTGGACGGCGTGCTTCTTTCCGACGTAGTAGAAGACGACCCCGAGGGCGACGACCAGCGCCATGGTGACGAAGACGACGATTTCGTAGATGGATCGGTCGAGACCCGAGACTTTGTCGAGCACGCTCGAGGTCAACAGGCCCGGCCAGATCGAGAAGACGGTCGCCGCCAGCACGTAGAACTCGCACAGGACCATCACCAGCCAGGCCCCCGCCATCCCGCCGGGGATCTTGTACGGCCTGACCGCGTTGGGGTACCGGTTGCGCAGAATCACGAGCGCCGGGAAGGCGAAGAGATAGGAGAACGTCGTCGTCGAGATGGCGACGGCCAGCACGACCGTGAACAGGGCCGCCAGGTTACCACCGGCGAACAGATGGTTGACGATCACGTTCGCCAGCAAGAACAGCGTGGCGAGGATCCCGGAGAGGACGTTGACCGGGACAGGCGTGCCGAACCGAGAGGAGAACCGACCCATCGAGCGCGGCCCGGACCCGGCGAGGGCGGCGATGGCCATCATCCGATCCGACCCCATCAGCCACACCGTTCCACTGGTCAGCAACGAAAAGACAATCGCGGCGCCCACAAAGAAGTTGAGGATGTTGGCTCCCGTCCCGCCCAGAAGATTGGATACAACCGTCTGGTAGGCGCCCACGAAGCTACTGACGTTGACGAGATCTTTCGGGGCGATGACGAGCAGGATCCCGATGATCGGGATCGCGTAGCCGACCGCGCTGAGGATCCCGGCCGCGGTCACCATCCGCGGGATGTCCTTCGTCGGATCGTTCATCTCCTCGCTGGCGTTGGTCGACACCTCATACCCGACCCAGCTGAAGACGAGCACGCCAACGACGCCGATGAAAACAGCCGAGGTCGGCTGCCATCCACTGAGGCTGCCGGCGAAACCCTTGTTGAAGCCGGTGGCGATGACCAGGAGGCCGAAAACCCCGAGGAGGGCGAGCCGAACGATCGCCCCGACGGTCGGTACCCACTTCATCCGGCGCAGGGACAGGATGTTCCAGGTCACCGCCGTCCAGATGAAAAGGAAGCCCACGATGAACTCGAGCCAGGCCTTGTCGGCGATGCCGCCGAATGGCTTGCCCCAGAAGATATCGAGGGCCGCGATCGCCGTCACTGAAAGGGTGCCGCCCAGCCAGACCGGATTGCTGATCCAGTACATGACCGCTGTGACAGCGCCCGCGAGGTGGCCGAACGCCAGGCGCACCCACTCATAGACGGCTCCCTCAACAGGGAATGTCGACCCGAGCTCCGCGGTCAGGAGCCCATAGGGGATGAAGAAGGTCACCGCGGAAAAGACCAGCCAGAAGATGGCCTGAGAGCCTTGCGAGGAGACGGCGCCGAGCGTGTCGAGGGCGACGACTGCTGCGACGGTGAAGAAGACCAGGTCGAAGCGAAATAACGCCTTCTTGAGTTTGCGTTTTTCCTGGATCAAATCATCGGAGATCGGAATCGCTGCCAATGCTTACCCTCCTTGCGTGCTTAGCCCTCGGCAGAGCCTGAAGCGAATTTCAACCTGCCGGGAAACACTTGTCAAGGACTAAATGTCCAGTTTCTCCGCGGATATACTCCCCGGTGTGCCGGCCGGATATGACGCGATCATCGTGGGAGGCGGGCACAACGGCCTGGCGACGGCGGCCTACCTGGGCCGGGCCGGGCTGAAGACGCTCGTCCTCGAGCGACGCAACGTGCTCGGCGGGGCGGCGGTCAGCGAGCACCCCTGGCCTGGCTACACCGTCTCGACCCTCTCCTACGTCCTCTCGCTGATGCCGCCGGAGGTTATCCGAGAACTCGACCTTCACCGCCATGGCCTGACGCTGTATCCGCTGGCGGCCGACTACTACGTCCCCTTCCCCGACGGGTCCCACCTCCTTCTGACAAGGGATCCGAAGCAGGCCTACGAGGAGATCGCAAAATTCTCGAAGAAAGATGCCGACGTCTGGCCGGCCTTCAGCGCCTACCTGGCGAAGATCGCCGAGCTGGTCCGGCCGCTCCTGCTGATGACCCCGCCCGCGGTGGGGGCGAAGTCGCCAGGAGACCTGCTCGAGCTGGCGAAGTTTGCCTGGAAGCTCAAGGGCCTCGACGTTCAGGGGACCGCCGACTTCGTCAAGGTGATGACGCTCTCCGTCGCTGAGCTGCTCGAAGAATGGTTCGAGTCGCCCCAGGTCAAGGCCGCCCGCTGCGTCTCAGGCGCGATCGGGACCTACGGCGGCCCGTACACCCCTGGGACCTCCTATGTGCTGCTGCATCACTACATCGGCGAGATCGAAGGGCAGATGGCCGAGTGGGCCTTCGTCAAGGGTGGCACCGGCGCCGTTTCCGAGGCGATCGCGTCGGACGCTCGTGAGCACGGGGCCGAGATCAGGACGGCCGCGACCGTGGTCCGCATCCTCGTCGAGGGTGGCAGGGCAACCGGCGTCGCACTCGCCGATGGCACCGAGGTCCGTGCGCGCGCGGTGATCTCGAACGCGCATCCGAAGACCACCTTCTGCGACCTGGTCCGGTCGGCCGATCTCCCCCCCGACTTCGTCAGGGCGATCGATCGCTACAAGACCCGGTCGGGCACGGTCAAGGTGAACCTGGCGCTGGCCGAGCCGCCCCGCTTCACGGGGCTTTCGGATGCCGATTCTGCAACCGCGGCGCGATCCTTCATCCAGCTCTGCGACTCGATGGAGTACCTCGAGCAGGCATTCGACGACGCCAAGTACGGTCGGCCCTCAGCGCATCCCTACTCCGATGGCGTGCTGCCGACCATGGTGGATGATACGCTCGCCCCGGCCGGAAAGCACATCATGAGTTGTTTCACGCAATACGTGCCGGCTTCGTGGTCCAGGGCTCCGCACCGGGACGAGCTGGAGGCGTATGCCGACCGTGTAATCGAGGGCTACGCGCGCTTCGCCCCGAACCTCCCCGGAGCGATCGAGCACCGGCAGGTCCTCGGACCCTACGACATGGAACGGGAGTACGGACTGATCGGCGGCAACATCATGCATGGCGACCTGACGCTCGATCAGCTCTTCAGCTGGCGACCCGTGGCGGGCTATGCTGACTACCGGACCCCGATCAGAGACCTGTACATGTGTGGGTCAGGCACCCATCCCGGCGGCGGCATCAGCGGCATCAATGGCCGCAACGCGTCGCGCGAAATCCTTAAGGACCTCAAGCGCGGCGCGCGGCGCGCCTAGAGGACCTTCGACAGAAACGCGCGGGTCCGCTCCTGCTGCGGGTTGGCGAGCACGTCCCGCGGGGTCCCGGCTTCGACGATGACGCCACCGTCCATGAACACAAGACTGTCCCCGACCTCGCGGGCAAAGCCCATCTCGTGGGTCACGACGATCATGGTCATGCCCTCCCTGGCCAGATCCCTCATCACCTCGAGGACGTCGCCAACGAGCTCCGGATCGAGCGCCGAGGTCGGTTCGTCGAAGAGCATCAGCTTCGGCCCCATGGCAAGGGCCCGGGCGATCGCCACCCGCTGCTGCTGCCCGCCCGACAGCTGATTCGGATACGCATTGATTTTGTCGCCCAACCCCACACGGTCGAGCAAGCGATTGGCCATCTCGCCGGCAACCGAGCGATACATTCCCTTGACCCGAATCGGTGCTTCGATCACGTTCTCCAGCGCGGTCATATGCGGAAACAGATTGAATCGCTGGAAGACCATCCCGATTTCGGAACGCTTCTTACAGACCTCGGCGTCACCGAGTTCGTACAGCTTATCGCCACGCTGCTGATACCCGACCAGCTCGCCGTCCACAGCCAGCCGCCCTCCGTCGATCTTCTCCAGGTGATTGATGCAGCGAAGGAACGTGCTCTTACCGGAGCCCGACGGCCCAATGAGGCACATCACCTGCTTTACCTGCACCTCCAGGTCGATGCCACGCAGCACCTCGAGTCGACCGTAGTTCTTGTGGACCGCCTCGGCTTTCACCATCGGACTAGCGCTCATCTCAGCGATGCTCGCTGCCGGGCATTGCGGCCCCGACCCCACCGGGGTGGCCGCCCGACACCGGCTTCGGACGGCCGGTCAACAGCATGCGCTTGAAGCGCTGCATGGGAGTCAACGGCAGCTCGCGTTGCGAGCCACGGCCGAAATATCGCTCGAGATAGTACTGCCCGACGGTCAGGATCGAGGTCATGAAGAGATACCAGATGCTGGCTACGATCGCGAGTTCTACGACGGCGTAATTGAAGTTCGAGATTTGCTCGGATCGCGTGAAGAGCTCGGGGACCGCGGCAATGAACGCCAGCGACGTGGTTTTGAGCATCGAGATCGTTTCGTTTCCCGTGGGCGGGATGATGACGCGCATCGCCTGGGGGAGCACGATGCGACGCATCACCAGCAGTCGGGTCATCCCCAGCGCCTGAGCGGCCTCAGTCTGGCCCTGGTCAACCGAGATGATGCCAGCCCGAACGATCTCGGCCATATAGGCGGCCTCGTTCAACCCCAGACCCAGAGTCGCCGCCATGAACGGGGGGATCAGCGTGTTGGTGCTTGCCTGGATGTGAAACGGGGTGAATGGAATCCCCACCCCGATATGGCTGAGCACGATGTTGAGGTTGAACCAGAAGAAGATCTGCACGAGCACCGGAGTCCCGCGGAAAAACCAGATGTAGAACCAACTCACCGCCGAGACAACCGGGTTCGGTGAAATCCGCATGACCGCGAGGACGGCGCCGAGCACGATCCCGATGGCCATGGCGAGAACCGTGAGTTCGAGCGTGACCACGATGCCGCGCAGGATCAAACCCTGGAAGATGTACTGGCCGACGATGCTCCATCTCAAAGCGGGGGCGGTCACGACCGTGTAGACGGCGCTGCCGGCGAACGCGAGCACGGCCACGGCTGACAGCCAGCGCCATGGATGGCGGACCGGAATGGCCTTGATGGTCTCCGGCCGCGGCCCGGCCGTCGGGACGGACCGCCTGCCGGGGGTCATCTCGCTCACGATTGAGTCTTAGCTTGTCTCAGATCCTCGACGTCCGGCTAATACGACGGCACGCAGGTGGCGCCAATGGAATTGTTGTTGTTCAAGGTCACGTCCGAACTTGCAACCGCGCCGTCGGCGACGTTCCATTGCTGCAAAATGTTCTTGTAGAACCCGTTGTCGATCAGGTACTTGACGGCGTCGGTCAGCGCCTTTTCGAGGGTGCTCCCCTTGACGAGCGCAATGCCGTAGGGGGCCACGCTGCAGGGCTGTCCTCCGAGCTTGAGCTGGTTGTTGGTTTGCTTGACCTGGAAGCCGGCGACCGGCTGATCGAGCCAGCCGATATCCGCCCGACCCGAGAGCAGCGCCGAGTTGGCGTCCGTTTGCTTCTGGAAGCTGCTCACCTTGATGTCTTTGCCGGTCGGACAGTTGTTCTTGTCGCCGGGAATCGCTGTGCCGCCGACCTGCTGGCCCATGTAGCCCCAGGCATCGCTCTCCTCAGTCGTGCCGGCCTCGACGGCCACGGTCTTTCCGCACATGTCGGCGGCCGTGTTGATGGTGGCGCCGCCTGACGCCTTGACCAGCCACGCTTCGCCGGCCTTGTAATAAGTGATGAAGTCGATCCCGCTGTCCTCGCGCTTCTGGGTCGGCGACCAGCTGGAGATACTGAACTGATATCGAGGCTTGTCGCCGTTGGCCTGCTCCGCGGGGGTGCTGGCTTTGAGCTGGGCGATGATGTCCGAGAAGGTGACGTTGTTGAAGGTGCAGACGAGACCCATCACCTTGCAGAGCGCGTTGCCGAAGTCGATGTCCCATCCCTGGATCTGGCCGTTGTCCGGATTGATGAATTCGTTGGGCGCGTACGTGGCATCGGTCGCGACTTGAAGCGGCGCCTGCGCTTTGATCGCGTCGGGGACCTCGGCGGCGATGCTGGCCACCTTGCCGGGACCGGCCGCTGCGGAGGGTGACGGGTTCGTCGTTCCCGTGCCGCCGCAGGCCGCCAGGATGGTCGCGGCTGAAATCATGAGCAAACCGAACCGCTTCATGCTTGTCCTCCCCTTCTGAAAACCTGACGGCCGGGACGCTGCCAGAATTGTAGGCGAATGCCAAACACCCCCAACCTCGATGCCCAGCTCGATGGACCGCAGTACCTCGGCCCGGCAACCTTCATGAAGGCGCGTGCCCTCAGCGAGCCGCACGAGCTCGACCGGTGGCACCCGGACGTCGCCATCGTGGGCGCGCCCTGGGACGACTCCGTGACCTACCGGCCGGGCGCGCGCTTCGCGCCGAGGGCGGTGCGGGTCGCCAATTACCAGCCGCCCAGCTGGCATCTCGACCTGGAGGTCGCGCCGTTTGACGTGCTGCAGGTGATCGATTATGGCGATGCCGTCTGCTACCCGGGGCTCGCGGACCAGGCACACGGAGCGATTCGGGCGCGGGTGTCCGAGATCGCGAGCCGCCGGATCGTGCCGATCGTGATTGGCGGTGACCATTCCATTACGTGCCCATCGGCGACGGCGGTGGCCGACGCCTATGGCCGTGGCAAGGTGGGCGTGGTGCATTTCGATGCGCATGCCGATACGGCGCTGGAGAGCTGGGGCAATCTCGCCTCGCACGCAACCCCGATGCGCCGGCTGATCGATTCCGGCGCCGTTCCGGGCCGGAACTTCGTTCAGATCGGCCTCCGCGGTTACTGGCCGCCGAAGGAGACGTTCGACTGGATGCGCGACCAGGGCATGCGCTGGCACCTGATGGGTGAGCTCTTCGATCGCGGCGTCGAACCGGTAATCGATCAGGCGATCGCGGAGGCGCTCGACGGGCCCGAGTTCATCTACCTCTCGGTCGATATCGACGTGCTCGATCCCGGCTTCGCCCCAGGGACTGGGACACCCGAACCGGGCGGGATGCAGCCGGGTGACCTGCTGCGGGCGGTCCGCAAGATCGTGACTCGGACGACGGTGGTCGCGATGGACGTCGTGGAGGTGTCACCGCCGTATGATCACGCGGAGATCACCGCGCAGAACGCGAATCGCTGCATACTGGAGGCGATCTCGGCCCTCGCGGCCAGGAAAACTCGAGGAGGGAAACCGTGAGCACCGTTACTGAGCCGATCGCGACCGGCCGTGTCGTCGACCTGATCGCCCGAGAGGAGGAACGGTTTCGGTCGAAGCGGCAGAAGTCGGATCAGCTCTGGAAGCAGGCGAAACAGTTCATTCCGCGAGGAGTCCCGTCGTCGTTCCAGGACGCCGCGCCGCAGCCGGTCTTTGTGGATCACGGAAAGGGCAGCCGGGTTTGGGACGTCGATGGCAACGAATACGTGGACTTTCACAACGGCTTTGGCGTCATGGCCGTCGGCCACGCCCATCCACTGATCGTCAAGGCGATCACCGAGCGCGCCGCGCTCGGTACGCACTTCGCCCAGCCGGTGCCCGATGACGCCCTCGTCGCCGAGGAGCTGGCCCGGCGCTTCAAGCAGCCGCAATGGCGCTTCACGAACAGCGGGACGGAATCCACGCTCGACGCGGTTCGTCTCGCGCGCGGATTCACCGGACGCGACCGCCTGATCAAGATCGAGGCCAGCTATCACGGCCATCACGATTCGCTGCTGGTGTCCGTCGAGCCGCCGCCCGATCTGATGGGGCCGCCGGACGCCCCGGTGTCGGTCCAATACAGCGGTGGGACCCCGCAGCCGTTCGTCGACCTGACGACCGTCGTCCCCTTCAACGACCTGGCGGTGCTCGAGCGGAGGCTGGGCGAGCATCGCGGCGAGGTCGCGGCGATCATCGTCGAGCCGGTGATGATGAACATCGGGATCGTCCTCCCGGAGGAGGGCTATCTCGCCGGCGTCCTCGAGCTCGCCCACAAGCACGGCGCCCTGCTCATCTTCGATGAGGTCAAGACGGGCGTGACGATCGCGGCCGGCGGTGCGACCGAGCGCTTCGGCGTCACCCCCGACCTGGTGGCGCTGGCCAAGGCGATCGGTGGCGGACTCCCCTGCGGGGCGGTCGGCGGCCGCGCGGACGTCATGGCAACGATCGACCAGCACAAGGTGGTCCAGATCGGCACCTTCAACGGTAACCCACTGACGATCGCCGCCTCCAAGGCGACGCTGCTGTCGGTGCTCACGCCCTCCGCCTATTCGCATTTCGATGCGCTCGCCGAGGCGCTCGAGGGAGGCCTCCGCAAGGTCATCGACGATTTCCAGCTCCCATTCCATCCGATTGCGCTCTCGGCGCGCGGCTGCGTCACCTATCGCAAGGAACGCGTCCGCAACTACCGCGATTACCTGACCATCGACAAGAAATACGCGTACCTGTCCTGGCTCTACCAGTGCAATCGTGGCGTGCTGATGGCGCCCGGCGCAGAGGAGAACTGGACGCTGTCAGTCCAGCATTCCGAGGACGACGTGATGCGCTATGTCCGCAACTTCGAGCAGTTGGCCAAAGACCTGACGACCTAACCCCGGCCTACCCGACGCGAACGTTCGTCAGGTAATCGAAGATCAGCTGCGACCAGGACTCCATGTCCAGGTAGTAGGAGCGCATCGTGTCCAGCGGCAGCAGGGTGCCGGCCAGCTTATCGACCTCGCGAATGGCGATGTCGGGGCGATCGCCCTCGACCAGGAAGATCAGGCCGACGTGGACGCGTCCCACCGGCGTCGTCTGGTCGTTGATCGCGCCGATCAGCCGGTAGGCGATGTCGCCTTCATAGACGACCTCCTCTTCCCACTCGCGCCGCAACCCGGCGTCGATCGGGTCGGCCGCGCCCGCCACGTCCTCCGGGTTGATGTGGCCGCCCACCCCGAGGGAGTACAGGTGCCGGAGCCGGCGCTCGCTCGAGCGCCGCAGGCGGTGGGTCAGGAAATAGCGGTCCTGGTGGCGGAACACGACATAGGGGATGATCTGCGGCTCGCTCGGATCCTCTTCGACCTCCTTGCGCGGACGGAACCGGTAATTCGCCCGAACACTCGCCAGCAACCGCTCGAGGTTGGAATCGCGAAAGCCAACCCACTCGTCGCCCTGGAAGAGCGAGGACCGCGGCACCACGAGCACATCCTCACGCCCGCCCATGGCGCCAAGTCTAGTCGCCTCTTGGCTCCCGATCGTCGGGTGAAGGCGTCGGTCGCGCGGTCGGTCGTGCCGTCGGCTTCGGCGTCGGGTGCGCGATGACGGTCGGCGCCGAAGCGGGCGTGGTGACGACCAGCGGTGTCGATGACTGGTTGGTCTCGCCATCGAGCTGCCGAATTGACGTTTGGACGAGTTGCTTGACCTCGGCATCGTCGTCGCCCCGGGTGGCATTGGCCTCCTGGACAGCGGCGAGTTCGACATCGAGCGCCTTCCGCTGGGCGATCGCGCTCTTCAGATCCGTCTGACTGGCGAGCGCCGAATCGATCGAGGGAATCATCAGGCGAAAGGCGCGCACCGTGCCGGCGGCCAGCGCGGGCTTTCCCGTTGCCGCCATGACCTGCGCTTCGCGCAAACGCTCGGAGCCGATGTGAACCACGAGGTCGGCGCGGTGGGACGGGGACACCAGCGCGAGCCGCAAAGACTCCTCGCTCAACTTGATCTGGTAGAGCGGGCTGTCCGGGAGCGCCGCCGGCGCGGCAAGCGCGCTGCCGGCGATCCCCAGGGCGGCCACGGCCGCCATCGCGAAGGCGAGGCCGACCCGCCGGTACTTGAAGCCGGCCGGCGCCTTGAGGCGGCGCGGGGCGGGAAGGGCCGCCTGGAGCCTCAGCCAGAAGGGCGCGAATGCAACGGGAGGCGCCGGGGGAAGACCGACGAGAAGCAGATTCAACTGCCGCAGGGCGTCGACTTCCCGTCCGCAACGGGGACAACCGGCGACATGGCCGTCGATCCGAAGGCGCTCGTCGGCGGAAAGCATCCCATCCGTGTACGGGATCAGCCACTCACGTGCCGTCGCATGACTCAACATTGCCCAGCAGTCCTCTGCCAGAACAAACGGCGTGGGTTCATGCCGTATTCGCCTCCTCGTCATCGATGACGGCGCCCCGAAGCTGCTCGCGCAGAAGCCGCTTGGCCGCGTTCAACCTCGACATCACCGTGCCGAGCGGGATATCGAGCGTCTTCGCGATCTCGTCGTAGCTCAACTCGCCGAACACCTGGAGGGCGACCGTGTCACGATAATGTGGCGGCAAGGCCGCGATCGCGTCACGGACCGCGCGGTGCAGGTCGTGCCGCGCCGCCAGCTCCTGCGGATCGGATCCGCTGATTGGCGGCAGGGTGTCGAGCGAATCCAGTGACAGGACCGGCTTCCGTCGACGCGCGAAGTCGGTCACCGTGTTGGCGGCCACCCGATGCAGCCAGTGGGCGAAGGGCTTGTCGTGGCGGTAGGTCGGCAGCGCCCGGTAGACCTTGACAAAGACCTCCTGCGCCACGTCCTCCGCTGTCCCGATGTCGCCCAGCGCCCGGAAGGCGACGTTGATCACCAAACGGTGGTGCCGGAGCACCAGCTGGCGGAACGCCTCCTGGTCGCCGGCGGCGCTCCGGTCGATCAGCCGGCGTTCTTCCGCGTCGAGCTCCGGCGCCGGCCCCGGTTCCGCGTTGCCCATCCCCAGCGTGTGACGCTGGAGTGGGGTCGAATCTGGCTATCGGCGCGGGTGGCGGCGGAGCGGCTCGAGGAAGCGGGCGACCTGCCCGGGGGCGTCGTCCGGGGCCTGTCCGATGGCATCGAGAAGCGCGCTGGCGATGATCGCCCCGTCCGCCTCGCCCTCGAGCGCCTGCAGGTGTTCCGCACGCGAGAGGCCAAATCCAACCACGATCGGGAGCGCCGTCATCCGGCGAACGGACGCGATCAGCGGGATGACCGCCGGGTCGAGCGACTGGCGCGCACCGGTGACGCCGGTGAGCGCGACGCAATAGACGAAGGCGGTCGAGGCCTCACAGGCGGCCGCGATCGCTGCCGGACTGCTGGTCGGGGCGACGAAGAAGACCAGCCCCAGCCCCGCCGCGCCGGCGGAGCGTCGCAAGTCCCCGGCCTCGGCCGGTGGCAGGTCGGGGACGATCAGGCCATCGATCCCGGCGGCCGCGGCGGCATCGCAGAAGGCGGAGAGACCGTAGGCCAGGACCGGGTTGACATAGGTCATGAAGAGGATCGGCACCGGCGTCAGCCGCCTGGCCGCCGCCGCGGCCTCGAGCGCCCGCGCGACTGTCACCCCATTGCCAAGCGCCTGGTGCGACGCAGCCTGGATGGTGCGCCCGTCGGCGAGCGGATCCGAGAACGGGATGCCGAGCTCGATCAGGTCGGCGCCGGACGCCGCCGCCGTTCGCACCAGTTCGGCTGTCTGGTCCAGGCGTGGGAAGCCGACCGTCAGGTACGCGATCAACGCCAGGCGATGCTGCTCGCGCAGCGCCGCAAAGGTCGACGCGATGCGGCTCACCCGGGCGTCGCGGCCCTGACGATGTCGAGATCCTTGTCGCCGCGGCCGGAGAGATTGACGAGCAGTCGGTCGTCCGGCGATAGCGTCGCCGCCAGGCGCATCGCGTGGGCGATGGCGTGGGCGCTTTCCAGCGCCGGGATGATCCCTTCCAGGCGCGAGCACTGGTGGAAGGCGGCGAGCGCCTCGGCGTCGGTGATGCTCGTGTACTCGGCGCGATGCCGGTCCTGCAGGTACGCATGCTCGGGTCCAACGCCGGGATAGTCGAGTCCGGCGGAAATCGAGTGCGTGGCGAGCACCTGGCCGTCCTGATCCTGCAGGAGATAGCTGAACGAGCCATGCAGGACACCCGGTTTCCCTGCGACGATCGACGCCGCGTGCGCCCCACTGCCCACCCCGCGACCGGCGGCTTCGACCCCGATCAGGCGGACGGGATCGTCATAGAACGGGGCGAAGATTCCGATGGCATTGCTCCCACCACCAACGCAGGCGACCACCGCGGTCGGCAGGCGCCCGGTTTCGGCCAGCATCTGCTGGCGCGCCTCGCGCCCGATCACCGACTGGAACTCCCGCACCATGATCGGATACGGGTGCGGGCCAACCGCCGACCCGATGATATAGTGCGTCGTCCCGACGTTGGTCACCCAGTCCCGGATCGCCTCGTTGGTGGCGTCTTTGAGGGTCCGGCTGCCGCTCTCCACCGGCGACACGGTGGCGCCCAGCAGGCGCATCTTGTAAACGTTGCTCGCCTGGCGCGCCATGTCGTCGACGCCCATGTAGACGGTGCACTCGAGCCCGAACCTGGCACAGACGGTTGCCACCGCGACGCCGTGCTGCCCGGCCCCGGTCTCCGCGATGATGCGCCGCTTGCCCATGCGCCGGGCGAGCAGGACCTGGCCGAGCGCGTTGTTGATCTTGTGCGCGCCGGTGTGGCAGAGGTCCTCCCGCTTCAGCCAGATCTCCGCGCCGCCGGCCGCCTCGGTGAGTCGGGTGGCGGGATAGATCGGCGTCGGGCGACCGGTGAAGCTCCGGGCCAGTCCGTCGAGCTCGTGTCTGAACGAGTCATCCTCGCGCGCGCCCATGAACGCCGCGGTCAACTCCGTGACCGCGGCCATCAGCGTTTCCGGGATGAATTGGCCGCCGTAGGCGCCGAACCGACCTCGCGCGTCGGGCCCGCCCGGAATCGGTAACTGGCTCATCGCCGGTCCGCCTCGCCAACGGCCTCGACGAACGCCCGCAGCTTGACCGGGTCCTTCGTCCCTGGCTCCCGCTCGACCCCGCTGCAGACGTCCACCGCCCAGGGCTTGACGTCCTCGATCGCCTGGCCGACATTGTCAGCGTTCAACCCGCCGGAGACGGCGAGCGGGTAGCGGCGGGCCAGCGGGAACGCCTCGGGCCAGTTCCAGCGACGCCCGGTCCCACCAACCACATCGGGCGCCCAGGTGTCGAGCAGCGGATGATCACCCGGCTCGAACCGCAGTTGCCGAAGCTCGTCGCCATCCTTGACGCGCACCGCCGGAAGTAGCCCGACGCCGAGGGCGCGATCCTCGGCCAAAAGCGGCCGGTAGACCTGGATCGCGCTCAGCGAGCAGGCCTCGACCACGCGCGCGATCTCTTCCGGCGGCTCGTCGAGAAAGACCCCCACCCGCTCGACCGCCGGCGGAATGCCTGCCGTCAGGGCGCGACCGGCGGGGATCGTCAGCCGCCGCTTGCTGCGCGTGAAGATGAAGCCCAGAAGGCCGACGCCAAGTTCGAGGGCGAGCTCGACGTCTTCCGGCCGGGTGTTGCCACAGATCTTGATCTTCGTCATTGACCGGTCAGCTCCCGGAGCTTTGCCTCGAGATCGCCGGCTCGCAGCAGCGCTTCGCCGACCAGCACCGCGTCGACTCCGATCCGCCCGAGCGCCACGACGTCCTCGCGCCGCTCGATCCCGCTCTCGCTCACGACCGCCTGGCCCGCCGGGACGAGCGGGCGAAGCCGCCCGGTCGTGTCGCGATCGGTTCTCATCCGGGTCAGGTCGCGGTTGTTGATCCCGATCATCGCCGGGCGCACCGCGAGCGCCCGCGGTACCTCAGGCGCGGTATGGACCTCGACGAGCGCCTGCATCCCCAGCGCGACTGCCGCGGCATGCAGCGCGGGCAGGCTGGCATCGTCGAGCACCGCCACGATCAGCAGCACCGCGTCGGCTCCGGCCGCCCGGGCCTCGAGGAGTTGGACCGGGTCGATGATGAAGTCCTTGCAGAGCACCGGGAGATCGACCGCGGCGCGCACCGCGCTGAGGTCGGCCGGCGACCCGCCGAAGAACGCCGGCTCCGTCAGCACCGAGATCGCCGCGACGCCGCCGGCGGCGTAGCGCCGCGCCAGCCGCGCCGGGTCGTAGTCCGCCTGCAGGAGACCACCCGACGGCGAGCGCTGCTTGCACTCCGCAATCAAGGCGACGCCGGCGGTCCTGATCGCGGCGCGGAAATCGCGCGGCGGCGGCGCCGCTCGAGCTCGCGCCTCGAGCGCCGTGGCAGCGCCGGCCGCTTTCATCTCGGCGACAACGGCGCGTCGCGACTCGATGATGCGGTCGAGGATGGGGACCGCTTGCGTGGCCACGGCTACGCTCGCGCGGCGGTCTTCTCGAGAACTCCCTTCATTCGCTTGACGCCCTCTTCGATCTGGTCGATCGAGTTGGCATAGGAGAGGCGGAGATAGCCTTTGCCCTCCTTCCCGAAGGTACTGCCGGCCAGCAGGGCGACGCCGCCCTCGTTGAGCATGCGATCGGCCAGCACCCGCTCGTCCTGGCCCGTCTGCGTGATGTTCGGGAACACATAAAAAGCACCAAGCGGTTTGTGACACGTGACCCCCGGGAGTGCGTTCAACCGGTCTACGACGACGTCGCGCCGGCGCTTGAACTCCACGACCATCTCCTCAACCGCGCGATCCGATCGCGGCGAGGAGAGCGCCTCGATGGCCGCCATCTGCGTGAACGCCGCGGCGCACGAGCTGCTGTTGATCATCAGCGTCTCCATCTTCTGCGCGAGAGGGAGCGGAGAGACTGCGAACCCGAGCCGCCAGCCGCACATCGCGTAAGCCTTGCTGAGCCCGTCGGAATAGATGGTCCGCTCGACCATGCCGGGCACCGTCAGGATCGAGCTGTGATGCCCGTCGTAGGTGATCTGCCCGTAGACCTCATCGCTCAGCACATAGAAGTCGTGCTTCATGGCGAGCTCAGCGATCTGCTCGAGGTCGCGGGTGGAGAGCACGCCACCCGTGGGGTTATGCGGCGAGTTGATCACGAGCAGCTTGGTGCGCTTGGTGATCTTTGATTCCAGCTCCTCGATGTCGATGCGGAACTGGTTCCGTTCGCGTAGAGCGATCGGGACCGTGGTCCCGCCGGCGAGGACGGCCGCCGAGCCATAGATCGCATAGCCGGGATCCGGAATGATGACCTCGTCACCCGAGTCGACGAGGGCGAGCATGGTGAAGAGCAAGACGTTCTTCGATCCAGGGACCATCACAACCTGCTCGGGCTTGACCTCGACCTCGTACCAACGACGGATCCAGTCGGCGACCGCCTGCCGCGCCGGCATCAGGCCGCCGGCCGGCGTGTAATGTGTGTAGCCGTCGCGGATGGCGCGCTCGGCCGCCTCCACGATGTTTGGCGGCGTCGGAAAATCGGGCTCGCCGATTTCGAGGTGGACGATGCTGCGGCCCTCGGCCTCGAGCTTGCGCGCCTTGGCCAGCACCTCGAACGCGGTCTCGGTGCCGATCTCATCCATGCGACGGGCAAATTTCATGCTGTCATCCTCTCACGCCGAAGGGTCCGAGGTCACCGCGATAGGGCGACCACGTCACGCGGACATCCTCAACTCGCGCCATCCGCGGACCTCGCCGCAGGGCGTCGAGGAATCTCTCCAGGTCCGCGGCGTGCCCTTCCGCCTCGACCTCGACTGCGCCATCGTGGCGGTTGCGAACGTGGCCATGAAGGGCATGGCGACGTGCCTCCGACTGGGCGAACATGCGAAACCCGACGCCCTGCACCTCGCCAAGAATTTCCGCCTTGAGCCGGCGCCGTACGGCGCTATCGGCCACCGGCGGCGACGACGACCGACACCCGCTTGGGAGCATCGGGAATGGCTTCGAGCGTACGGCGAACCACCGGCAGGTAGGCGTGGACCAGTTGACGGGCGGACTGTTCGGTTGGCGCGCCAATGACCAGATGCTGGGCGTCACAGCGGCGGCACGTGGCGGTCCCTTCCCAGACGTAAAAGGCGGTGTCGGGTAGGTTCAGGCTCAGCAGGAGCTGCAACTCCTTCCACACCGCGCTCCCCTGCACGCTTCCATCCTAGTCCTGAATAAGCTAGGTGTCGAATGCCGCTTACCGACGACCTCAAAACCCGGGCTCGCGAGCTCGGCTTCATCGCCGCCGGCGCCACCGGCGCGGAGCCGTTCAAGGAGGCCGAGGCGGCCGCCCTGGCGCGTACGGCCGAGGGAAAGATGGACGGCCTCCCCTGGTGGAGCGCCACGCGGGTGCACGCCAGCGCCGACGCGAGGCAGCGCACGCCCGCCGCCCAATCGATCGTGGCGCTGGCCTTCCCCTACGAGCCGCCGGCCGTCGCCGAGGTGGATGGCGACGGTCCCCGCGGCCGGATCGCCGCCTACGCCCTGGGCCGTGACTACCACGAGGTGCTCTCCGAACGGATGCAGCCGCTGGTCGAGATGCTGCGCTCGCGCGGCCACCAGGCGAAGACCTACGTCGACCACGGGTGGATGCTGGACCGGGCCGCTGGGGCCCGCGCCGGCGTGGGCTGGCTGGGCAAGAACACCAACTTGCTCGTTCCTGGGGTCGGCTCGTATGTCCTGCTCTCGGAGATCGTGACCTCCGCGGAACTCGAGCGCGATGGACCGTCCCTGAAGAGCTGCGGCAGCTGCCAGGCGTGCCTCAGCGCCTGCCCCACCGGCGCGCTGGTCGCGCCCGGGGTCCTGGACAATCGGAAATGCATCTCCTTCTGGACGATCGAGCATCACGGCGTCATCCCGCTCGAGATGCGACCGCTGATCGGGGACTGGATCTTCGGGTGCGACCTCTGCCAGGAGGTGTGCCCGGTTAATGCCTACCCGCGACGCGCCGAGCCCGTTGCGGCGGCCCTCGAGGCGTTCGGCCCGCATCAGGTCATCGGCCGGCCGCGGCTCGAGGAATTGCTGACCCTCGACGAGGTGCGCTTCCGCGAACGCTTTCGCTCCAGCGCCGTCTGGCGAACACGCCGTGCCGGCCTGCTTCGCAATGTCTGCATCGCGCTCGGAAATGCCGGCGAGCGCTCCTCGGTCCCGGCTCTGGCAGGGGCGCTGTCAGACCATGAGCGGCTTCTCCGTGGCCATGCCGCCTGGGCCCTCGGGCAGCTCGGTGGCACCGCCGGGCGGCGCCACCTCGAGCTCGCCCTCAGGCGCGAGGAGGACGCCTGGGTGCGGGACGAGATCGAGCTGGCGCTGGGGGCGTGCGGGCCGCTCGCCGTCCTGTGAGCGGCTTGAGGGCCGCGCCTTCCTCGGCGCGGGCCAGCATGAAGGCGAGGTCGGAAAGCCGGTTCACATAGCGGAGCAGCTCAGGGCTCACCGGGAAATGCTGCTGTTGCAGGCTGACGATCCGGCGCTCGGCGCGGCGAAGCACCGTGCGGGCGACGTCGAGCGCGGCCGCCGCCATGGTTCCCCCGGGAATGACAAAGGCGTCGGG
>JALYYC010000029.1 GCA_030946755.1 Candidatus Dormiibacterota bacterium
ATGAGCTCGAACCTGATCATCCCGCTCGGCGTGGACAAGACGCTGACGGTCTTCGAGTGGTTCTTCGCCCAGCCGGGAACCGGCCCCGGATGGGAGTCGATGCAGCAGACGATCGCGTTCTCCGACGAGATCCAGCAGGAGGACATCGCGATCTGCGAGTACGTGCAGAAGGGGCTCGCCTCACGCGCCTACGATCGCGGTCGCTTCAACGCCAAGCGCGAGAACGGCGTCTATCACTTTCAGCGACTTGTCAGCGAGTTCCTCTCGTAAACCACGCGCCCGCCGACGATCGTGGCAAGGACCGACGCGCTGATGATTCGATCCTGATTCGTGAGGATGTCCTGGTCGAGGATCGCGAGGTCGGCCAGCATGCCCGGCGCAAGCGTCCCCACCACCCGGTCCTGCCGGGCGGCGTAGGCCGCCCCGGACGTGTACCCGGCGAGCGCCTGGGCGACCGACAGGCGCTGCTCGGGTAACCAGCCGCCGGCGGGCCGGCCATCCGCGGTGGTCCGGTGGACCGCCGAGTTGAGCCCGAGCCGGGGATCGAAGGAGACGACCGGCCAGTCGGACCCGAACGCCAGCCGTCCACCCGCATCCAAGATGGATCGCCACACCCAGCCGCGCGAGGCCCGATCGCGCCCGATCTTCGAGGTGAACAGATCCAGCTGGGCCGGCTCCGGGTCGCCGTGATAGGGCTGCATGCTGGCGATCACGCCCAGCCCGGAAAATCTCGGAATGTCGCTTGGATCGACCGTCTCGATGTGCTCGATGCGATGCCGCCGCTCGCGTGGCGGATTCCGGGCCACTGCGGATTCATAGGCGTCCAGGGCGAGGCGCACGGCCCCGTCGCCGATGCCGTGAATCTGGACCTGCCAGCCACGAGCGTCAGCGATGCGGACGGCTTCGGCGAGCTCGCCCGGCTCCCATTGCGGCCGGCCACGAGCGGCCGGCTGGCTTGCGTCGAGGCCCTCATAGGGCTCGAGCATCATCGCCGTCCCGGACTCGATCACGCCATCGGCGAAAGCCTTCACGATGCCGCCCGAGATCCACGGGTCGGCGCGACGGGGGAAGGCGACCTCCTCGTAGTGGGCCAGCCGGCGTTCCCAATCTGCCATCTTCAGCCCTGGTTCCATCCGCTGGCCGAGCCGAATCCGGATCCGCGGCAGGCCGGACGTGGCCAGCGCTCGATAGATCTCGAATTGCTCGAAGTCCGCGCCTGCCTCCTGGACGCTGGTCAGGCCGTGCCGGTGCGCGAGCCGGATCGCCTGGGCGAGGCTGTCCAGGTCCTGGGAGCTGGTCCGGGCCGGAACGGCGCGGTCGACCAGCTCCATGGCCGCCTCCTTGAGGATGCCCGTGGCGTGTCCAGCGGCATCCCGCTGGATCTCACCCCTGGGTGGGTGCGCCGTCGCGTCGTCGATCCGCAGCCGCGCCAGGGCCGCCCCGTTGACCCAGGTGGTGTGGCCGTCGTAGGCCTCCAGGGCGACCGGGCGGTCGGGGACGAGCCGATCCAGCAAGCCGCGGTGGGGCATTCCGCCCTCGAAGACGGCGTAGAACCAGCCGCGCCCGAGCAGCCACTCACGATCGGGGTTTGCTGCCGCGAACTCCCTAATCCGTGCCAGGACCCCTGCAACGGTCGTCTCGGCCGAGAGTTCGAGGTTTTCGAGGTTACGCGCCCCGTCCAGGAAGTGGATGTGGGCGTCGTTGAAGCCGGGCATGATGAGGCCGCCGGCAGCATCGACGACCCTTGTCTTCGGACTGATGAGTCCGCTCAGCTGGTCGTCAGAGCCGGACGCGAGAATGCGGTCGGCCTGGATCGCGACGGCCGTGGCATGGCCGGCGGCGGGCCAGACAAGGCCGTGGTGCACCACGATCGACGCGGAGGGTTGGATGCACAGATCCTAGCGGCCGGCGCACCCCGGTTAGATCATTGACGAGGTCCCAGCCGCCTGCTACGTTTGGCGGAGTTCAAGGGAGAGGAGGGAACCCCGTATGTCGTCACACGGCGTCATGACGCCCCCGACCGGGCTCGACGGGTCCAATACGCAGGAAGCGGCCGACGCGCGCGACCTGGCCGGATTTGGCTACAAACAGGAACTCAAGCGCATCCTCGGCGTCTACTCCAGCTTCGCCGTGGCGTTCTCCTATATCTCGCCCAGCACCGGCATCTTCACGCTCTTCGCGCCGATCGGTCTGGCGATCGCCGGGCCCTTCTTCTTCTGGAGCTGGCCGCTCGTCGCGCTGGGCCAATTTTTGGTTGCGTTGAACTTCGCGGAGGTCAGCTCGCACTTCCCAGTCGCGGGTTCGGTGTATCAGTGGACCAAGTATCTGTCCAATCGGCATTACTCCTGGTTCACTGGCTGGATTTATTTGTTCGCCGGGATTCTCACGGTGACTGCCGTCGACGCCACCATCCCGATCGTGTTGATCCCATTGCTGAACAACGTTGGCGTCAACATCACCGCCACGCTCACCAGCCAGATCTTGATTGCCGCTGTCGTGCTGGCCAGCACTACCCTTTTGAATATCTACGGAGTGCGACTGGTCGCGCTGGTAAACAACACCGGGGTGGTCTTCGAGATTCTCGGTATGGTGGTCTTCGCGCTCATCCTGCTCATCTTCTTCCACCATCAGTCGGCCGGCGTCATTTTCGATAGCAGCTATCTGGGTGGCGGTGGATTTACCAGCCAGGCAGGGGTGTTTCTGGCCGCGATGTTCATGTCCCTATTCGTCATCTACGGATTCGACACCGCCAGCACCCTGGCCGAGGAGACCAAGAATCCGCGGGTCGAGGCTCCGAAGGCCGTGCTGGCATCGATCGCCGGTGCCTTCGTTATCGGGGCGATTTTTCTCTACTCGACACTTGTAGCGATTCCAGACATGGGCAAGTTCGTCGCGGGTGCCGGGGCGTCACCGCCCACCATTGGGTCGCCCGCCGACATTTTTAACGCGGTAATGCCCAAGTGGCTGGCCAGCATCTATCTCGTGATCGTTCTGGCCGCTATTTACGTCTGCTGCCTGGCCATCCAGACGTCTACGATCCGTCTAGCGTTTGGGATGGCGCGGGACGGCAAACTGCCATTCAGCCGTTTCTACAGGCGAGTAAGCCCCACGTTGCACACGCCCGTTGGCGTCTGCCTCGTTGTCGGCGGACTGTCGGCCATCCCGCTGACCTACGGAGCGAACGCCATCCTGCTCGCAACCGGAGCAACCGGGCTGATCTACCTTTCGTACATGCTCGGCAACATTGCCGTCTTGATGGCGCGGATGAAAGGATGGCCAACCGAAGGGGCGCCGTTCAAGTTGGGAAGTTGGGGCACGGTCTTCAACGTCCTGGCGATCCTGTGGGGTGCGGCGATGCTCGTCAACTTCCTGTGGCCGCGGCCGTCAAGCAATCCAAACCTCGTTGCCCTACCGAACTTCCCAGACTGGCTTGGTTCGATTGGTGGCGTATCGATCTTCGAGGCGACGATCGGCGTGATCCTGCTTGTAGGCGTCGTCTACTACCTGGTCGGCCAGCTACCGAGGCGGGAGCAGGCAGTCGGCGCGGCGTAACGGGAGCAATGAGTCCAGGCGGCGGGGAACCTCGCCGCCTGTACCTATAATGCTGAGACCATGGCGGTCAAGATTCGCGTACCCGGCGCGCTGCGGCAGTTGACACGTGGCGCGGCCGTTGTCGAGGTCAATGCCCAGGACGTCTCGCAGGCTCTGGATGCGCTAAACGAGCAGTACCCGGGATTCCGCGAGCGGCTCTACGACGACAAGGGCCAGCTCCGCCAGTTCATCAACATCTACCGCAACGACGAAGACATCCGCTTCGGGTCCGGCCTCAAGACCCAATTGAGCGAGACTGACGATCTCTCGATCGTTCCGGCCGTCGCCGGCGGCTGAATCCAGATGGCGCGGAGGACCGTGCGCCTCACGTTCCGCCGTGACACCCTGAACGTTCCCGTGATCTACCAGATCGGCAAGGACTACAAGGTGGTCACGAACATCCGGCGTGCCGAGGTCAAGGACGAGATGGGGTGGGCCGACCTGGACCTCGACGGCGAGCAGCCCGAGATCGAGCGCGCCCTCGACTACTGCCGCAGCCAGGGGGTCGAGGTCCAGAGCCTGGAGACGGCGTGAGAGTCGCCGTCGCCATGAGCGGCGGTGTCGATTCCTCGGTGGCGGCGGCACTGATGCGGGACGAAGGCCACGAGGTTTTCGGCGTGACGCTGCAGCTCTGGCCGAAAGAAATGGCCGCCCGCGACTTCGACAAGCACCACGGCTGCTGCTCGCTGGACGCGGTCGAGGATGCGCGACGGGTCGCGACCCGATTGGGGATCCCGTACTACGTCCTGAACTTCGAGGAGCAGTTTCGGTCGGCCGTGATCGAGCCCTTCACCACGTCGTACCTGGACGGTCTTACGCCAAACCCCTGCATCCGCTGCAACGAGACCATCAAGTTCGGCCTGCTCCTCAAAAAGGCCCTCGCCCTGGGCGCCGACGCCCTCGCGACCGGGCACTATGCCCGCATCGCAGAGGGTGACGGCGGGTTCCTGCTGAAGAAGGCCGTCGATCAGCGTAAGGACCAGTCCTACGTCCTCTACCAACTCGGCCAGGGTGAGCTGTGCTCGCTCCGGTTTCCGCTCGGCGAATGGACGAAGGCGCAAGTCCGTGCCCGCGCCGCGGAGCTCGGACTGGTCACCGCCCTGAAGCCCGAAAGCCAGGAGATCTGCTTTGTCGCGGACGGGAGCTACCGGGAATTGCTGAAGACTCGCTTCGCCGAGCGGGTGCGCCCGGGACCGCTTATCGATGAAACCGGAGCCGTGGTCGGCGAGCACGACGGGATCGCGATGTACACCGTCGGCCAGCGCTCGGGCTTGCGACGGCGATCGGCCGGTCCCACGGCAGAACCGAAGTACGTGAGCGCGATCGACCCGATCGCGAACACGGTCACCATCGGAGGCAATGCCCGGCTGTTCGCGACCGCCTGCCAGGTGAACGACGTCCGCTATGTCAGCGGCGCGGCGCCGGACGAGCCCTTTTCGGCCCAGGTAAAGGTCCGCTCGCATGCCGACGGCGCCGATGCGGTTGTTATGCCTCTCGGTCGCGAGGTCCGGATCGAGTTCGCCGAGCCGCAGCGCGCGCTCGCGCCCGGCCAGGCCGCGGTCTTCTACGATGGCGATCGCGTCATTGGCGGCGGGCCGATCGCCGCGACCCCCCGGTGACACAGCTCGACCTGGCCGCGCAGCATCCGCTCCTACCCGTTGCCGCGCAGATCCTTCTGGCTTACGTGGCGTCGGTCGGCGGCGTCCTGTCGGCAAAACTCGCCTGGGAGGGCCGGACGGCGTACTGGCTTTCGGTTCTGGGCGTGCTGCTCTTCCTGATCGGGGCGCTCTGGGGGCGGGGCATTCTCTCCTCCGGGACGACCTTCAGCGCGGTTGGGGCAGGCATTGCGATAGTCATCATCGGGGTTGCCCTCGACCTCCTCTTCGGGCCACCGTTCAGCACGACCAAATAGCATTACCGGTGATGGACGCGTCGGACAAGTACATGAGCGCGGCGATCGTCGCGCGCAAAGACTACGGACCGACCCTCTTCAGTGTTTGGCTCAAGCCCCCGGAACCATTACCGTTCAAGGCCGGCCAGTATGTCGCCTTCGGTGTCGAGAACAGCGACAAGGTGCTGGAACGGGCCTTCTCCATTGTTTCCAGCCCGCTCGAGGCGGAGCTGGAATTCTTCATCGAGATGGTCCCCGAGGGCGCGCTGTCGCCACAATTACATCGCCTCGCTGTTGGGGACCGAGTCTTTATGCGCAAGAAGGCGAAGGGCATCTTCAATCTCGACGCAAAATCCGGGCACCAAAAACACTTCCTGATCTCGACGGTCACCGGCATCGCCCCGTACGTCAGCATGGTGCGCACCGTTGCCCGGGATCTCAAGGACGGTCGCGTCACGGAGCCCCAGCGCCTCGTCATTCTGCAGGGGGCCGCGCGTTCCGACGAATTCGCCTACGATCGCGAGCTGATCGTGGCCGCGGCGGAGTATCCGTGGGTGACCTACATTCCCACCATCAGCCGGCCGTGGGAGGATCCGGAGTGGGGCGGGGAGCGGGGCAGAGTGGACGATCTGGTGCGCAAGTACTCGGACACGCTCGGCCTCGAGCCCGCGGAGACCACTGCCTACCTCTGTGGTAACCCCGGCATGATCGTCAACGCGCGCGACATTCTTCGCCGCCGCGGCTACGACCATGCCGCAATCAAGGAAGAGACGTACTGGAAGCCGGGGGAGGGTGAGGTTGAGTACTGAGATAGAATCTCTCGCCGTGCCGCTGATCGGGGCGCTTCCCCACTCGATGACAGCCCAACCCGCCGTCCTCATCATTTATGTGCTGCTCGTGGTCATCATCGGCACGGCGCTGGCCAGCGTCGTGCTCCGTAGCCTGCTCTTCGCGATCGCCGGCTTTGCCATCACGATGGCCGCGGTGGCCTTTCTCTACCTGATGCTGGCGCCGTTCCTCCTCTTCGCCGTCCAGCTCCTGATCTTCACGTCGGTGAGTGCCGGCCTGCTGATCGGCTTGCTTCGCACCACCACCGGGCTCGACGAAGCGCCCGCCAGCCCCTTCAGCCCTGAGTTGATCGGCGGCGCGGCCATTGCCGCCGCCGTCGCCGCGCTGCTCGGGGTCGTCGTCGGTGCCACCAACTGGCCCGTCCGCATAACCGGCGTCACCGAAGGGTTCGGGCAGTCCCTTCTGAACACGTACATCGTCGGGATCGCCGTGCTAGTCGTGACGGTCGCCTCGGCGGCCCTTGGCGCCGGCCTGCTCGCCACCCAGCGGCTCGGCCGGCGCGCCGCGGTGATCGCGCCACCAACGGCCCGGCAGGGGCGGCAGCGGCCGCGGCGACCGGAGTCCCGCGGATGAGCGCCGGCCTGAACCTGGTCCTTACCGCCTCGGCCATCCTGTTCGGCATCGGCGCCCTGGCCCTGCTGGTCAAGCGGAGTGTCGTCATCATGCTGATCGGCACGCAATTCATGTTGACCGCCGGCAGCCTCGCCTTTGTCGCCTTTTCGCGCTTCGGGCTCGGTGCGGTAAACCCCGCTCGAGGGCAGGTGCTCGCCCTGATCGTGTCGGGAGTGGGGATCGCCGAGCTGGC
>JALYYC010000210.1 GCA_030946755.1 Candidatus Dormiibacterota bacterium
CGCTTCTGGAAGTCGGAATCCGACCAGGACAAGCGCGGCGCCTACCAGACGCTCTACCAGGTCCTCGTGAGCCTCACGCAGCTGCTGGCGCCGTTCATGCCGTTTCTCTCGGAGGCGATGTATCGGAACCTGGCGGCGGGGAAGGGGGGACGGCCGGACAGCGTGCACCTCTGCGACTGGCCGCTCGCTGAGCCCTCCTGGGCGGACGAGCCGCTGCGGCAGGAGATGGCCACGGTTCGGCGGCTCGTCGCGAACGGCCTGGCCGCCCGCAACGCTGCCGGTATCAAGGTCCGGCAGCCCTTGCGCGGCGTCCAGATCGCGGACCGGCCGCTTCGGCCCGAGCTCGAGGGCATCCTCCTCGAGGAGCTCAACATCAAGAGCGCGAGCTACGCGGGGGATGGCGGCGCGCTGACGCTCGATACCGAGATCGACGAGGAGCTCAAGCTCGAAGGCCTCGCCCGCGACCTGGTCCGTAAGATCCAGGAGCTTCGCAAACAATCGGGCTTTTCCGTCGAGGACCGGATCCGCCTTACCTATGACGGTGAGGGGCCGCTGGTCGCCGCGATCGAGCGCTGGCGCGACTTCATCGCTACCGAGGTGCTGGCCGTGGCGGTCACCCGAGGGCCCGCACCCGAGGGGGCGTCGACGGAAACGCTTCGAATCGAGGGAAACGAGCTGGCCGTGAGCGTGGTCAGGGTGCCTTACCCTGCGTAAGGTCCAGAGCTACGCGATGCTGGCGGCGATTGCCGCGGTGGTGATCGTCGTCGACCGGGTCACCAAGCTGTACATCGAGCGCCGCTTCGGCGTCCCCTATGGGCCGCGACAGATTCTGGATCACGTGCTCTTTCTCACCGTGACCCGGAACAGCGGGGCGGCGTTCGGGCTCTTCCAGAGCTTTACGCTCGGATTTCTGGCGGTGTCGATCGTGGTGCTCGCCGGGATTCTCATCTATTACTGGCGGTTGCCGGCCGGAGACTGGTCTGCCCGCCTCGGCCTGGCACTGGTCTTCGGGGGAGCGCTCGCCAACGCCTATGACCGCCTGGTCAAGGGCTCGGTCGTCGACTTCATCCAGGTGCCGCACTGGCCCATCTTCAATATTGCGGACTCGTCGATCAGCGTTGGCGTCGTCGTGCTGGTCCTGGGCAGCCTCCTGCGGAGTGGGCGCGCGCGCCGCGCGTGAGCGAACCACAGCAGGTCCATACTGTTCCGACCGCCGCGCCTCGTCTCGACCAGTACCTCGCCGAGCTCGTCCCTGACCTGAGCCGGTCCCGGATCCAGCGCTTGATCATCGACGGCCACGTCCAGCACAATGACCAGCCGGCGCGCGCCGGAACCAGACTTCGGCAGGGCGACCGGCTGAGCTGGGACGTGCCCGCGACCACCGCCACGACGCTGACCGCCGAGCCGATGAGCCTGAAGGTGTTGTTCGAGGACGATGACCTGCTCGTGATCGACAAGCCGGCCGGTCTGGTCGTCCATCCCGGACCGGGGCACGCGACCGGGACCCTGGTGCACGGCTTGCTCGCGCGGGGGCCGTCCTGGTCGTCGATCGGCGGCGTCGAGCGGCCCGGGATCGTGCACCGGCTCGACCGCGATACCTCGGGCGTGATGGTCGTGGCGCGCAACGATGAGGCCCACCGCAACCTCAGCCGCCAGCTGCAGCGCCGCACGATGCGACGGCAGTACCGGGCGATTGCCGTTGGCGAGCTACCCGACGAGCGGGCTCGCATCGAGGCGGCCATCGGCCGGGATCCCAAGCACCGCCAGCGCATGGCGGTGACCGCTAATGGGCGTCCGGCGGTCAGCGACCTGCGGCGGCTGGCACTGGCCCCCGGCCACACGCTCCTCGAGATCGGTCTTGGCACCGGCCGGACGCACCAGATCCGCGTGCACCTCGCTTACATCCGTCACCCGGTCCTCGGCGACCCGATCTACGGGCGTCGCTCGACGGTAATTGATCGCCCTGCGCTGCACGCCGAGGTACTTACGCTGCGGCATCCGCGTTCCGATCAGGTGATGAGCTGGACGACCCCCCCGCCGGACGACTTCGAGGCGGCGTGGCGCGCGGTATCGAGCCGTACAATGCGGTGAATATGCGCCAGCCCGCCACCGGCCTCCTGATCGTCATCTCAGGGCCGAGTGGCGTCGGGAAGGACACCGTGCTGCGCCGCCTCTTTCAGATCGCGCCGGACCTCAAGTATTCGGTCTCCTACACGACGCGGCCGCCGCGCCCGGGTGAGGTCGACGGCCAGAGTTACAGCTTCGTCAGCGAACCCGAGTTCCTTCGCTTGATCGAGCAGCGCGAATTCCTCGAATGGGCGAAGGTCTATGACCACTATTACGGGACCTCCCGCAAGCGTGTCGACGAAGCGATCGAGCGGGGCGAGGACATCATCCTCAAGATCGATGTCCAGGGCGCCAGCTTCGTCCGGCGGCGCAAGCCCGACGGGCTCTTCATCTTCATCACGCCGCCGTCGACCGAGGAGTTGCTGCACCGCCTGACGGGCCGCAACACCGAATCCCCGGCGGCGATGGCGGTCCGCCAGCGGGAAGCCCTTGTCGAGCTCGGGCTGGCCAAAGACTACGAGCACGTCGTCTGCAACCGCGACGTCGACCAGACGGCGCGCGAGATCCGAGAGACGATCGCGAGGGAGCGCGAACGGCGCCACGCGCGCACATGAGCGCCGGTGGCCGGCTCCGCGGCCGCCGGATTGCCCTGGGCGTTACTGGCGGGATCGCCGCTTATAAGGCGATCGAAACGCTTCGGCTGCTGACCGAGCAGGAGGCCGAGGTCCGCGTCATCATGACGCCCGAAGCCACCCGCTTCATCGCGCCCCTGACCTTCGAGGCGCTTTCCTACCACCCGGTCGCCTGCGACTGGCTCGAGGCGAAAGGCGCCGGCGAGCCCCACATCGAGCTTTCGCACTGGGCGGAGGTCATCGCGATCGTCCCGGCGACGGCCAACACCATGGCCAAGCTATCGATGGGCCTGGCAGACGAGATCCTCTCGGGGACCGTGCTCGCCAGCCGGGCGCCACTGGTGCTGGCACCAGCCATGCACGACCGGATGTTCACCCATCCCGCCACGCAGGAGCAGCGGCGCATCCTTGAGAAGCGGGGCGCGATCATCGTGATGCCGGCGACAGGACGCCTGGCCTCCGGCGAGTCGGGCGTCGGACGATTGGCCGCGCCGGCCCGGATCGTGGCTACCATCGAGGCGGCGCTGTTGGGGCGGCACAACCTTCAGGGTGTGCGCGTGGTTGTCAGCGCGGGCGGGACCAGGGAGGCCCTCGACCCTGTGCGCTATATCGGTAACTTCTCCAGCGGCAAGATGGGCCGCGCCCTGGCGGAGGTCGCGGCGGCTCGCGGCGCCATCGTGACACTCGTCACGACCGCCCCGGCCGGCCTGGAGGGGATCGAGGAAATCCCGGTGACCAGCGCGAAGGAGATGCTGGCGGCGCTCGAGAACGCCACCCGTGAGGCGGACATCCTGGTCATGGCGGCGGCGGTGGCGGACTACGCGCCCGAAACGGTCGCGGCGACGAAGCTGCATCGCACCGATCAGCCGCTGACGCTAACCGTACGTCCGAATCTCGATGTGTTGAAGCAGCTCGGCCGGCGCAATGGGCTCTTCCGGGTCGGGTTTGCGGCCGAGACCGAGCAGCTCGAGTCAGGCGCGCGCAAGAAGCTCGCCTCGAAGGACCTCGACCTGATTGTCGCCAATGACGTCGGCCACAAGGAGCAGGGGATCGGAAGCGACTTCAACGCAGTGACGATCCTGGCGCCCACCGGCGCGCCGATCGAGGTGCCGCGTCTGCCGAAATGGGAGGTCGCGGAGCGAATCTGGGACGCGGTCGATGCAGCTCGTCACCCACGATCCTGAGGTCGCGTCCCGGCTCATCGCGCATGTGGCCGTGGACGTCAGGGTCGGGAGCCAGACGGGACTCTTCGACTACGCGATCCCGGAGGCCCTCGAAGGCCAGGTCGACATCGGTCAACAGGTGCGGGTGCCATTCGGCCGCCGCAGCGTCACCGGCTTTGTTTGCGCCCTCGACCGTGCCCCGGGCGTGATCGAGCTGAAAGCGATCGAGGCGGTCGTCGATGCCGAGCCGGTGCTTCCCCGAACGCTCGTCGAGCTCGCCGCCCAGGTCGCGGACCACTACATGGTTCCACTCGACGAGGTGATCCGCGCCGCTGTCCCTCCGCGGGTCCGACAGGTGGTGCGAAAGCCCGGGACTCGCAGGCGCCGCAGCCGAATTCTCGGCGCCGGGGCAGGCCCCGCCATCGCGCCGGTCCAACTGGAAGCGGCCCAGCACGCCGTGATGGAGCGGATCGCGATCAGCCTTGGGCGCCAGGAGTCGGAGGTCTTTCTCGTTCACGGCGTAACCGGGAGCGGAAAGACGGAGGTCTACCTGGCCCTGCTCGACCAGGTGCTGCGGGATGGCGGCCAGGGGTTGGCGCTCGTCCCGGAGATCGCGCTCACGCCGCAGACCGTCGCCCGCTTTGGGGCGCGCTTTCCCGGCCGGCTTGCAGTCCTGCACAGCGGGCTCACCGAAGCCGAACGGGCGGCAGAATGGTGGCGGATCCGTCGCGGCGAGGCCGACATCGTCATCGGTCCGCGTGGAGCCATCTTCGCGCCGTTGACGCGGTTGCGGCTGATCGTCATCGACGAGGAGGAGTCATCGGCCTTCAAGCAGGAGCGCATCCCGCGTTATCACGCGCCGACC
>JALYYC010000038.1 GCA_030946755.1 Candidatus Dormiibacterota bacterium
TGCCGGTGACCGCGCTTAGGTTTTCCGAGACCTGCAACGTGGGAACCTTCCACGCCTTTGCCCGCTCCAACCTGGGCTACTACTATGGCAAGCCCCTGCTGAAGCGACAGGTGCGGCGGTTGCACGCGCGGATCGCCGTCTCAAATCCCGCACGCGACTTCGTCGAACGATATTTCCCTGGCGACTATCACATCGTGCCCAACGGAATCGATGTCAAGCGGTTCCAGGATGCGTCGCGCCTGCCGGAGTTCACCGACGGCATGATGAACATTCTGTTCGTCGGACGCCTCGAGTATCGAAAGGGGCTCGGCTACCTGCTCCGCGCCTATGAACAGTTGAAGCCCTTGTATCCGAACCTCCGGCTGATCATCGCCGGCGACGGTCCGCTGCGTCGCTGGTACGGCAATTTTCTCGCCCGCAAGCAACTGCCCGATGTCGTCATGGCCGGCTATGTTGAGGCGGACCAGCTCGCACGCTACTACGCGAGCTGCGACATCTTCTGTTCCCCGGCCACCGGCGACGAGAGCTTTGGCATCGTCCTGCTCGAGGCGATGGCGGCCGGGCGACCGATCGTAGCAACCAATATCGACGGGTTCCGCGGGGTGGTGACACACGGCCGCGAGGCGCTGCTCGTCGACCGGAAGAGCAAGCGCCAGCTGGCGTACGCGCTGGAGACCCTTATCAACGGGCCCCAGCTCCGCCAGGACCTGGCCGTCGCGGGCCAGCAGACGGTGCAGCAGTACGACTGGGAGCGCGTCGTCGACCAGGTGTCCGACGTTTATCAGCAAGCCCGAAGCCAGTTCAAGCCGGTTCGCAAGGCCAGGCTGGAACCAAGCCTGAGCTCCGGCTGATGTTCACCCAAAAATTTCAGGCCTGGGTCCGCCGGTGGGCGGAGCGGGGCATCGGGGTGTTCCGCGAGTCACCGATCACCCCGAACATGCTCACCCTCTTCGGGCTGGCGATCACGGCCGCGGGGGCACTGCTTGTCGCCGGAGGCCACCTGGTCATCGGCGGCCTCGTCCTGCTGTTTGCCGGCCTCTTCGACATCCTCGACGGGGCCCTGGCGCGGGCGGCCGGAAAAGTGTACCGCTACGGCGCCTTTCTGGACTCCACCGTGGATCGGTACTCCGAGGGCGTCGTCTACCTCGGCATCCTGATTTACTTCATGAACCGTCATGACACCCTCGATTCGGTGATCGTCCTGATCGCGCTCGCCGGGTCATTTCTGGTCAGCTACGTCCGCGCGCGGGCCCAGAGCCTGGGCTTCACCTGCGATGTTGGGATCCTCGCCCGGCCCGAGCGCGTCGTGATCATCGTGGCCGGCCTCATCCTCGAGCCGCTGCAGTTCCATCCATGGCCATCTGCCCTCACCATCGCGCTCTGGATCCTGGCTGTTGGGACCAACTTCACGGCGGTGCAGCGGGTGTGGGTCGTCTGGCAGCAGAATCGGACCGAACTCCGCGCCCTGCGCGGGCAACCGGCGGCCGATCCGGTGCTCGCCGATCAACCGGTGCGGGCCGCCATGCGACGCTTTTTCGAAAGCCTCGGCAAGACCTGACGGAGCCGGTATCATGTCGGCAATGCACGTCGCGATCTACGCGGACAACGACCCGGGCGGCAAGAAGCTCATCGCGACGTTGCAACGGCGCCTGAAGAACGAGGAGATTCGGGCCTGGCAGGTGAAGACCAAAGCGCCGTTCACCCTGGTCCACGCGGGCGACCGGTACACCAAGATCAAGGTCACCTTCGTGCCGGCTGGGACCGCATCCTTCACCCGGGCGGCCCGCGCGGGGTCACTCGGCGCGTTTCGCGCGCCGGAGCCGGCCCTGCTGGCCTCGATTTCCGCCGGGCCGTCGGCCGACCGGGTGCTTGGATTTCTCGTCGGGATGCTTACCCGGCATGCCGGCCCGCTTGGCGTTGCCGGCGTGGGGATCCCGCTGACGGAAACGGTCGCCGCGAAGCGGCGCTAGCTCGTCGCGGTTTCCGTCTCCACGCCGCCGCGCAACCCGAAGAGGTGCTTCTGCCAGGCAAGGTAGAGGACGATCGCGACATTGATCGCGAGCGCGCCGATCCGTACCACGGTCTGCTTGTTGATGACCTCGTTGACCTCGAAGGGAATCCCAATGCAGCCGGCGATCACGGTCAGGTACTCGGCCCAACGGCGGCGGCGAGCCAGGCCGACCGCCTCGGTGAGCTCGAGGATGGCGAACAGCACGGCACCGATGCCCAGGATGACGACGGTGCGGGTCGGCAGCACCCCGAACGGTCGCAGCACCGCCACCAGCGCCCGCGGGATCAGGCGGCGCTCCGGGTTGATGTTCAGCTCCGCGACCCACTGGCGGACAATGCGGCTAACCTGCTGACTTCCGGTCAGCAGCGCGAGACCGAGGAGAAAGACGAGGCTCCCGACCACGGCACGCTCGATGACGATCAACCGCACAACGGTCCCGATCGGCTGGGTCTCGCGGCCAAGCTCGCGCTTGATCAGCTGCCAGCGGGTCACTGCGGGAGGGCGTCGAGGAGCCGGCTGATGTCCTCATCGCTGTTGTAGAAATGGGGTGAGGCGCGAAGGAAGTCGGCACGGAGGGAGATGATGATCCCCGCCTCCCGCAGCCGGGTGTGCAGCTCCGCGGGCACCATGCGCGGGTGGCGGAAGGAAACGATGCCGGACCGCTCGCGGGGCTGTGGCGTGAAGACCAGGACGTAGCCGCGACGCGGCAGCTCTTCGCGTAAGCGGTCCGCCAGCCGGAGCACCGTCGCCTCGACCTGAATCGCGTCGGCACGGAGCAGGAGGTTGACGGCCGCCCCAAACCCGAGGATGCCGGGATAGTTGGGCGCCGCCTCCTCGTAGCGGCGAGCGTCGGGTTTGAATGTCAGATCGTATTTGAAATATTCGGCGTCATCGACGACACTGTCCGTCCCGATCGTGACCGGACCCATGCGGTCGAGCATCCGCGCCGAAACGCACGCGAACCCGATCCCGGTTGGTCCAAGCAGCCACTTCTGGGCCCCCGCACAGAGGAGGTCCACGTCGGTCGCCGCAAGGTCGAGCTTCAAGGCGCCGGTGGCCTGGATCGCATCGACGACGAGAAGGACGTCGGGCTTCAGTGCATTCCTCAGCGCCGTGAGGTCCGCCCGGTATCCACTCCAGAACTGCACGGCGCTGATCGCCACCATCCGCGTCCTCCCATCGCACAGGCCGACCAGGGCCTTCACGTCGACGCGGCCGTTGCTTGGACGGTGCAGCCGCAGCTCGACGCCCCGCGTCTTCAGGCCCATCCACGGATAAATGTTCGCGGGAAACTCGCGGTCAACCCCCACGATGTTGTCGCCATCCCGCCAATCGAGTCCGGCCGCGACGAGTCCCAGGCCCGTCGTCGTATTTTTCGTGAACGTGATGCGCTCGGGTCCGACCGAGAGCAGCTCGCCGATTCGCGCTCGCACCTGGGTGCGCAACCGTTGCCAGTGGGCAAGCTCGAAGGGCTCCTCTGTCAGGCGATCCAGAAAGACGGTCATGGCCGATCGCACGGGAACGGCGAGCGGCGCGATGGCCGCGTGATCGAGATACGCGTAGCGACGGGCGATCGGAAACAGGTCGCGCATCTCAGCAGGACTCAGCGGCATGCCTCTGCGATTGGACACTACACTAAGGGCCTTGGAAAGCGAGGTGGAACCCATCACCATCGCCGACTTCGAGCGGGTCGACATGCGAGTCGGCCGGATCCTCGAGGTGGAGCCCTTTCCCGAAGCCCGCAAGCCCGCCTACAAGTTGCTGATCGACTTCGGCGCGCTGGGGACACGTCGCTCCAGCGCCCAGTTGACGACGCACTACCAGCCCACGGATCTGCGCGGCAAGTTGGTGATCGCGGTCACAAACTTTCCCCCGCGCCAGATCGGGCCGGTGCGCTCTGAGGTCCTCGTGCTTGGCGTCCCGGATGCCGGCGGCGCCGTCGTGCTGCTCGAGCCGACGGAGGAGGTCCCGCTGGGCGGTCGGGTGTTCTGACCAGCGGCGCTGGTTAGCGGCGCCTGACCTCCGCGTGGCGGCGCATGATGCAGTCGTCCATCACCACGTCCAGCCCAGCCGAGCGCGCACGCGCCGCACTGGCGTCATCTCGAACCCCATCCTGGAGCCAGACCGCGCCGGCGCGCAGAGCGATCGCATCGTCGACGATCTCGGCCGCGAACTCCGACCGACGAAACACGTCCACCACGTCGACCCGTTCCGGGACGTCGCGGAGCGACGGATACGCCGGCTCGCCGAGCACGCGATCGACCAGGGGATTGACCGGAATGACGCGATAGCCCACGCGCTGCAGATAACGCGCCACGCCGTGACTGGGTCGATGCGGGTCGGGGCTCAGTCCGACGACGGCGATCGTCCTGGCCGTGGCGAGGATCCGCTCGATGACATCGTCCATTTCCATTCCGCCGCCTACCAACTCTACAATGGCCCCGTGCGAGCTCCGACGCGATTGCCGCCGGTTCCGGACGAGATCATCGACGCCTTTCGGGCCGTTGCGCCGACCGTCGAAGCCTTCGCGCGCGTAAACGACCTGCAGATCGACCGATACCGACGCGGCAAGGCCGCCTGGGAACTCCCCTTCGAGCGCCGGATCGGAGGCGAGGCAACCCTCACCCTCAGTTACCGCGAGCGGACCGGGCACGTCCTCGACCTGAGCGCGGTCTGGTGGGTTGACGACCCGGTGAGCCGCACGCGCCGATTGCGCGCCGAGAAGGTCGGCGTCTTCGACCGCCGCGCCAGCCAGCAGCACCTCCGCGACCTCCTCGACGCCGGGCTTGCCCGGGTCGATCAGTGGACTGAGGACGACCTCGGGCCGCCCCACGGGCCGTTCAACGTGGGGCCGGTGGAACGAGACGCGACGCAGGAACGGCCGAAGCGATGACCGAGATGGAACCGGAGCTGTCGCCGGAAGAGGCGCTGCGGCTCGCCTTTGGGCGCATGCTGGGCTTCGCCGTGGCGGCCTTCGTCCTCCTCCTGGGTGGCGGCATTGCGTTGATCCTGGTGGCCGCCGTATTTTTCCGATTCCTGTACGGCAGCTGACTCAGGCGACGGCGCGGTCCACCAGGCGCCCTACGTCCTGGCGGGGACGAATGGATTGAGGAGCATCTCCTCCTCGATCGTCGTCCTCGCGCCGTGCCCGGGATGGACGACGGTCTTCGCAGGCAGCGCGTACAGGACGGTCCGGATCGAGATGACGATCTTCTCGCTGCTGCCACCGGGAAGGTCGGTGCGTCCGATGCCGCGTTGGAAGAGGGTGTCGCCGGCAAAGCAGTCGAGTCCGAAAAGGAAGCACACCGAGCCCTCCGTGTGGCCGGGCGTGTGCAGGATCCGCAGACTGACGTCCTGCAGGGCCAGGGTCGAGTCGTCGGTGAGCTCGAGATCCACCGAGAAAGGCCGAAAGGCGGCCGGCAGGAACGGCAGTTGGGCAAACTGCTCCCAGTCGAGGATCGTCCGGTCCCCCTCATGCATTGCCACGCGAGCCCCGGTGGCCGGTTGCAGCACCGGCACGCCGGCGACATGGTCAATGTGGCCGTGCGAGAGCAGGATGTGCTCGACGCGCAATCCCGTCGTCTCCACATGGTCGAGCACCTCGTGGACCTGCAGCCCCGGATCGATGACCACCGCGGACGACGTATCCCGCCGGCGGACCACGTAGCAGTTCTCGCCGAATAGCTCATCGGAGAAGGCGGAGATCTCCAGCTTCTCGCGCAGGGCCTGGAGCGGCGTCATCCGGCCGCGACCTCGCGGGTTGCCGGGCTGATCACCTCCGGTTCGTTGTCGGTGATCAAGACCATCTCCTCCAGCCGCACGCCACCCCAGCCGGGAACGTAGACGCCGGGCTCGTTCGTGATGACCATGCCGGGTTCGAGTCGTGTCTTGTCACTGGGCGACAGGTACGGTCGCTCGTGAACCATCAAGCCGATCCCGTGGCCGAGACCGTGGCCGAACGCGTTCGGCCCCGCGAGGCTGGTCGCGACCTCACGCGCCTTGCGATCGACAGCATCGGCGGAGATTCCGGGGCGCATCATGGAAAGCGAGGCGGTCTGCGCCTCCCGCACGGCATCGATGATTCGGCGCTGCTCGGCACTCGGCTCGCCAATCACCACAGTGCGCGTCGTGTCGCTGTTGTAGCCGCCCGCCAGTGCCCCAAAGTCGATGACGACCAGGTCGTTGCGCTCCAGCACCCGATCCGAGGCGCGGCCGTGGGGAAGGGCGCCCCGCTCGCCGGCGGCAACGATCGTCTCGAAGGATGGGCCGTCGGCCCCAAGCTCGCGAAAGGTTTGCTCTAAGAGAAACGCGACGTCTCGCTCGCGCAGCCCCGGACGCAATTCCGCGCGAACCCGATCAAAGGCCCGGCCGGCAATCGCGGCGACGCGCCGGAGCTGCTCGACCTCGTCCGGCGTCTTGCGCATTCGAAGCTCCTCCACAAGGCCCACCGTCGCCTCGAGGGCGATCGTGACGGGAAGACTGTCGCGCAGCCGCGTATGCATGTCCACCGCCAGATCCTGTGACTCGAAAGCAACCCGCTGCAGGCCGTGCGCCTTGATCCGCTCCGAAACCAACCCCCAGAGTCCGACTGAGGGGCCGGAACGAGCCAGCGTGAAGGCCGGCGCCTCGTCCTCCATCTGCAGCCAGTAGCGGCTGTCTCCCAGGATCTCCGCGACCTCGATGCCGATCAAGAGATAGCCAAGACTGCCGCTGAAGCCCGAAACATAGCGAAGGTTGGCGGGCGTCGTGATGACGATGCCGTCCAGTGCCAGCTCGCTGAGTCGCTGGCGGAGCAGTTTCAACCGGCGGGCTGACTCAGCGGCGCGCATCGCCCCATGATACGGAGCGGTTGACGCGCGAGATTAGCGGACGATGCCCTCGGGACGGGCGGCGGCCAGGGAGCTCAGTGGCTCCGTTGCCAGCTCGGCGAGCTGACGGAGCAGCTCCCTGGCATCGCCGGCACTCGCCGGCCGGTAGATTGCCACCGCCCCCCAGATCGTCCCCCGCTGGGCGAGTGGCGTGGCAGCGATCGAACCCGATGGAGGCGTGATGTCGCGCAGCAGGTATCGGGACCAGCGACTCTGGCTCAGGTCGGAGACGACCACCGGAACTTCGCTGTACAGGGTCCACTCCACCAGCGCCTGCAGCACCGGTCCCAGCTCCGCCAGCCGGTCGGGCCGCCCCGGAAGCGCAAAGCTGTCCCGGTTCCAGCGTCCGTCCGTGTCGAGAAAGGTGACGAGTCCGCAAGCGCCGTCCAGCGCATGCATGGCGCGACCGAGCAGCAGGTTGGCAGCCATCTCGCGAACGTGGGTCGTCTGAGCCGCGGCCTGAGTTAGACCGGCGGAGCGCGTTGTCGACGGATTTTCCACTACCAGTGGCCCCTCCTGGCGGTAGCGTAACCTGTCTCCCCGCAGGGATGTCAAGACCGTAGCTTCGGTTGCAAATCCGAGGCGGACAGTGCAAGATGGTCTTCGGGAGTCCCAACGGTATCCCAGGGGAGCAAAGTCCCGTGCGGAAGTCGCCCTCGACGCTGACCAAACTCGCATCGGTTCTGCGAGCGTCACCGGAATCGGACGCCCTGATCATCCTGGGCCGGCTCCTCGAATCATTGCCGATCGGCTTCCACGTCACGGACTGTGATGACGGCTTTCACGTCCTCTATGCCAACCGCGTCTGGGAACGGTGGCTCCCGCCTGAGAAGCTGCCGGTGGTCGGCAAGTCGATCGCCGAGCTATTTCCGAACGCCGAGCGCGAGGGAGCGCTACGCGTCATGCATGAGGTTTGTGAGAGCTCCCAGGCGCAACACCTGAAGCGGTTCGACTTCGCCGAGCTCGGCGTTGCGCAGCCCGCCGAGCAGGGCGAACCGAGGCGGTGGGATTGGGAGATCTATCCGCTGAGCGGCCGGGACGGGCAGGTGACCCACCTGCTGAACGTCGTCATGCGTGTCACCGAGCCCAGCCCACGACGACGTCAGCCGACGGCCGAGACCCGCCAGGCGCAGAACCTCCGTCGCGAGGCCGCCTCCGGAGTGCTTCGGATTTTCGGCGTCGCCCCGGAGCGGCCCATCCGGGCGGCCCAGGAGGAGCTCACCGACCGCGAATACGAGATTGCCGGGTTGATGGCACTCGGATTTACGAACGCCGCGATCGGCAACCGTTTGAGCGTCAGTTCCGCAACGGTCTCATCCCACGCGGCGCACATCCTGGCCAAGCTGGGTTTTCGCTCCCGCGCCCAGGTCGCGGCCTGGGTCGTGGCACAGCGACTGGCCGAGGCCGCCCCGAAACGCAGCTCAGGGTCCAAACCCCCGCCCTGACCGCCCGCGTAAATTTCATCTGAATGAAGGATGACAGGGCGGCCAGACAGGCCCATTCTGTAGGTGTCCCTACTGAGGTGGGGATGATGTATGGCCTCGACCCTTGTCCAACCCGCACGGCGCGATCAGTCTCCGGAGGACACGCTCGAGGTGGTGTTCATCGGCGAGGATCGGGGCCTGGCGGAACTGTACCGTCTGAAGCTCGAGCTTGACGGCTACTGGGTCACCCTGTCCTCCAATTTCTACGACGGACTTGAAAAGATCAAGAACCGGATCCCCGATCTCGTCTTCGTCGACCTCGGCCCCGGTGAACGGACCCGGGTGACGGACCTCGGCGCGCTTCGGAAGGACCAGGCATTGCGCGAGGTCCCCGTCGTCCTCCTGTCCCGGACAGATACCGAGGCGGTCGAGGCGAACGGCTTTCAGCTCGGCAGTCGAGACTTCCTGGTCCGGATCGATGCCGTCCCCGGCGAAGAGTTCTGGGCCGACACGCTGCAGAGCCCGGCGCGCACGCGACACATCTGACAGGTCAGCGTCGACGGAGCGAGCGGCGCCACTCGACGAGCAATCCGATCAGAAAGAGCACGACGCCGAGGCGGATTCCAAGGTCCGCGAGGTTGAAGTCGGCCGGCCACACCGGCACCTGGATGAAGTCGATCACCCCACCGATTCGGATCCGGTCGAGCAGGTTCCCGGTGGCGCCGCCGGCGACGGCGCCAAGGCCGAGCACACTCGGGAGCGAGGCGGCGTACCCCCGCAGGAGGATCACGCCGACCGCGAGCAGGACCAGCCCGGTGGCGAGGCCGAAGAACAGGTTGTAGCCGCGCAGCAGGCTGAAGGTCGCCCCCGTATTCGTCAGCAGCCGGAACCAGAGCCATCCAGGCACGACCGTGATCTGGCGGGCCGGCGGCAGCGAGGCGGTGGCCCAGGCTTTGCTCGCCTGGTCGACGACCAGCAGGAGCACCGCGACCATGCCTCCCATGAAGGCCCGGGCGTGGCGGGACATCGCGTCATCGTAGTGCCCGCGCCGCCGGCCGGTTACGGCTTGTAGCTGGGGCTGGGCGTGTTCGACGGGCCGCCCGGTGTGCCATTCCCGTTCGGCTTTGCCGACGGCGAGTTGGTCGGATTACCCGCCCCGGGCCCGCCGGGCGTTTCGGCATCCGCGAGGGCCTGCTGCGCATGGTTTCGAGCGTTCGTGATGGCGTTGAGGGCATTCGGGTTCGTCACCTGGCCCTGGAGCCCGGCGAGCTGGTTGTCATGGGTCATGACCGCCTTCACCAGCTCCCGCTGGAGGGTGTTCGCAGCCGCCGGGTCGATCGTCCGGATTTCCTTGACGGCACCCGATGCGTCGGAGAGCTGCTGCTGGAGCCCGGCGAGGGCCTGGTCGGCGAGATCGACCCGGTGGCTGGCGAACATCGCCTCCGCTTCCCGCAGCCGGGTGTGCGCGAGTGACAGGTGGTAGCTGAACTGGTCCTGGGGGCTCACCGCAAACCGGCCCTGGATCGCCTCGATCGTTCCTTTGACGGGGTACAGCACGGAATCCGGCAGGCTGTCGGCGGCCGCCGCGACCGCGCCGGCGACAAGCAAGGCCGCTGCCGCCAGTCCCGCCAGCACCAGGCGACCGGTGGAGCGCGCCCGCAGTCGCCCTGTGGCAGGCTTCTGAACCGCGGCGCTGATCAGGTTCCAGGCGCGAATCTTCGCGGCGGGCGGCGGGACCATCGGGTCCACCGCCCGCAGCCGCTCGGCCAGACGTTCCAGCCGCTGGTTCTCAGCGATCATTGACCGGCCTCCCCTGGAGCGTCCGCTCGAGCGTGGCAAGCGCACGGTGCTGCAGCGCCTGGACGGCCCCGACCGACTTGCCCAAGATGTCGGCGACCTGGGCAGCCGTCAGATCCTGGAAGTAACGCAGGAGGAGCACCTGTTGCTGCTCTTCCGTCAGATCCCGGATCGCCGTGCGCAGATCCTCATTCGACAGCCGCTCCACGGCAAGGTCCGAGGGATCAGCGGACTGGGGGAGGGTGGCATCGTCGAGGGGCACGAGCGACACCTTTCCCTGGCGGCGGTAATGATCGATGGTCGCGTTGTGCGCGATCCGGTAGACCCAGGATGAAAAGGCAACCCCCTGGTCCTGGAAAAGATCCAGCCGTGTCAGGCTGCGGGTCATGGTGTCGATGGCGAGATCCTCGGCGTCTTCCGAGCGGCCAAGGCGCGCGTACACATAGTTGTAGATGCGATCGAAGTAGCGCTCGAAGAGGGCGCGAGCGGCGTCCTGGTCGCCACGCCGGGCCCGCTCGACCAGCGGCCGATCGTCGTCGGAGGTCGCCTTAGAGAACACCCGCATCGGGGCTCATTATGGGAGGTGGTGCGATGCGCCCGGCGCCGCCTGGCCGAGTTTGTGGTTGCCATGGAGAACATCTGGTAATACGCGCAGTCTCCGCCGATGCATATGCTGGGGGCTGGTCTGACCGTGGCAATCCGGTAACAGGCCAGCTTCGACCCACGCGGGGGTCGGGCTCAACGTACCGCGATCTCGCCGGCCGGACCCGGATTGAGCGAGCCGACCCGCACTCCAACCTCCCCACGGGCTCGCAACTCGGCGAGCAAGTCGGGGACGGTCCCTTCCGGCACGGCGATCAGCAACCCGCCGGAGGTCTGGGCATCGCACAGGACTGTCCGGCGCGGGCCCGGGACGCCTCCGTCGAAGGTGACCTTCCGAGCGAGGAAACGTTCGTTGGCCCGGGTGCCGCCGGGGACCTCACCGGCGTCGGCCAGCATTTCGGCGTCGGGCAGCAACGGCACCGCGTGGGCATCAATGGTCGCCGCCAGCCCGGAGGCCAGGGCCAGGTAATGGAGATGGCCGAGCAGGCCAAATCCGGTGACGTCGGTCGCGGCATGGACCTCGACCGCCAGCATCGCGGCCGCCGCCGCCCGGTTGAGGCGCAGCATGCCGGCAACGGCGGCCTCCTCGGCCCGCGGTGGGACGACGTCGTGCTTGATTGCCGTCGTGATGACGCCGGTGCCGAGCGGTTTGGTCAGGATGAGCGCGTCCCCGGGAAGACCACCACGGTTGCGCACGACCCGGTCAGGATGAACCGTACCGGTCACCGCGAGTCCGTATTTCGGCTCGTGGTCGTCAATGCTGTGCCCGCCGAGGATGTCGATCCCGGCCTCTCGAACTTTGTCAGCACCCCCACGGAGGATGTCGGCCAGCACCGACCGGGGCAGCTCCTTGATTGGAAAGGCGACCAGGTTGATCGCGAAGAGCGGGACACCACCCATCGCGTAGACGTCGCTGAGCGCGTTTGCCGCGGCGATGGCGCCAAACGTGTAGGCGTCATCGACGACCGGTGTGAAGAAGTCCGTCGTCGCCACCAGGGCAAGGTCGGGCCGCACGCGGTAGACCGCCGCGTCATCACCGGTCTCGGTGCCGACGAGGACGTCGGGATTCCGAGGTCGAACGGGCAAGTGGCTCAGAACCTGGGCCAGGTCCTCAGGACCAATCTTGCAGGCTCAACCGGCTCCGTGCGACCACTGGGTTAGCCGGACTCGCTCGATCACCAGTCCACTCTACCGGGGCTTTGATACCGTCATCGGGTGGAGCTGACGTTCCTGGGCACGGGGGCTGCCGTCGCCACCCACGCCTACAACGTGGCGCTCCTGATCGACCGGACCCTCCTCCTCGACGCCGGCGCGCCATTGTCGGTGCACCTGCCTCGCGCCGGCGTGTCGATCGACGGCCCGCGGGCCGTCATCCTCACGCATTTCCACGCCGATCACACGTTCGGCCTGGCGTGGCTGATCCTGGGCCGGATCCTGCTCGAGGACGCGCCGCCGCCGCTCGCGATCCTCGGCCCGGCCGGCACGCAGGCGCACGTGAGGCAGTTGGTGGAGCTGGCCTGGGGACCGGAAATGCTGCAGCGGGCGATCGACCTGCAGCAGATCGAGGTGCGTGAGCTGGCCCCTGGGGAACGCTTCGAGGTCGAGGGGTACCAGGGTACCGCCTATCAGATGACCCACACCAGCCGCTTCAGTTGCCTTGGCTACGTCCTGACGCGAGGGGGCGTCCGCCTCGGCTACAGCGGCGACGCCGAGCTCTCGGCGGGGCTGGAGGCCTTACTTGGAGCGTCCAATCACGCCGTGGTCGAGATGACCTACGACACGCCGGGCCCGATGCATCTCTCCCGCGTCGAGGTCGAGGGTCTCCAGCAGCGGCACCCGTCGGTCCGCTTCATCCTTACGCATCTCGGCCGCGAGGCGTCTCTTGACGGCGCCGTCGCCGCCCACGATTTCTTGACGCTTCATCTTCCCCTGCCCTGACCACCTGGCCGTTGAGGAGGGCGTCCCGCCAGGCGCGCGCCACAAGTCCGGCATAGCGCTGACGGACGCGCAGCCATGCTTCACGAGCCCGCTGCGCCTCAGCCGCGTCGAGGCCACCTCGGCGGAAACTGGCGCGCGTATAGAGCGCGCCAAGCGAGTGCAGATCGCGCTCGAGCGGTGGTACGGATCGGGCCAATCGGCTGGCGAACTCCTCGGCGGTGTCGCCGTCGTGGCGGGCCACATGAAGACGATCGGCCAGGAACTGCAGCCGGCGCCAGATTCGCGGCATGTCGCGCACAGCCATCAGCCAGCGGAGGGCCGCGGCCAGCAGGAGGAGGACGAGCAGCACGAGCAGCGCGGCGGCAACGGCCAGCGGCTCCCAGAAGCTGGTCAGTCCGTTGGAGCCGGCGCTACTTCCGGTCGGGGTGGCGTCCGCCGGGTTTGAGCGCGGCCTGGAGGTTGGAACCGCCGCGGTGACCGGCGGGGCATTGAGCTCGGCGGCCGTATTCGGCCGCGTGACCGGGAGGTTGATGCCATCCGGCGTGGCCTCGAACGGGATCCATCCGTAACCGGGAAAGAAGGCCTCGACCCAGCTGTGCGCATCGAGCGAGTTGACGAGATAGCGCCGCGTCTTCTCGTCAAAGGTCCCCTGGCCGAACCCACTGATCTGCCGGCTGGGAATGCCAAGCGTCCGGAGCATGACGTTCATGGCGGTGGAGAAGTCCTGGCAGAAGCCCTTGCGCGAGGTGAAGAGGAAGTAGTCCAGGGGCCTGACGCCGGCGGGCGCGGGCGGCGGAGTCAGCGTGTAGGTGAATCGCCCCTTGCTGAGGAACCACGATTCGATCGCCTTCGCCTGGTCGTAGGCATTGGTCGCGCCGGCGGCGCGGACGATCGTTTGCGCCAGGTTGGCGATCTCAGCGTCGCGCGTGACGGCGTACCCCTGCGCGGTGCGGCCCCCGTAGTAGAGCGACTGGTACGGCGCCAGCCAGGCGGGGTAGTCGGTGCCGGCATTGCGCAGCGTGGTGGCGTCGACTTTGGGCGTCGCCTCCGTCACCACGTAGGTATAGGGCGGCTGGAGGGCGGTGCTGAAGCGGATCCGATCCACGGTGTCGAAGATGGTGCCGGCGCCGGTGGAGGTGGCGATGCCGCGAACGGTGGTGGGCTGGTTCTCGACGCTGATGACCTCGCCGGCGCTGAAGACCGCGTTGGCTGTCTGGTTGACCGGGACCAACACGCGAAAGGTATCGCGTGACGTCTGGAGCCGGTTGGGATCCTGCGGCAGATCGTCCCGCGGAATTACCTGCCGCGCCGCGATCCGTGCGACGTCGCGGATCGGCATGTCCGGCGTGCTCGGCAATTGATACCAGGCGATGCCGTCCCACCCCCCAAGCGCGATGCCGCGCCAGTACGGATAGTAGGTCGCGTTGTCGCCGGAGACGATCATGACCGTTTGCGACTTCGCCTTGAGCTGAGATCCGGGACGGACCGTCTCGCTGTAGCCGATCGACCCGATCGCGACGTGTCCGCCACCGCCGCCGGAGCCCAGTCCAAAGGGGTGAAGCGAGTCGGTGCTGAGCGTGCCGGGGACCAGGAAGCCACTGATGTCGGCGCTGCTGAGCGGGGGAATCAACAGAAATGCGGCAAGCAGTAGGGCACCGATCGCCTCGACACCGACCTCCCCGAATGTCCACCCCGTGTCGGAGGCACGGGGCAGGCGCCGGACACGCCAGCGCTCCTTCAAGGTGACGAAGTTCAGCCGCAGGAGGATCGAGGTGGCCGCCGAGACCCACGCAATGCTGAAGACCCAGAGCAGCGCGTTGGTGTCGTTGATGATCTCGACCGCGAGCAGGCTCCCAGTTGGCAGCAGAGCCACCAGACCAAGCCGGCGGCGAAAAATCCACCAGCCGCTCCAGAGTCCGCAGAGCAGCATCAGGGCGATCAATCCCAGCAAGAGCGCGATCGAGGGCTGACCCGGCAGATCCATCACCCATTTCGAGAGGGCGGCCGGGGCGACGCCGGCGCTCGTCAGCGGCGTGGGGGCGATGACCGCGAAGGGCACCAGGAGCGCGGTGACGCCGGCGGTGATGAACCCGAGGCGCGAGAGCGGGCTGATGGCGAGCGCCCAGCCGATGATGGTGCCAATCGCGATGGCCGGTACGAGGTGGCCCTCGGACGAGCTGACCCAGGCCGCCGACTCGAGCGCGGCGGCAACCGCCCAGCCCATGACGATGGCAAGGGCGAGCAGGAGCCAGGTGTCACGGATTCCGAAGGCGACGCTGACGCGGCGAACGAATCGGATCTTCAGGCAGCCATCGTCGTAGCCGGTTTCGATCAGGTGGAGGGCCCACGCGCCCACGATCGCCACCGCGGCAAGCGCGACCAGTAGCGCCGGGCTAAACAGCGGCAACCCTGCGCTCCACGGCCGGTTCGAAGTCCTCCGGCCCCTTGATCACCCACCAGTTCAGCGCCTGCCGCCAGCGCCCGGCGGCCGCCAGGCTCGGCTGTGTGCCACCGAAACCCTGGGGATCCAGGTAGACGACGAGGCTGCGATGGCCGCGAACGCCCAGGTCGAGCAACGCCTCCAGCCAGCGCTCGTCGGGCGACGCCGTGACGACGACCAGGCCGCCACGATGCCGCCAGTGTTCCCGCTGCGAGGTCAGGAGTGTGGCCAGTGGCACCGTCCCATCCGCCTGCGCCAGCGTGAAATGCTCGAAGAGCTTCTTGCGTTGCTGGTCGCCGCGGGCCGCCTCGATGACGCTCAGGCGGCGGTCGTTACAGACCAGCCCGATGGCGCCGCCACGGCGAAGACCGGCATCGGTCATGGAGGCACAGAGGCTCATCGCGTACTCGAGCGTGGAGTTCGGCGCGATGCCGGCATGAATGCCCGCCTGCAGGTCCAGCACGATCCACGCGTCGCCACCCTCGCGCGTCTCGAAGCTGCGGCTCATCAGCCGCCCGAGGCGCGCCGACGAGGCCCAGTGGATGCGCTTGACGCTGTCGGTCGGGACGTACTCCCGGATGCTGGTCGCGTTGGGTGGCACGTCAAGGACCCGGCCCCGGAGCTGTTCGTCGCCAACGGTGCTGGGGGCGAGGGCGTCGAGCGCTCCGACCGGGCGGATCACCGGGTAGACGACGACGGAGCGGCTTCCCGGGACGCGCACGGTGCGAGGAAAGAGGCCGAAGGGGTCGCCGAAGCGCAGCTCGACCGGACCGAAGGTAAAGAGTCGCCGTTGCCGGAATTGGCCGCGAGAGGTCCAGCGCCGCGCCCGGCGGCCCTTGAGGCTGAAGACCCGACCCGGGTTGTATCCAGGGAGGTTCGAGTAGTCGGTCAGTTCGATCAGGGGAACCGGCACCCATGACTGGTTTCGGATCGTGAAGTGCTCCTCGAAATCGTCGCCAACCTGGAACTGCCCTTCCGGGCTGACTCGCTCCACCAGCAGATTGTCCTGGCAGAGACGGCTCCACAGGTAGCTGACCACGAAGAGCAATACGAGCGCGTAGAACAGGCTGTAGGCAAGGCGTACGCCAGTGATGTACGCAAAGAAGAACAGCAGCGCCAGCGCCGTGACGAGCGGAAGGCGCGGCAGCCGCACGATCGCCCCTAGCTGGCCGCCCGCCGCCCGAAGCGGGAGATGACGTTCGGCGGTGGGACCGGTTCGGACTCGAGAATCTGGCTCAGGATCTTCGCCGCGGTCAGTCCTCGAAGCTCGGCATTCGGTTTCAAGATCATGCGGTGGCTCAGCACCGGTTGCGCCAGGGCCTTGACGTCATCAGGGGTGACGAAGTCCCGACCTTCGAGGGCGGCCCGCGCCTGGGAGGAGCGAAAGAGTCCAAGCGATCCGCGGGAGCTGGCGCCCAGCCCGATATCCGGATGTGACCGCGTCCGGTGCGTGACCCTTGCGATGTACTCCTTGAGAGTCGGATCAACGAAGATGGCCTGCACTGCCTTCTGCGACTCGAGCACTTCCGGTGCCGAGGTCACCGGCTCGAGTTGCTCCATCGGCGAGCCGCGCTCGAACCGATCGAGCACCTGAACCTCGTGGGCGACGTCGAGATAGCCGACGTTGACGCGCATCAAGAAGCGATCGACCTGGGCCTCCGGCAGCGGGAAGGTTCCCGCAAATTCGACCGGGTTCTGGGTAGCGAACACAAGGAATGGCAACGGAAGCGCGTAGGTGGTCCCATCGACCGTGACCTGCCGCTCTTCCATCGCTTCGAGCAGCGCCGATTGCGTCTTGGGCGTCGCCCGGTTGATCTCGTCGGCAAGGAGCACCTGGGCGAAGATCGGTCCCTGGCGGAATTCGAACTGCTGCGTGTTCGGACTGTAGATGTTGACGCCGGTGACGTCGGAGGGCAGGAGGTCCGGGGTGAACTGCAGGCGCTCGAAGGCGCAGCCAAGCGATCGTGCCAGCGACTTGGCCAGCATCGTCTTCCCGACCCCCGGCACATCCTCGATCAGCAGGTGACCCCGGCTCAACAGCGCGATGACACAGAGCTCGATCTCCGCATCCTTTCCCACCAGCACCCGACCCACGTTCTCGATGATCCGCACGCCCAGTGCTTCGACCGACCCGTTCTGCGTCTCCATGAATGGCCTTCCTTCTAGTTGGTCCTGGTTGATGATCGAACGCCCTCGTCGGTCATTTCGTTACCGTGCGATCACGTGACGCGCCAGGCGCGCCGTCAGCCCACCGAGCGTCCCGCCCGCCAGGACCAGCACATCGTCGACCACCAGCCCGACGGTGTCCGGGACGGCCGACCCCAGCGGACCAATCGGTCCAACCGCGCCGGCGAGCTCCGCGACGACGATGAAGCTCACCGCCACCACCATCCCGTTCCAGGCTGCCCCGCCGGGGGGCCCGAGGTAGCCGGCCAGCAGCCCGCCAACGAAGATGGCGGCAAAGGTCAGGGCTCCCTGGGCAACCAGCTGGCCACGATGGCTGCCGAACAGCACGGTCCCACCGACAACCTGCAGCACCACCGCAAGCACCAGCCCCAGGCCGGCGGCAAACCAGTCGACGCGTCGCCCGCCTTCCGGTTGCGTCTTGGTCATGGGCTTGATCAGTTTATCGGTCGGAGACGGCGCTCGACCTAGCGCAATCTGGCAAGGAGCGGCGTCAGGACCGGAACCAGGATGGGAGCCAGGACCAGGGCGGGCAGGAGGTTGACCACCTTGATGGGCTTCAGCTCGAGCAGGCCGAGCGCAATCGCAAGCACGGCGATCCCGCCCACCGCGGTCACTTCCGCGACCTGAGCGTCGTCCAGCCCGGCGTTCGCGAGGGCGGCCACCAGCGTCAGGCTTCCCTGGATCACCAAAACGGAGAGCGCCGAAAGTAGCACTCCCCACCCGAGGGCGGCGGCGAGGACGATCGCGCTGAATCCGTCGAGCGTCGACTTGATCGTAAGGAGTGTGATGTTTCCGCGGGTGCCATCCTCGAAGCTGCCGAGAATCGCCAGCGGACCGACGCAGAACAGGAGGCTGGCCGTCACGAAACCAAGGCTGACGCGCCCGGGCTCCGCGCGTCGCGCGAGCCGATGCTCGACCCAGCGGCCCAGGGCAGCAACACGATCGTCCAGCCGCAGGATCTCCCCAACGACGACGCCCCCCAGCAGGCTCAGCAGGAGGATGAGAGCGTTGTGAGTCTTGAGCGCCATCTGAATCCCGATCACCGCCGTGAACAGGCCGATCGCCGCGCGCATGGTCTGCTGCAGGCTGCCGCTGATGCGCTGGGACAGCGTCAGGCCGACGGCACCGCCGAGCAGCACGGTGGCGGTGTTGAGCAACGTGCCGAGGCCATGCACCACGGGTTCGTAGCATAACCAGATTGGCGTAGACTCAGGCCCTGCCGGGGTGGCTTCTCGTCGTCCTGATCCTGCTCGTTCCCTATGGGCTCGTCGTCGCCCTCTGGCTGTTCTTTGCTTATAGCCTTCGCGAGACCATCCGCCGGCCACCCGGTCGCACTCGCCTGGCTGCCGCCGTCCGAGCCGGCCTGATCGGCCTGGTTCTTGGCACACCGGTTGCCGCCGTCTGGCTGGCCCACGCGGACGGTGTCGGCTGGCTCGAACCGGTCGACAACGGAGGCGCGCCCGCGACTCTTACCGATCAGACGTGTCAGGTCGTCGCGGAGGACTTAAACCTTCTCATCGGGCCCATCAACGTCGGCCGCGATCGCCTGCACGTTGGGATTTGCACAGATGGCCGGACGGTGACCCGGATATGGGGCCCTGACTGCCAGCCTCCGAGTTCCGTGCTCGCCGGCGGCACGGCACTGACCTGCCAGCTGGTGAACAGCGGAACGAGCTCGGCGCGCGCGGAAACCGCCTTCTCCGTGGCGCCGTTCAGCCTGCCCTTCTGGCACCGCGACGCGCATCTGGAGATGACCGTTCGAGCCGATGGCACCCTGGGCCGCGCCACCGGGGCCTTCGGCCTGAGGCATGGGCTCATCCTGGACACGGGCGCGGTCGGAAACAGGACGACATCGCGATTCGCGGTTGACCGCCCCTGGCAGCTCCGCTACCAGTTCGACTGCCGTGCGGCGCCGGGTGGCCGCTTTGAGATGGAGATGAGGGCGGACCAGCCCAGCGGCAATGGCGTAGGTGGCTTCAGTGCCGGCAGCGGGCCTCCGGAGGAGCTGGCTCGTGCCGACACGGTCCAAATGTCCCAGGCGGGCGTCTACCACTTCCAGGTGACATCGGCCTGCAGCTGGCACGTAACCGTCAGCGATTGATTGGCTAGACTTGGCCGATGAACATTGCGATGGACCTCTTCCTGACCGTCACGCTCATCACGACCGCGATCACGACCAACAAGATCATCGCCGGCATCGTTCTCCTGGTCATCATCATCGGCGTCGCCGTCTGGTACATGCGCCGCTCGAGACCGTCCTAGCCGGCGGCCGGCTCGTCCCTAGAGTTTTTCGAAGCGATCGACGTTGACGATGAAGACCGTCGCGCCACCGACCTGCACCTCGACCGGATAGGGGACGAAGAAGTCGCCCGGCTCCACCAGGGGCGGCATCGGGTTCATGTACTCGCTACGGGTGCGGCAGTTTTCCTTGATCAGCTGGAGCACTTCCTCGATCCGGTCATCCTCGATCCCGGAGAACAGCGTCACGTTCTTGTGCTGGAGAAAGCCGCCGGAGCTGGCGAATCGGGTCACCGAGATTCCCCGGTCGTTGAGGGCATCCATGGTCGAGGACGCGTCCTCGCTGTGGACGACGGCGATCAAGAGCTTCATGCCGACCGCCGCGCCGCTGGCTCGACCTGCGCCTGGGCGAGGGCTCGCGTGACGTGCCCAAGCACGGAGGCGGCGACCTGGTCCGGCGACGCCGACGCGTCGACCTCCCGCCACCGGTGCGGTTCGTCCGCCGCCATCTGCCGGTAGCCGGCGGACACTCGCTCATGGAAGGCCACCGTCTCGCGGTCCAGCCGATCCTGGGCGGCCGACGGAATCCGCGCCAGGCCCGCCTCCACGGGAATCTGCAGCAGCAGGGTGAGGCCTGGCTGGAGCCCGTCCGTCACCCCGGCCTGGAGCCGGCGCAGGGCCACGAGGTCGAGGCCGCGACCGTATCCCTGGTAGGCAAGGGTTGAATCGCTGAAGCGGTCGCAGATCACGATCTCACCCCGCACGAGCCGCGGCCGGATGACATCCTCCACCAATTGCGCCCGGGCTGCCGTGAAGAGTAAGGCCTCGGCCCAGGCGGTCAGCGCCGGCGCTTCCTTTCCCAGCAACAGCGGACGAATGGTCTCTCCAACGCGGGTTCCGCCGGGTTCCCGGGTCGTCCAGACCGCGTAGCCGTCGTCGGCCAGCCGGGCAGCCAGGCGATGAACCTGGGTGGACTTGCCGCCCCCCTCCGGACCTTCGAACGTGATGAAGAATCCGCTCGGCTTCCCCGCGGCACTCATCGTTTGGCAGGAACTATAGCGGCTTCAGTCTGCGCTCGTGTAGATGCGGAGGCGGCGATTCGGCTCCTTCCCCGTGCTCCGGGCCGTCAGCTCGTGGCGCTCGACCAGCTGGTGCTGGAGCCGGCGGACGTAGGCCGTCTGCGGCGAGAGTTCGACCATGGCGTTGGTGGCCTTGGCGCGATTGATTCCTTCGATCGTTTCCTGCAGGGCCGACTCGGTGGGGTCCGGCGTGTCGAGTTGGTACACCTTGCTCAGGGCGTTCCTGATCTGCGTGATGGTATTGCTCTTCAGGACCTGGATCGGGATGCCGTCGGCCTCGGCTTCGCGAAGCGGTGAGTCCTTGCGGCGGTAGTAGTTTTTGAGGGTCACGATCAGGTCGGCATCCTCGATATGGTTCTGCACGCGGATCGGCACGTGCAGGTCGCTGATCGCCTGCTCGAGGTAGTTCCGGCTCACGCCGTAGGGAAACACCGAGACCGTTTCGTGCAACCCGCGCGTCCGCGGGGCCTCGATCGGTTCGCGCACGGCCGCCGCGCGCATGGGAACTGTTTCGGCAATCCGGGCCACGATGGCGCCGTCCGTCCCCCGGATGCGCATCTGCGGTGGCCGCAGGGTTCCTCGCAGGGCCGCGTCGACCACATCGCCGAGCGGCTGATGAATCGCGAGCCGGTCCCGATCGTGAATCTCCACGAGCACGTCGAACGTCGGTGGCGCCTTGCGCTCCAGGACCGACTTCTGCGTGCCGCGCCGGCGCGCCTCTTCGTCCGATAGCGTGACGGTCTGGATCCCTCCCAGCAGGTCATTGAGCGTGGGATTTACGAGCAGGTTCTCGAGCGAGCTGCCGTGGGCGGTGGCCACCAGCTGGACCCCGCGCTCCGCGATCGTCCGTGCCGCCGCGGCCTCCAGTTCGGTCCCGATCTCGTCGATCACGATCACCTCCGGCATGTGATTCTCGACGGCCTCGATCATGACCGCGTGCTGCAGGGAGGGTGTTCGCACCTGCATCCGGCGCGACCGCCCGATTCCGGGATGCGGGATGTCCCCATCGCCTCCGATCTCGTTCGAGGTGTCGACGATCACGACGCGCTTCTTCATCTCGTCGGCCAGCACGCGCGCGCACTCGCGAAGCATCGTGGTCTTTCCGATACCCGGACGCCCCAACAACAGGATGCTCTTGCCACCGATGACCATGTCCTTGATGATGTCGATCGTGCCGGTGATCGCCCGGCCAACCCGGCAGGTGAGCCCGACGATGGCACCGGAGCGGTTCCGGATGGCGGAGATCCGATGCAGCGTCCGCTCGATGCCGGCCCGGTTGTCGTCGCCGAACGAGCCGACCCTCGTGGAGACGAACTCGAGGTCCTCGGACGTCACGGGCGTCTCGTCGAGGAGCACCTCGGCGTCCGGAAAGCGGGCCTCCGGCTCCCGGCCGAGATCGAGCACCACCTCGAGCAGCAGTCGCTGATGATCAAGGCGCTTGACGGCCCGATTGATGTGCGGCGGTAACGCCTGGAACAGGAGATCGAGTTCGGCGGGATCCGCATCGGTCAGGCCATTCAGCGATCGTCCTGGTTCTTGCACCTCAACCTCATCCATACTGCGGCACCAACCGCTTGTCCTTGATTCTTACCCGGACGCGCTCCGAAACCTTCAACGGGAGTTCGCGGACCATGAGGGTCTGCGATGCGATGACCTCGAAGCCCTCGCTCGTCAAGAGCGCGATTCCTGCCTCATCGTAATGCCGAAGGCTGCACCAGACCGGCCCGGGGCGGTGCTGGGCGACGTAGGCGAGGCCGCGATCGAGCACCGCCGGCCAGAGCTCCGACGGTTGCGAGGCGGCCATCAACCCGAGCGTATGCGGCCGGCCGCCCCCTCCCGGGACCAGGCTCATCCAGCCGACCACCTGCACCCGTTCGACGACGAAGCGGGGCTGGCCGGCGCGCCGGGGAATCCTTGAGCTCCTGGCCGCCGGCTGGAAGGTCCGCCGCCACTCGGCAAAATTCGACGCCTCCACGGCGGCTACGCTCTTCGGCGTCGTCGCCACATAAAGAAGGTAGAGGCCGAGCTCGTCCTCCCGCCGCATCGGGCGCCAGCCGGCGAGCGACCCGACGGGTCGCAGCGCCAGGCTCTCTGTCAGGAGGGCGTGCTCCGTGGCGTAGGCGGTGAATCCCCGCGAGCGGAACAGATCGGCAACCGGATCGTCGACCGGGACACGCACGATGAACTTGCTCACGCCCCGGCTCAACCCTTCGTTGAAGAGGTGGTCGAGAAGCGCCGTTCCGTCCTGGAATCGGTCGAGGGCCGGGTTGAGGCACAGGTTCAGAATCTGCCAGGCGTGCGGTCCGAGCGTTGCGTTCTCCGCCTGGACGAACCCGTGGACCACTTTCTTGTCGTCCTCCATGACATAGACGTGGTCCGCCGGCGAGGTGATCGGCAGGATGGAGGCGAACGTGTTGTTGAGGAGGAACCACAGACGCGACGACGCGAATTGACGGCGGACGGGCGAGCGTTCCGCCTCGCGCGCCTGCTGGCGATAGAGGGCCTCGATGCCGGCGAGATCGCGCAGCTGGGCGGGCCGGACCTGGAGGCTCATCGGCCGCCATCCTGCAGGGCCAGGAAATACTGATGCCAGCGCCGGTCGGCGGTCAGCTCGGGGTGAAAGGCCAGCGCCAGCCGCCGGCCTTGCCGCAGCGCGACCGTCTGTCCGCTATGGGTGGCCAGGGTCAGGACCTCGGCGGACTGCTCGGTGACCTGCGGGGCGCGAATGAACACCGCGGGTCCCGCGCCGCCGATCGCCTCCGATTCGATCTCGGCCTCGAAGCTGTCGATCTGACGGCCGTAGGCATTCCGGCGGACGCCGATGTCCATCAGGCGAAGCGGCTCCTGGTCCTGACGGCCATCCTGGATCTCGCGGGCCATCAGGATCATGCCCGCGCAGGTCCCCATCACCGGCATCCCGTCCCCGGTGCGTTGCTGGATTCCGATTCGCAAAGCCGGTTCCATCAGGCGGACCATGGTGGTGCTCTCACCGCCGGGAAGGATCAGGGCGTCGATGGGATCGAGGTCCGCGGCCAGCCGGACCGGCACCCCTTCAACCTCGCAGGCCCGCAGCGCCGCCAGGTGTTCGCGGAAATCTCCCTGGAGCGCGAGGACGCCCACCCGCGCTGGCCGGCGCGTCATGCTCACCAGCCTCTGCCGGCGAGCAGTTCCTCCTCGGGGATGGCCCCGATTTCCAGCCCGTGCATGGCTTTGCCCAGGCTCTTCGATGCATCGGCGAGGATGTCCGGCCGGTCGTGGTAGGTGGTCGCCGCCACGATTGCCTTGGCCCGCGCGGACGGATTTTCCGCCTTGAAAATCCCCGAGCCAACGAAGATGCCATCGCAGCCAAGTTGCATCATGAGCGCGGCGTCAGCAGGCGTCGCGATGCCGCCGGCCGCGAAATTCACGACCGGGAGGCGGCCTAGCCGGCTCGTCTCCTCCAGCAGGTCGAAGGGCGCCCCGAGCCGTTTGGCTTCCATCACCAGTTCCTCCGGGCCCATCCCGTTCAGCCGGCGGATCGTCCCGCTCACGGCCCGCATGTGCCGCACCGCCTCGACGACATTGCCGGTTCCCGCCTCGCCCTTGGTCCGAATCATGGCGGCCCCTTCGGCGATTCGGCGCAGGGCCTCCCCGAGGTCGCGGCAGCCGCAGACGAAGGGAATGGTGAAGGCGTGCTTGTTGATGTGGTGCTCCTCGTCCGCCGGCGTCAGCACCTCGCTCTCGTCGATGTAATCGACGCCGAGCGCCTGCAGGATCTGGGCCTCGACGAAGTGGCCGATCCGGCACTTCGCCATAACCGGAATGGTCACGGCCTCGATGATGGCGGTGATCAGGCCGGGATCGCTCATCCGCGCGACCCCGCCTTCGCGGCGGATGTCGGCCGGGACCCGCTCGAGGGCCATGACCGCCACCGCGCCCGCATCCTCCGCGATCCTGGCCTGCTCCGCCGTGACCACGTCCATGATGACGCCGCCCTTGAGCATCTCCGCCAGCCCCGCCTTGACCTTCCAGGTACCGCGGCGGTCGCTCGCCGGGGTGATTGCCTCTGCCATAAGAGGATTCTACCCCTCAAAACTTACAATTCAGCGGCATGCGTGAAGCCCGGGGCGGGCGCCGGCGCCGGCTGACCGGCATCGCCGTCGCGCTCGCGCTCGGAACCCCCGCCGTGCTCGGCATCGGTGCCGCCGTCGGACTCCTCCTGACCCCGTCAGTCAACGACCTGCCACAGCGCGTCGACGCCGTCCTGCGCCAGCATGGCGGAACCCGCGTTGGCCTGGCGGACGTGCCGGACCGGCTGAGCGAAGCGCTGATCGCGATCGAGGACGAGCGCTTCTACCAGCATCGCGGCGTCGACTCGCAGGGCCTGGTGCGAGCCCTCTTTGCCGACCTCTATCACCGGCGCGCGCTCGAAGGCGGGAGCACGCTGAGCCAGCAGTTGATCAAGAACCTCTACATGAACCAGCAGGACGACGGCTGGCGCAAGCCGGAAGATCTCATCCTGGCGGTCAAGGCCGAGGCCAGGTTCAGCAAGCACCAGATCCTCGAGTCGTACCTCAACGCCGTCTACTTCGGGCACGGCGCCTACGGCATCGGCAGGGCAGCGGCGGTCTACTTCCACATGAAGCCGGCTCAGCTTGATCTGGCCCGGGCGTCGATGCTGGCTGGACTCCCACAGTCCCCCTCGTTCTACGATCTGTACCGGAACCCGTGCGCCGCTCGGGCGCGCCATTTTGCCGTGCTGGCCCAGATGACGAACGTCGGATACATCACGAAGGAGGAGGCGGCGGCCGCTTACGCCGAAGCGATCGGCTTTCCCTGCCCATGATGCCGGGTGTGCCGACACACCTGGTCCTCCTGGGGCCACCCGGATCCGGGAAAGGTACCCAGGCCGCGCGGCTCTCGGCCGAACTGAGCATCCCCGCGATCTCGACCGGCGACATCCTTCGGGCGCAGGAGCAGGCCGACAGCGCGCACGGCGGTGAGCTCCGCCGCTACCTCGACCGCGGCGAGCTCGTGCCCGACGAGTTGGTGATCGACATCATTCGCCACCGACTGACCGACCCCGACACGGCGAAGGGATTCATCCTCGATGGGTTTCCTCGGACGCGAGCCCAGGGCGCGGCACTGGACGCCATGCTGGAAGCCCTGCGCCGCCCGATCGACGCGGCGATCTATCTCTCGATCCCGCCGACGTCCCTGCTCGAGCGGCTCCGGCACCGCCATCGATCCGATGACCGCCCCGAGGTGGTGCGGCACCGGATCGAGGTCTACCTCGAACAGACCGCTCCGCTGATCGACTACTACCGCCGCCGAGGCCGCTTGCTGGAGCTCGACGCGGACCGCTCGCCGGAGGAGGTCTACGCCTCCCTGACGGCGGGCCTGGCCGCGGTCGCCCCCGCTGATCGATCGGGCCACGACGCCACCATCCTGACCCCACGCCTGCAGCTGGTCTTGCTTCCGCTCGAGGCGATCGCGGCACTGCTTGCCGGGGACCGTGAGACCGCCGGGCGGCTGGTGGGCCTGACGATCCCGGAGGATTTCGGAACAGACGCCGACCACCACTTTCTGACGCTGCAAAAGCAGCGGCTGGAGGAGTTGCCGGAGCGGCGCGCCTGGATGGCGCGCCTGATCGTGCTGCGGACCGCGGGGACCGTCATCGGGTCGATCGGCTTTCACGGACCGCCGGAGCTTCTCGGTCGCGCCGAGATCGGCTACACGGTCTTTCCACCCTGGCGCCGCCATGGCTACGCGACCGAGGGCGTCCGCGCCCTGGTGGCATGGGCGGCGCGCCAGGGCTGCCCGTCGGTCTTCCTCAGTATCGGTCCCGGCAACGATCCCTCGCTCAAAATCGCGGCGCGGCTCGGCTTTCGCCAGGTCGGCGAACAGGTGGACGAGATCGACGGCCTGGAGCTGGTTTTCGAGCTGCCGCTGACGCCCCCGCGCTAGACCGCCGCTCGTTTGGAGGCGGGCGATTTGGGCATAAACGAGTTACCCATCCGGTTACCACCGGCGAGGCATTGAGAAGGAGTAACCATGACCGACATCAAGACTGAACTCATCCCCCTGCTCCCCCTGAACAACGGGGTCGTCCTGCCGAACATGATGGTGACGATCCCGCTCGAGCGGGAGGACGCCCAGGCCGCGGTTCGCGCCGCCCGGGCGGAAGGCAAGCTCGTGCTGCTCGTTCCCCGGATCGACGGCCGCTATGCCAGCCTCGGCACCGTGGCTCGCGTCGAAGACGCGCGCATGCTGCCGAACGGGATCGAGGTCGCGATCCTCCAGGGTCTCCACCGTGCGAGCGTGGGCAGCGCCGCCGCGGGGACCGGGCCCGCCCTTCGGGTCCAGGCCCAGGCGGCGGTGGACGTCAATCCCCTCACCGAGCAGGCGCAGATCCTCGCCCGCGAATACAAGGCGCTGATCGAGAATCTGCTCGAGCTCCGCGGCGCCGGCGAGGCGATTCAAATGATCCGCGCCATCGACCGTCCGGGCCAGCTCGCCGACATGTCCGGCTACTCGCCTGACCTCTCCCTCGAGCGCAAGGTCGAGATCCTCGAGACGCTGGACGTCGAGACCCGCTTGCAGAAGCTGATCGGCTGGACCCGCGAGATCCTGGCGGAGGCGTCGCTCAAGGACAAGATCCGCAGCGAGGTCAACGAGGGGATGGAGAAGCGGCAGCGCGAATTCCTCCTCCGCCAGCAGCTCGATGCCATCAAGAAGGAGCTGGGTGAAGGCGAGGCCGACATCGCCGCCGAGTATCGCGCCAAAATCGAGGCCGCCGGGATGCCAGAGGCGGTACGGAAAGAGGTCGAGCGCGAGCTTGAGCGGCTGGAGCGCACCAGCGAGCAGAGCCCGGAACAGGGCTGGATCCGCAATTACCTCGACTGGATGGTCGAGCTTCCCTGGAACAAGCGCACCGTCGACCAGTTCGATGTCGCGGAAGCCAGGCGGGTGCTCGACCAGGATCACACCGGCCTCGACGATGTCAAGGACCGCATCATCGAGTTTCTTGCCGTGCGCAAGCGCCGCGACAGTCGCGGCCTCGATGTCATCGGCGGGCGAGGCTCGGGGGCCATCATCACGCTCGTCGGCCCACCCGGCGTGGGCAAGACGTCGCTCGGGGAATCGGTTGCCCAGGCGCTCGGCCGGAAGTTCACCCGGATCTCGCTCGGCGGCATCCACGACGAGGCGGAGATTCGTGGCCACCGGCGGACGTATGTCGGCGCCCTTCCCGGCCGAATCGCCCGCGCCCTCAAGGAAGCCGGCGTGAAGAACCCGGTCATCATGCTCGACGAGATCGACAAGGTCGGGCAGGACTGGCGCGGAGATCCCGCGTCGGCACTGCTCGAGGTGCTCGACCCGGCGCAGAATCATTCCTTCCGCGATCACTACCTCGAGGTCGACCTCGACCTCTCGGAAGTGCTGTTCATCCCGACCGCCAACGTGGCCGACACGATCCCGGCCCCCCTGCTCGACCGGATGGAAATCATCCGCCTGGATGGCTACACGGAGGAGGAGAAGCTGGCGATCGCGCGCGATCACCTGCTCCACCGCCAGTTGGAGCGCAACGGGCTGACGACCGATGAGGTCTCGGTGTCCGAGGAGGCCCTGCGGCGCATCGTCGCTGACCACACCCGAGAAGCGGGCGTCCGCAACCTGGAGCGCGAGCTCGGACGGCTGCTTCGCAAGGTGGCCACCCAACTCGAGTCGGCCGCGGCGGCGGCTCCGGTTTCGGTCGGCGCCGATGACGTGCGTCGCTACCTGGGCCGGGCGCGGTTCCATTCCGAGGTTGCCGAGCGCACCGACGTGGCCGGTGTTGCGACCGGACTCGCCGTCACCGGCACCGGCGGCGAGGTGCTCCTCGTCGAGGCCGCCTCGATGGACGGGGCCAAGGGCCTGACGCTGACCGGACAGCTGGGCGACGTGATGAAGGAATCGGCGCAGATCGGCCTCTCATACGTTCGCTCCCACAGCCGAGAGCTCGGCATCGCGCCAGGCTTCGAGGAGAAGGCAATCCACGTCCACGTGCCGGCGGGCGCCGTGCCCAAGGATGGACCATCGGCAGGTGTCACCATGGTGACCGCACTGGTCAGCCTGCTGACCCAGCGGCCGGTGCGGGCCACGGTCGGCATGACCGGCGAGGTCACGCTGCAGGGAAAGGTCCTGCCCATCGGCGGCGTCAAGCAGAAGCTGCTGGCGGCGCACCAGGCGGGCCTCACCGAGGTGATCCTCCCGTTCCGTAACGAGGCCGACCTCGACGATCTGCCGCAGAGCGTGCGCCGCGCGATGACGATCCACCTGGTCAAAGACGTGCGGGAAGTACTCGAGATGGCGCTGGAGCCCAAAGCCGTCGCGATGCCGCACGCGGCCTGATCGCTTAGGTCAGGCCGCGGCGGCCTGGGCGAAGGAGCGAAAGAGCCGCTGCACCCAGGGGAGGTCCGCCAGCTCCTCGGGGTGCCACTGCACCGCGATCAGGAAACGGCGGTCGGCCGACTCGAGCGCCTCGATGACGCCGTCGTCGGCCCTCCCGCTGACGCGGAGCGGCGGGGCCACCTGCTTCACCGCCTGGTGATGCAGGCTGTTGACCTCCAGGCTGGTCTCGTCGATCAGTTGAGCCAGGCGCGAGTCCGGATCGAGCCGGACGCGATGGACCAGCGCCGCGCGCGCACGGCCATCGGCATCGGAGTGCTCCACGGCGGTCGTTCCCTGTACCCGGAGGTCCTGGAAAAGGCTCCCGCCGAGCGCCACGTTGAGCAGCTGTTGACCCCGGCAAATGCCCAGGGTCGGCAGGTCCGCCTCGAACGCCCAGCGGGCCAGTTGCAGCTCAGTACGGTCACGCGCCGCTTCGACCACATTCAGCTCGCCGATCGCCTCCTCCCCGTATTCGGAAGGCGCGACGTCCGCACCCCCCGGAAAGACGATGCCGTCGAGCCGGTCGAAGATCACGCGCAACCGCTCAGGCTCGAGCTGCAGCGGAATCAGGATCGGGGCACACCCGGCGGCGACCAGCGCGCGGACGTAGCTCTGGTTGATCCCGAATCGGGCCGGCTTCGGACCGGCCGGGATGGCCAGGGTTGGCAAGCCGACGAGGGGCGGCCTCAACTGGTGAAGGTGAAGGCGTTGAGACGGACCGCCGGGACCCTCGACGCCCCGAAGTACTCGCTCGCCTGCAGCTTCGTCGAGGTGCTCAGCGCCACGGTTCCGTCGAGCCCCTTGAGAATACTTTCTGTGAAGCGGAGGTCCTTGACCGGGCGCGTGACCTTGCCGTTCTCGATCAGGAAGGTCCCCTCGCGGGTCATGCCGGTAATGACCGAGGCCTTCGGCTGGACGACGCGGACGTACCAGAAACGCGTGATCCAGATCCCGCGCTTGATCCCGCTGGCCATTTCGTCCTTGCGCGCTTCGCCAGGAGCCATGAACAGGTTGACGGCAAATGGACCTTCCGTGTTGGGCGCCGGCAGTCCATGGCCGGTGGACGGCCGTCCGGCTCGCATCCCCGTCAGCTGGTCGTAGACGAGCCCGGTGGCGACGCCATTCTTGATCAGGTCCACGCGTTGTTTGGGCACACCCTCGAAATCGAAGGGCGCGGGCAGGCCGGAGCGGTCGAGGCCGTCATCCCAGATGGCCACCGCCTCACCGGTGATTCGTTCGCCGAGACGCATGAAGCTCCGCTCCTCCTGGGCGGCGAGCGCGCTGAATCCCATCAGGCTCAGAAACTCGAGCATCTCCGCCACCGCGTACTCTTCGAGCACAACCTCGTAGACACCCGGCTCCACCGGCCTGGCATCCTGGTTGCGGCGCGCTTTGTCGATCACCTCGGCGGTCAGCGCGTCGCGATCGAGGTCGTTCACGTCAACCGCCGACCGATCCGCGTAGCCCGACCCCGCCTCCCCCATGACCACGGCGTTGACGGTGGCCTGGGTAGATCGGTGATGGTGACGGACGCCGAGGGAGTTGGCGATCATGAGCTGGGCGGCGGCCGTGCTGTAGGCACCGAACGCCTTCAGGCCGGCCCTGGCGGACTGGCGGCACACGGCGTCGACGAAGTCCGCACGCTCCTCCGGCGTGGCGCCGGCGGTCGCCTCGGACCACGCCAGGACAACCGGCGCCGGCGCGGGACCCGGCATCGGCACCACCTCGCCGGGCGGTTGCAGCCCGGCGATCCGCAGGGCACGGTCGAGCACGTCCGCCGCCGCGGCATCGCCAAGCTGGTTGAGCGACGCGACGCCGGTGCGGCCATCCTTCACCACCCGCACCCGGACGCTCACGTTGCGCTCGGCCACATTCTGGTGGATTCCGTTGTTCGCGAAGCGCGTCAGGGCACTGTCCCACTCGGTGATCATCACCTCGGTCTGCTGGGCGGAGGAGCGCTCGAGCAGCTGGTCCGAGAACCGGGTGAGCTCGTCACTGGCCGTCAATCGGACGCTCTCGACGCGTTTCACCGCAGAATCCCCACGCGAACGTTTTGAAAACGGGCGGGCGCCGCGCCGTGGGCGACGTGTGCGACCTGGGGCGGCTGCCCCTTGCCGCAGTTGGCAAGTCCGAAGACACTCCACTCGCCGCGGCCCGCCACCGCGTCGCAGGAGTTCCAGAACTCCGGCGTGATCCCAGCGTAGGTGGCATTCTTGAGCATCCGGCCACGCTTGCCATCGACGATCTCATAGGCGAGCTGAGTTCCGAACTGGAAGTTGAGGCGCTTGTCGTCGATGCTCCAGCTCCGGTTCGTCTCCATGTAGACGCCGTCCCGGGTCTCCGCGATCATCTGCGCGAGTGAGCTGTCGCCAGGCTGCAGGTTGACGTTGGTCATGCGGATCAAGGGAATTCGATTCCACCCGTCCGCGCGCATGGTGCCGTTGCTGCGCTGATCGAGGATGCGCGCGGTCTCGCGTGACGTCAGGTAGCCGACGAAGAGGCCCTTGTCGATCAGCAGGCTGCGCTGCGCCGGCACGCCCTCGTCATCCCAGCCGAAGGTCCCCAGCCCGGTGGGCGTCAGGGCATCGGCGGTGATCGTGACGAGTGGCGAGCCATAGCGAAGGTGATGCAGTTTCTCCGGCGTCATAAAGCTGGTGCCGGCGTAGGCCGCCTCCATGCCAAAGACTCGATCCAGCTCGGTCGGATGACCGCAGGATTCATGGATTTGCAGGGCGGTCTGGCTGGCATCGAGGATCAGGGTCTTGAGTCCGCTCGGACACTGCGGCGCGGAAAGCAGCGCCACCGCCTCCTCCCCGATCCGGCCCGCGTGGCGGTCCAGCTCCAGGGCCTGGATGTACTCGTAGCCGCCGGCCCCCTGGTGGCGCCCGAACGAGTTCGGGTAGGAGCGGTTCTGCACATCATCCGGCGTGGTCGCGATTGCCTCGATGCCAGCGCCGCTCTCGTAGAGTTCCTGCTCCGTAAAGGCGCCTTCGCTCGAGGCGAACAGTTTCGTCTCGCGGATGAATTCCATCGAGCCCTCGCGCACCGTGACGCCAACGGTCTGGCCCATGGCCGCATCGGCCCGGAGCAACAGGTCGACCTTTTCGCTCAGCGGGACGCTGAAGGGATCGCGTTCGATCGGCGTGCGGTACTGGCCGCGCGACGTCACGGGGTCCCCCAGGTCGACCCGGCCGGCAGCGACTCGTGCGCTCGCCCGCGCGATCCGGACCGCCCGATCGACGGCCACCTCGACTTCCGACCGTTCGAGGCGCGAACTCCCCGCGAAGCCCCAGGCGCCGTCGACCAGCACGCGGACGCCGAAGCCTTCGCTGGCGTCGTCGGAGACGGCGGCCAGCTCCCCATTCTTGACCGTGAGGTCCTGCTGCACATGGTGACTGATGCGGACATCCGCGTAGCCGGCGCCCTTCACCTGGGCGGCATTGAGCGCAGCCTCGGCGAGTTCCTTCATCGGCTCAGCTTACGAGTTGATGTACCACTCGGCGGTCTGATTCATCCACCAGAACTCGTTGCCCTTGTAGCCGCCGAGCTTTTTGTTGAAGGCTTCGACATCGACCGCCTGGTACAGGGGGATCTCGGGAAGGATCTCGGCCAGCCGCTTCTGTGCCGTGACGTACTTGTCCTTCCGATCGGACACCTTGACGGAGAGGCGTGCCTGGTCGAGGGCCTGGTCCAGCTGCGGGTCACTGACGAACGTCGTGTTCTGACCGACGCAGCCGTTGGCGTCGGTCGGGATCTGCGAGCTGTGGTACGCGGTGTACGCGAGCGAGTCGGGCTCGGCCGGGTAACTGTAGTTGTTCGTGTACATCGCCAGGTCGAAGTTGTGACTGTAGATCACCCCGCCGCTGGTGCACGACCCGAACATCCGCGTCGACGGCACGTTCGCAAATGGCTTGATCACCTGCACGCCGATGGCGGCCAGGTCCCCCGCCACGACGACCTCCTGTTCCTCGCGGAGGGGCAGTGTCGTCGTGACCAGGTGCAACTGGACGCAGCGGCCCTGCGGGTCCGTTCGGAACCCACGGCAGCTGCCCGCCGTTTGCATTTTGTAGCCGGCTTCGTCCAGCAGCTTGTTCGCCGCGGCAACGTCGTACTGCGTGTGCTTGGCTCCGGGGTCCAGGCACCAGGCGCCGGTCTGAATGCACATCCACGCGTCCGGCGGCACGACCGTCTTTCCCAGGAGCAACGTGTCCACGATCTTCTGCCGGTCGATCGCCATCAGAATGGCTTTTCGAAGCGTCACGTCGCTGAGAAAGGTGTTGTGAAGATTGATGTCGAGATGCTCCGCCGCGCTGTCCAGAATCGTCACGGTCGTCACGTCAGGCAACCGGGAAAGCGGGGGCAATAAGGACGGTCGCAGGTCCAGGCCCATGTCGATGGTGTTGGTGCGCAGGTCGTTGTATTCCGCGTTGGCATCCGCCTCGAACTTGACACGGATCTGGTCGAGGTAGGGCGCGTGCGGACCCCACCAATGGGGATTCTTGACCAGGGTGAGATGGTCGCCACTCACCCACTCCTTGAAGATGAAGGGACCGGTGCCGACCATCAGCTTGTCGAGCGTGTCGGTTCCGCTGTAGCCGCCGGGAATGCTGACGGTGACCTTGTCATGCGTGATGTCGCCGGTCTGCGCCCACACCTGCCGGAGCAGGTGGTCGGGAAGGATGCCGTAGGGCCCGGTGCCCAGCGTGAGGTAGGCGGCATAGACGCTCTTGAAGTGCACCACCGCCGTATGGGTGTCCGGCGTGTCGACACTGTCCGCCTGGTCCCAGCCACTGGTCGAGACGATCGGGGTCGGGTTCTTGTCGCGGTAGCGCAGCCACCAGAAGTCGAAGGTTGATTTCACGTCCTTCGAGCTGAACGCGACGCCGTCTTGCCACTTCACCCCGGTGCGCAATTTCCAGGTTACGTCCATTCGATCGCCACTGACTTTGACATCCCCGTTTTCGAGGCTGGGGACCTCGATGGCGAGCTGCGGGACCCAGTAATCGGTCAGCTTCGGGTTGATCGGAACGTCCTGGTTGGCCTTGACCGTCAGGAGGCCCTCCATGGACGGATTGATATAGGCGCAGGCATGGGAAGCCGTGGCGGTGATGTTGCAGCTGAGGAAGCCGTCCTGCTCCTGCCAGGACCCGACCGTCACCGTCCCCCCAGGCTTGGGCGTCGACGTGGTGGTGGCCGTCGTCGGCGAGCACGCCGCGATCAGCCCCGCGACCATCGCCATCACGACCCATCTGTGCCGTCCCGGGTCGGTTCCGGTCATGAAGACCTCCTTCCGGGTTGCGGACTGGTCAGGGAAGGCGCTGTCCGGACGCAGCGCCGCCAAGGTGCGGACGGGGTCGTGTCGGGCGGTAATTCTACGGGCGCGCATCGAGCAGGGTCAACGAAACCGGGCGTTTTCTAACGTTATCTAACAGGGCCCGTGGGGGCGCCACGGCCGGCTCGCGTCCCACCGGCTCAGTCCAGCCACCAATCGGCGGCATTCCACAAGGTCGTCGACGAGCTCGAGTTGGGCACCAGGTTGTGAAGGTGAGGCGTGCGGAGCACGACCTGCACCCGCTCGAAGAGGGGCAACTCGGCGCCGAGCCGGGTGTAGGCCCGTTCGAACGCGGCATAGTCCTGAACCCGGTCCGCGAGGGAGAGCGTCCGGCGGCCCCGATCAAGGCTTCGATCGATGTTCGGGCTGTTGAAGCGGCCGAAATTCGACCCCTTGCCGAGGTTCGCGGCGGTTGGAATCTGCGAGGAATGCTCGAGCGGATAGACGCCATCGGGATCCGCTCCCGTGCTCCAGGTCCAGACCCCGGCCTCGAAGCGGCCGCGATCCAGAACCCCGTCCTGCGCGTAGCCGCTGAACAGGTCGCTCGGGTGGGCGTCAGACGGAACCACCTCCGCACCAATCTTCCGCCACTGCGCGATCAGGGCGTCGCGGACCGCCGTGCTCAGGGAATTGCCGAAGGCGCTGACCATGGTGAAGCGCAGGCGGCGGCCATTCTTGACGCGAATGCCGTCCGCACTGACGATCCACCCGTCGCCGTCGAGGGCTCGGGCTGCCGAGGTGGCGTCGTACCGGAGCACCGAATCCGCGTCGTGAAAGTCGCGCAGAAGGCTCGAGATCGGAGACTGGGCCAGCTGGGCCTTATCGTGGAAGAGGACGCGCACCAGGGCGGCTCGATCGACCGAGCCACGCAGCGCCTGTAGCAACACGGGGTCGTTCTTCCACGGCGATGATAGGCCCGTCAGCGGGTTCGGGTCGGCCTGATTGAACGTGACCTGCTCGTAGGCGAGGGCCGACTCGCGGCTCAGATTCATCGGGCCAAGATTGCCGAGGGACGCGAGCTGGTCGTCAGGAATCTCGAGCGCCAGGCTGACCTGGCCCGCCCTCGCCGCGTCGAGCAGCTGGCCGACCTCCGGGTAGACGCGGAACAGGATGCTGTCGAGGTGGGGGCGCCGGCCGGCTCGGCCCTGGGACCACGCGTCGTTGCGAACGAGGTTGACGTGGTCGTCAGCCACCAGCTCAGCGATCTTGTACGGGCCGCTGACAACATCCGGACGTGTCCAGAACCCGTCCTGCGCCAGGTGGTCGACGGGAATGCTGGCCAGCCGGTGCTCGGGCAAGACCGCCGGAAAGAGATCGAGGTATGCCGGATAGATCCGGTCGAAGTGCAGGGTGAGGCGCAGCGAATCGTGGATGTCGATCCGCGAGATGGCGTTGTATCCCTCCTGCGAGAGCACCCCGGCCGTGTGTGGATTGACAATGGTGTTCCAGGTGTAGGCAACATCGGACGAGGTCAGCGGCTGGCCGTCGGACCAGCGCAGGCCGGGACGCAGCTCGTAGGTGACATCCATTTTCTGGCTGGCGGCGTCCCAGGTCACGCCGCCGTTTTCGAGCGTGGGGACGCGCACCGCGAGGTCCGCCACGGGCCGGAGCGCGGCGTCCCGTCGGGTCAGCCCCGCGTAGAGCAGCGAGTCGATCTCCGCTGCCGGGACTTCATCGTTGAACAGTGGCGCGAAGTTGGTCGGGCTCTCCCAGTCGCCGACCACGACGCTGCCGCCCTCTCGCCGGGCCGGCTCGGGTCGATAATCGGAGACCGCGATCGGACGGGCCGTCGCCACGGCAATGCCCTGCATCCCCGGCACGTTGCTGCAGCCACTGAGCAGTGGCAACAGGCAGATGGCGACCCGCGCGAGCCTAGATCGTATCGAGGATCTTGCGGCGCTTTCGCTGGAATTCACTCTCGGTGATGGCTCCACGCTGCCGGAGCTTTTCCAACTGGCCCATATCGGAGACCAGGTCAACGAGAGGGGACGAAAGCCGCTTGTTGAGATGGAGCTCGTCGACACCGTCGAATTCCGCCGGGCGAGCGTCCCAGGACTTGAGATAGAAGAGTGCCTTGACCGCGGTGTAGGGCACGCCCAACGTCTCGATGTGATCTCGCTCGACGTTCAGGAGGCGCATGGTGACGCCGTGGCGGGCGTGCTGCAGATCACCGTCCAGGTAGCCTTTCAGCACCTCCCCGTCCTGGAAGCGGATCGCCACCTTCTTCCCACCCCGTTCCCGCTCAGCCGTGGTCGGGGCGGCCGCCGAGATCGTGATCCGCTTGATCGAGGGGAGGGGGATCAGCGCCCGCTCGTTGTTGCTCGAGTCCGGAAACTCCAGATCGATGTTCGGGTGGTCCAGGTTGATCACCGGCGCCTTTCCCTCCATGATCTCGTCATCGAGGAAGCGGATCGTGATCGTCGCGTCTTTCCGAGGGCCGGGAGTTGCCATCAGGTACCCCTCTTCAAATTGACGTCAGCGGCATTATAACGGGCAAATTCCGCCGGACTTGCGGAAAAATCGCGGGCGTGTGACAAAGCTGGAAATTACCCCACGGAGTGGTGGAATCGTCGCAAGAACGGGTGCTATGATGGCGCCCGCGACTCGGTGGCAGGGAGCGATTTTGCCGAGTCCGGGGTGGAACAAGATTACGACGCGAGTTGCCAAAGGCCCCTCGGATCTCGACCTCATCAAGGATTACCTTGCGGGCGATGTCGCCGCCTTCGACACCCTCTTCAAGCGCTATCACAAGGCCATCTACGGTCTGACCTTCCGGTTGCTGCGCGACCGCCAGCTCGCTGAAGACCTGACCCAGGAGACCTTCTTCCAGATCCTTCGCACCATCCACCGCATCAACGACACCTTCAACTTCTCCGCCTGGATCCACCGGATCGCGACCAACCTCTGCTACGACGAGCTGCGCCGCCGGAAGAAGTTCCCCGAGGCCCAGGAGATCGACGACGAGGAGAACGAGGAAGCCGTCCTGCAGGTCCCCGACGGGGACGCCCGCAAGAGCCCCGAGGTGGCCCTTGAGATCAGCGAGCTCCGCGATGCCGTCTGGTCGGTCGCCCGCCGCCTCCCGGACAAGTACCGCCTGGTGTTGACCCTTCGTGAGCTGCAGGGCCTGAGCTACGCCAACATCGCCCGCAAGATGAATGTCTCCGAGAGCGCGGTCGAGACGCTGCTCCATCGGGCCCGCCGCCGCTTCAAGGAGGAATACCTCTTCATGGAGGGGAAAGCCCAGACCGAGGAGTCACGCTGCCCCACGATCGCCTACCTCCTGGACAATTTCCCGCCCGGGACGCTGCGGCGCGAGCAGCGCAAGATGGTGGCGCAACACCTCGACCAGTGCGCCGCCTGCGCCACGCTCTACCCCAACCCGCCGCACCTCCAGCGCAACGACGTGGTCGTTCCGCTCAACAGCGAGGTGGGCACGCGCCGGTTGACCTCGAAGGTCCGTCACCCGAAGATCTCCTTCATGGACGGCCGGCTTCAGGGCGGCTACCGCAAGCACTAGCCCGCCTCAGTCGCCGATTTGGCGAATCGCCCGTTCGGTGGCGGCGGCCAGCAAGGGGCGCGCGGCCGCCAGCGCTTGCCCCAGGGGCATGCCGCTCGGGGTCGAGGCCTCAAGGCCGTCGAAGAGTGGGCGGAGTTCCGCCTCGTCGGCAAGCTGGCCTCCGATCGCGATCACCCGTACGCCCGCCGCCCGCGCGTGCCGCGCCAGCGCGGCCGGCCCCTTCCCGAAGCGTGCGGTCTGGGAGTCGAGCCGGCCTTCGCCGGTGAGGACGAGATCGGCCCCGGAAAGCCGATCGTCCAGGTGGAGCGCCTCCATCACCATCTCGGCACCCGGTCGCAGCCGTGCCTGCGCGAACGCGACCAGGCCGGCGCCAAGCCCACCAGCGGCCCCAGCTCCCGGGAGCGACTCGACGTCGGCCTGGAGATCCCGACGGATGATCGCCGCCAGGCGCGACAGGGCGCGGTCGAGCCGCTGGACCAGCTCCGACGTGGCCCCCTTTTGCGGACCGTAGATGGCGCTTGCGCCGTTCGGCCCGGTGAGCGGGTTGGTGACATCCGTGGCCACGCTCACCTCAGCCTCGTGCCAGTCACTGTGCACCCCGCCGACGTGAATCCTGTCCAGATTCTCGAGCGCCAGCCCACCAGGGGATAGCTCGAGCCCGCGATCGTCGAGGAGGTGATAGCCGAGAGCCTGCGCCATCCCGGCGCCCCCGTCGTTGGTCGCGCTGCCGCCAATGCCGACGATGAAGCGCCGGACGCCGGCGTCGTGCGCCGCCTGGAGCAGCTGCCCGACGCCGAAGGTGGTAGCCCTGGCAGGATCGCGACGGTCGACCGGCACCAGGGCCAGCCCGGCTGCCCGCGCCATCTCGATGACCGCCGTGGCGCCGCCGTCGATGATCCCGTACTCCGCATCAACCGGGTCACCGAGCGGCCCTCGCACGCGCCGGCGTTGGAGGGACCCGCCCGCCGCGGCCACCAGGGCCTCCACCGTGCCATCGCCCCCGTCAGCGATCGGAACCATCACCAGCTCGGCTAAGGGGTGCACAGCCCTGACGCCCTCGGCCATCGCCTCGGCGGCCTCGAGCGCGCTCAGGCTGCCCTTGAAGGCATTCGGGGCGATGACGACCCGCATCAGCGCCCGGCGGGGCCCGCCGGCCCACGCGAGCGGCGCTTTAGTGCCAAGCGAGCGTTTGAGGCGGGCCGCGCGGCTAGTAAACGGGCGTCAGCCAGTGCTTGTACTTGGTATTCCGGCCCCGGACGATCTCGAAATAGAGTTTCTGGATCCGGCTCACGACCGGCCCAACGGTCCCGTCGCCGATCGCACGATGGTCGACCTCGATGACCGGGGAGATCTGGGCGCCGGTGCCGCAGAGGAAGATCTCGTCCGCAATGTACAGCTCCGAGCGATCCATCGATTGTTCGACGACCTCCATGTCCAGCTCTTTGCGGAGGAGCTCGATCAT
>JALYYC010000235.1 GCA_030946755.1 Candidatus Dormiibacterota bacterium
CTTATACTGTTCGCGCGGCCCGGCACAGGGGTGTAGCTCAGTTGGTAGAGCAGCGGTCTCCAAAACCGCTGGTCGGGCGTTCGAGTCGCTCCACCCCTGCCAGTCCCAGGTATAAAAACATGGCACGAGCAATTCCAACCGAACCACGGCCGACTAATAAGGTGCAGCGCGCGGCGCCCGCCCCCCGGCGGGGGATCATCCGCGGCTTCGAAGACATCATCAACGAGCTCCGCAAGGTCATCTGGCCAAGCTGGGCCGAGCTGCGCACGATGACGTTCGTCGTCATCGTGACCGTGGTCGTCGTCTCCCTGCTACTGGGACTGATCGACTATCTTCTGGCCCACAGCCTCGTGAAGATCGAGTTTCCCCGTGGCTAAGGCTGAGATGAACTCCAAGGACACGGCGTCGCCGACGCCCGCGAAGCCTCGCGCACGTCGCGCGGCCGCGCCCAAGGAACCGGCCGAGGCCGGTCGCGTCTGGAGCGGTGAGCGGGTTCGGGTGGGTGAGGGACATCCGGCGCCGCCCGAGATGCCGACCCCGTCGGTGGTGGTTGCTCCGGCCGAGGACGGCGCGAGCCCGGCGACGGCGGCCGCCGAAGGTGAGTCCCACTGGTACGTGGTCCACGCCTACTCCGGGCACGAAGACAAGGTTCGCAACAACCTGATGAAGCGGGTCGAGTCGATGGACATGCACGACCGCATCTTCGAGGTCCTGGTCCCGACAGAGGACGTCATCGAGATCAAGGACGGACAGCGCCGCCACGTGGCGAAGCGAACCTTCCCGGGCTACATCCTCGTCAACATGATCATGTCGGACGAGTCCTGGTACGTCGTGCGCAACACGCCGGGCGTCACCAGCTTCGTCGGATCGGGCAACAAGCCGGTCCCGCTTCAAGAGAAAGAGATCAAATCGATCCAGAAGCAGATCAAGGCCGAGGCGCCCAAGGTCCGCGTCGAGTACCAGGTCGGCGAGAACGTTCGCGTCATCGATGGGCCGTTCTCGGACTTCCACGGTAAGGTCGACGAGATCAACGCCGACAAGGGCAAGCTCAAGGTCCTGGTGAACATGTTTGGGCGTGAGACGCCGGTGGAATTGGATCTTCTGCAGGTGGAGCGACTCAAGTAATGGGAAAGAAGAAAGTCAAGGCGATCGTCAAGATCCAGATGGAGGCCGGCAAGGCCACGCCGGCGCCGCCGGTCGGCACCGCGCTCGGCCCGCACGGCGTCAACATCATGGAGTTCGTCAAGACGTACAACGACCGCACGGCCTCGATGGCCGGCCAGGTCATCCCGGTCGAGATCACGATCTTCGAGGATCGGAGCTTTACCTTCGTCACCAAGACGCCGCCCGCGGCAGCGCTGCTGAAGAAGGCCGCCGGCGTGGAGAAAGGCTCGGCCAAGCCGAACAAGGAAAAGGTCGGGAAGGTCACGCAGCAGCAGGTACGCGAGATCGCCCAGCTCAAGCTGAAGGATCTGAATGCTTTCGACGTGGAGGCGGGGATGCGGATGGTCGAGGGGACCGCGCGATCGCTCGGGATCGAGGTGTCGAAGTAATGCCCGAACAACGCGGCAAGAAGTACAAAGAGGCTGCCAAGACGATCGACCGGAAGAGCCACTACGAGCCCGACGACGCAGTCAGGCTCGTCAAGCAGGCCTCGACCTCGAAGTTCGACGGCGGGATCGAGGCGCACCTCCGACTCGGCGTCGACCCTCGCCATGCCGACCAGATGGTGCGCGGCTCGGTTGTGCTGCCGCACGGCACCGGCAAGAAGCGCCGGGTGCTCGTCTTTGCGACCGGGGAGAAGGCGCGCGAGGCCACCCAGGCGGGCGCCGACTACGTCGGTGCCGAAGACATGGTCAAGAAGATCCAGGAGGGGTGGCTCGATTTCGACGTCACGCTGGCCACGCCCGACATGATGGGCCAGGTCGGTCGCCTCGGGAAGATCCTCGGCCCGCGTGGGCTGATGCCCAACCCGCGTGCCGGCACGGTCACCTTCGATATCGCCAAAGCGGTCAGCGACATCCAGGGTGGGCGGATCGAGTACCGGGTCGACAAAACCGGGATCATCCACACCACGATCGGCAAAGCCTCGTATACCGAATCTATGTTGAAGGAGAACTTCGCCGCGCTGATGGACGCCGTCGTTCGCGCCAAGCCGAGCTCCGCCAAAGGCCAGTACCTCAAGTCGGTTTACCTGGCTCCCACGATGGGCCCGAGCGTTCCGGTCGACCCCGCCGCGGCCGCCCGCCTCTCGTAGCGCGGAGGAACGCGTGGCGAAGGGGGCAGGGGATCCCGCGGTTGACATCTTCCTCCGCTCCTATCCACCGGAAGTCCGCGCCATCGCGCTCAAAACTCGGGACGTGATTCGCGAGGTCCTGCCGACCGTCACGGAGAAGGTCTATCCCGGCTGGAAGGTGATCCAGTACGGGGCCGGCCAGAACCGCGAGGACGTGTTCGCGGTGATCGCGCCCCAGCGCGAGCGGGTCAACCTTGGCCTCGCGAACGGGGCGGGCCTCCCGGATCCCGAGGGTCTCCTCGAGGGCACCGGCAAGGGCATCCGGCACATCAGGATCACCTCGGCGCAGGCGGCCGAGGCGCCCGCCGTCCGTGACCTTGTGCAGGGGGCCCTTCGCGCGACAAAGAACGGAGCCTGATATACTCGCAGCCGCGACAAGCCCATAGCCGAAGACCGCAGGCGCGCTGAGCTTAATTTCCTGCGGTAGGCGAGAACGGAGTAACGGCCTTCTTGCCTATTGAGTCAAGGAGGTTTTTTTATTGGCAACAGGTAACAAAAAGGCCGAGAAAGTCGACAAGAGGGCGGAGAAGGCCGCCACCGTTGCCACCATCACGTCCCGCCTGAAGGAATCGTCGACGGCCGTCCTGGCCGACTACCGCGGGATGACGGTAGGCCAGATGTCTGATCTGCGGCGGAAGTTCAAAGACAGCGGGATTGACATGATGGTGGTGAAGAACACGCTGGCTCGCCGCGCCGCCGAGGCCGCCGGCTACGGCCAGCTCAATCCGGAGCTCAGCGGACCGATCGCGATGATTTTCGCCGGCGACGACGTCTCCGGCCCGGCCCGGATCCTCAACGAGTACATCCGCGTCAATCGGAAGATGGTGATCAAGAGCGCCTTGCTGGAGGGCCAGGTCATCAAGGCGGAGGCCGTCATCGAGCTGGCCGACCTGCCCTCGCGCGAGGTGCTGCTCAGCCGCTTGCTCGGGGCGATGCAGGCACCGCTCGGCAACCTCGCGAGTGTCCTGCAGGCGCCGCTCGCCCAGTTCGCCCGTACCCTCGACGCGCTCCGCGCTCAGAAAGAAACCCAATCCCCGGCCAGCGCGCCGGCCGCAAGCTAGGAGGAAAAGATGGCAAAGGTTAGTGTTGACGATTTCGTATCGGCGTTGAAGGAATGGACCGTGGTGGACGTGATGAACGCCATCAAGGCGATCGAGACCGAGTTCGGCGTGACGGCCGCGGCTCCGGTGGCGGTGGCGGCGGCCCCCGGCGGCGGCGGTGGCGGGGCGGCTCCCGCGGCCGAGGCAGAGCAAACCGAGTTCCAGGTCGTTCTCACCGGCCCCGGCGACGCCAAGATCGGCGTCATTAAGGTCGTCCGCGAGATCACGGGCCTCGGCTTGAAAGAAGCCAAGGACCTGGTCGACCAGGCGCCCAAGCCGGTCAAGCAGGGAGTCAACCGCGAGGAGGCCGAGGCCGTGCTGAAGAAGCTCAAGGACGCCGGCGCGGCTGCCGAAATCAAGTAGGCCCGATCAATAGAAAAGCGGGGCCTGGGCCCCGCTTTTTTTCTGGCTAAGCGTACTCCGCGGGGATCTTTCCCAGGCGCCCGGCCCGGTAGTCTTCGACCGCCTGGGCCAGCTCGGCCTGGGTGTTCATGACGAAGGGGCCGTACCAGGCGACCGTTTCCCGGATCGGCTGGCCGCCGATGATCAGAACGTCCAGATTGGGGCTGCGGCTCTCCTGGACTGCATCGGCGGCCACCGTCAGGACGCCGCCCGCGCCGCAGACGGCCAGCTGGCCCATGCGGATTGGCCGGCGCTCGATCCCGACCGTCCCTTTGCCGTTCAGGACGTAGAGCAGGGCATTGAACTCGGGGCGCCAGGGCAGCGAGAGGGTGGCGCCCGGGCGGAGTGTGGCGTGCGCCATCGCCATCGGCGTGTGCGTCACGCCCGGCCCGGCATGCCCGGCGACCTCGCCGGCGATTACCCGGACCAACGCGCCGCCGTCATGGGAGGAGAGCAGCGCCACCTTGCCGGCGCGGATGTCCTGGTAGCGGGGCTGCGACCACTTCATCGTCGAGGGCAGATTGACCCAGAGCTGGAAGCCGTGGAAGAGGCCACCGCTGGCGACGAGCGCCTCAGGCGGGGTCTCGATGTGCAGAATCCCGGCGCCCGCGGTCATCCACTGCGTGTCGCCGTTCGTGATCAGCCCGCCTCCGCCGTTCGAGTCGTGGTGCTGGAAGGCGCCGTCGATGATGTAGGTCACCGTCTCGAAGCCGCGGTGCGGATGCCACGGCGTGCCCTTCGGCTCACCCGGCGCGTACTCCACCTCGCCCATCTGATCGAGGTGCACGAAGGGGTCGAGCAGCCTGAGGTCAACACCGGCGAAGGCGCGGCGGACGGGAAAACCATCGCCTTCGAAGCCACTGGGCGCCGTGGTCACGGAGACGATGGGTCGCTCCTGCAGGCCGGCCGGCTGGGGGATACGGGGAAGGGTGAGCGGGTCGTCGACCTGGATGGCTGGCATTGGGGATTCCTCCTGGGAAAACGAGTCGAATATAGGTCAAAACACAAACAAGGCGGCGGCTCTTCCCATGTCGGACGGCGAGTGCTAGACTGGCGGGCGATTAGCCTGACAACGCCCAGTTCTCGACTCTGACCCGGTTCCGCCCCACGGAACCCGCCGTGGGCCTGCGCGCGAAGGAAGGGATTCTCCTCGCGGCAAATCTAGGTGTGCGCTTGACACCCGGGTTACGAGCGTGTTAGGATCACCGTTCGGTGCTCCAAGGCGTGTTTTTCCACGTCCCCAGCGGCGCCGGCCTGCCCACTTTTCATCCCTTCTTCATCTAAAGGAGAGCGCATGATCCAGCCTGCCTCAAACGGCTCTCGCATCAGCTACGGTCGAATTCCGGAGATGTTGCCGGTCGCCGACCTGATCGAGACCCAGATCCGATCCTTCAACTGGTTCAAGCGCGAAGGCTTGCGCGAGTTGTTCGAGGAGATCAACCCGATCACCGACTACACGGGCAAG
>JALYYC010000014.1 GCA_030946755.1 Candidatus Dormiibacterota bacterium
TGCGTGCGAAGCCGCTCGCGATGGGGCGGCGAGGTTCCCGCCTCGAGCGTGTCCAGGAATGCGCTGCCGACCTGCGCGGCGCGAGCGCCCGCGACCAGCACGGCGGCGATCGAATAACCGTCACAGAGACCTCCCGCCGCGACGAGGGGTAGCCTTACTCGCTTCGAGACCAGCCGGATCAGCGTCAGAAGGCCGACCTCCCCGACACCATCCTCGTCGACAAAGCTCGCGCGATGACCGCCCGCCTCGATGCCCTGGACGACCAGCGCGTCCGCGCCCGCGTCAGCGGCACGCTCCGCCTCATCGGGCTCGGTGACCGTGACCCAGACCTCAATCGCGCGGCGGCGCAAATCGTTGATTACGTCGCGCTCGGGACAGCCAAAGGTGAAGGAGACCACCGCCGGCTGCTCGCCAAGAACCACCTCGAGCTTGGACTGCCAATCGTCATCGGACCACCTGGGTTCGCCCGGCTCGGCGTTGACGGCGGAAGCTTCAATCCGAATGCGTTCTCGGTAGGAGCGCAAATCGGCCGCCTCAGGCGTATTCGGCCCAGGTACGAACAGGTTGACGCCGATAGCCGAGGTGAATGCGCGCCGGACGAGACCGATATCGTCGGCAAGCTTGTCCGCAGTTAGGTAGCCAGCAGCAAGGAAGCCCAGCGCACCGGCTCGGCCGGCGGCGATGGTCAGCTCTGGGGTGGACGCTCCACCGGAAAGCGGCGCCTGCACGATGGGAAGCCGCAGCCTCTCCAACACGCCGGGCATTCCTGACATCATCGGCTAGGTCTGCCGCCCTGCGCTTAGCTTTGTAAATGCACGGCGCAGACGCTCGGCCCCGCGCCTGATGTCGTCGAAGCTCGCCGAGTAGCTCAGACGCAGATAGCCCTCTCCCGCAGGGCCATATTCCGTGCCACTACGGACGGCCACCCCTTCCGTCAGAAGGAGCTTCGTGAGGTTGGCGGAACTGATCGGCCTCTGGAACTTGAAGCCGACGTACAGATAGAAGGCGCCTTCCGGTGGTATCGGCTGAAGTCCCGGCGTGCCGGCCAACCCCTCGAGCAGCGCGTGGCGTCGCGCATCGTATCCGGCAATCATCTCGGTGACCGGCTCGGTCGGCCCCTGCAGCGCTGCGATCCCGGCCCGCTGGGCCGGCCAGTTGACGCCAGCGACGATGTTGCTGTGGATGACCTGGGCGGGGCGAAGCAAGTCGGGCGGCGCAATCAGATACCCGAGGCGCCAGCCAGTCATCGCGTAGGTTTTCGAGAATCCATTTACGTAAACCAATCGCTCGGCCAGCTCCGGGATGGCGAGGCATGACGTGAACGTCCCGGTAAAGACCAGCTCGTCGTAGATCTCGTCGGCAAGGACAAGAAGATCGTTCGATACGGCAACCTCGGCAATGCCTCGCAGCTCGGATTCATCGAAGACGACCCCGGTTGGGTTCACGGGGTTGTTGATGATCACCATCCGGGTACGACCCGTGATCGCCCGACGCAGCTTCTCCAGGTCGGGCCGCCGCTCCGCGGTCATCGCCGCGTAAACCGGCTTCGCGCCGATCTGGTTCAGGAGGGTCGCGTAGAGGGAGTAGATCGGGTCGAAGAGGATGACCTCATCGCCGGGATCGAGCAGGGCCGTGAAGGCGCAAAAGATCGCTTCCGTCGATCCGGCGGTGACAAGCACGTCCGCGGAGTCGATTGGATGCGTCGCTCGGGCCGAGGCCCTTGCCGCAATGGCGCGTCGCAACTCGGGATCGCCGGATGAGGGCGGATAGTTCGTATAGCCCTCGGCCATCGCCGCGGTCGCCGCATCGATGATGTGTCGTGGCGTCCGAAAGCATGGATCGCCGACGTGCAGGCGAGCAATCTCGCGGTCCGTCGGAATCTCGATGCCGGCGGTCCGCTCAGGGCTGAACGCGCGCTGTGCCGCCTGGCTCGCCGACGTCATCGAGCGGGTCATGTGCCTCAAGAGGCTACCGAACCTCCGTCTCGGAAGGGAGCCGGACCTTGCCGAATAGCCGGAGGAATGTCAGGCCGGCGAGCAGGTAGAAGACGGCGCTGACCGAGAACGCCAGCTGGTATCCACCCACTACCTGGAGGTAGCCACTTGCAAGGGGTCCGATCCCGCCAACACCCACGCCGCTGACCACCGCCTCGGCCGTGGCGAGCCGAGCGCGCTGGCTCGCCTCGACGTACTCCATGCCAAACACCTGGCTCAGGGGGCCTTGCAGGTTGAGCGCCAGCTGTCGCACGTACATGACGATGACCGCGACGGGCAGAACCATCACGAAGGCGAGCGCCAGCACCAACGGCGATCCGACAACCTGGGCTAGACCGACGGTCCGGGTGATCCCGAGCCGCCGGCTGACCGCGGGCGCCCCGAGGGTGACCACCACGGTCAGGGCCGCCCCCACCGCCAGGATCCCGCCGATCGGACCGGGCGTCAAACCGAACCGCTGCGCCAGGTACAGCTGAACGAAATTCAGATACATGCCGGCGCCGATCCCAAGGATGAGGCTCGGAAGGAGGATGCGGCCGAAACGCGCCAGGTCGACCTTCAGCATCTGGCGCATCGGGATCATGGCCACGGGCTTCAGGTCGGCTTTCCGGACCAGCTGGAGCAGAAAGGGCAGGCTCAGAAGCGCGAGGACCGTCGTCGGCACGAACGCCGTTCGGAGTGCGGCGGCCGACGCACTGGACGCGTGGATCATTCTCGCCGCCGCCTCCGGGATGACACCGCCGACCACGTCGCCGATCAGGGTGGCGAGCCACGCGAGCGACTGGTTGAGCGAGAACACGGCCACCCGTTCGGTCTGGCTGCTCAGTTGCGAGAGCAGAGGACTGCCGAGCACCCCCAGAACGATGACGGCCAGGGCGAAGGTCCCGGCGGCGAGCACCGCGAGCAATGGGGTTTGAACGATGGCCAGCATCAACGACGCCACCACGGCGAGGCCACCGCCGCCGAGCAAAAAGACGCGGTACCCGAGCCGGTCCGCCATCGCGGCCGCCGGCAGGCCTACCAGCAGCAGCGCAATCGCCGGAAGCGAGTTGAAGAGACCGATGACTTCATTGGAGAAGCCCAGCGCGCTCATATAGAGGTTGAAGACCAGGTTGAAGATGGCGAAGGAGATCGAGAGCAACAGGGAGAAGGCCAAAAACTGCCGCGCAGCCGGGCTGAAGCTGCCAATCTGGGCGAGCACGCGGCGGTAGGCTGCCCGTGCAAGCATCGTCAACAGCCTAGCGAACGATCGCTATCATCGACGTCGTGAGTGACGTGCCGTCCGGTCAACGGCTCGTCGGCTTCAGCCTTGATCCCCGGCAAGCGCTCGAGCCTGCCGATGAGTTGCGGTTGGTCCGTCTTGGTGCCGAGCTCGGCTATCAGTCAGCCTGGACGCCGGCTGGACCCGACGCCAGTGCCTTCGAGAGCTGCCTGAGGTGGTACAAAGCCACGGGGTTGCGCACGGGAATCGCGGTGGTGCCCGCATCGGGTCAACCCGCGGCCTTCTATGCCGAACACGCCAAACGGGTGTGGGAGGAGTCCAAGGGGAGCTTCGTCCTGGGTGTGGGGAGCGGCGAGATGCAGCACGCGGTCGAGGGCATGCGCCGCTATATCGGCGAGCTGCGTTCGCTTCTCCATCCCGAACAACCTATCTATGTCGCTGCGCTCGGCCCCCGCATGCTCAACCTCGCCGCCGAGATCGCCGGCGGCGTGGCGCTGAACTGGTGCACCCCGTCACAGCTGGCCTGGTCGCGGTCGCAGGTCGAGGAAGGCGCGCGGCCGGCCGGTCGCCAGCCGCCCCCGCTGATGGAGTACATCCGGACCTCGGTGGATCCCGACCGGGTGCTTGCAGAACGGACGCTCGTGGCCGCCGCGCAGGTGTACTCGAAGGGCCGGCCTGCGTATCGCAAGCATTTCGAGCGGATGGGCATCCCGGAGGGCTCGGTAGGCGCGGCAGGCCGCCCCGGCGAGGTGCGGCAGCAATTCGAGCGGCTGGCCAAAGGACTCGACGAGGCTATCGTTCGAGTCCTCGTCACACGTCCCGGCCACGCCGAATCGGCTGAGCTGACCCTCCGGGAGTGTGCGCCCCGGCGCTGACTGGCGGTCCAGGACGTGGCCTGGTTACCCTCTTTGAGCTTTGTTGACTAGATTGGTCCGGTTTGGCTGGACCTGGCGGCGGCGGGGCTCAGACGGGAAAAGGCTGTCGGCTACCGAACGCCAGCTGCAGAGGGTTGCGCTCTATCGATTAGCTGGCGCATCTCGGAGAATCCGAAAGCCAACGTCCGTCCATTGCCTTCCTTATCCACCTCGTCAAGGGAAAGGCTCTCTATGGCCTTAACGCCGTGTTTGTCCAAGCGCCGATGCAGGAAGTCAACTGCCTCATCTAGTGAGCGGCAGACCAGTATCAGGTTCCTGCCTCTGGTCTCCCAGATCTCGTAGGACTTTTCCACAGTTCCCACTGTAGCTCAAACCTTCCGAACAGCCAATACCTTGGCGTGTAACACTTCCTTGGCGGCGAAGACCGTAAAGTGCCCGCGTTTAAGCGACCGTTCAAACTGGATGGACCCGTCGGTTGGTAACTCAACTTCGGCGACCCAAGCTCCGGCCGCCCAACGTCGGCCCCTTGCCACCTTGGCGCATAGGTCGTGGGTTTCCCAGAACGAGACCCCCAACATGAGCCGAGCAATGTCCTCATCGTCCGGTACGGGGTAGCGGTTCCCCCCGCCCCCGGATCATTTTAGTGGGGAACGCCCGCGCGGACCAGCGCGACGACCGGTTCAAGGTCGACGGGAAAGTCGGCCGCAGTCTGAAAGAACGGGACGAGCTCGCGGAGGCGCCCAAACAGCGTGCCGGTCGCGCGGCCGAGAGGCTTGACGCCGCGGATCTCCGTCGCCTGCGCCGCGGCGACGAGCTCGATCGCCACGACCCGCTCGCCAAGGGAGACCATCTCGGCGAGGCGTCGCCCGGCCAGTGGGAACATCGTCATGCGGTCCTCGATGCCCTCGGCGATCGACGTACTCGAGACTTCGAAGGACACGGGCTGCGCCAGTAGGCGCGCCTCGGCCGCCATCGCGGCGGCCGCGATGTCGAGTTCGCCGAGACCGGGCTCTGCGGTGCGCGTCGGGGATAGGCCCGATTCCAGCCCGGACCAGGACGACTCGAGCAGCTTGGTGGTCCGCTCGGCCACCGCCGTCAGCACCGGCGCAAGCGCGATGCGCAGGAAGTCAACCGCGCCCGCCATGGCGATAACGTCGAAGTTGGCGAC
>JALYYC010000016.1 GCA_030946755.1 Candidatus Dormiibacterota bacterium
AAAATTGGCTAGCGGCAAGTTTGCCGCTGAGAAGGGGAGCAAGGTATGAGCGCATCGGTATCAGAACAGTACGAGCAGGCCCAGCAGGAGCTGGACCAGGCGGAGGTGATCAAGCGTCACATCGCCACGAACCCGGGCCAATACCCGGCCGGGGAGCGTGCCGCCGCCCTGAAGCGGGTCGATGACCTCCGCGAACAGCTCCAAACCCTCCAGTTGAAGGTCGATGCGGCGAATCGTCCGCAGCCCAATGGGCACGCCCAGCCCAATGGAAGCGCGGCACCCGCGGAGCGCCGCTCCATGGGTGAGGGTCTGAGCCGCGGGCGGCTGATCCTGGTCACGATCGGGACCATGCTCGCCCTCCTACTCGCCGCCCTGGACCAGACCATCGTCGGCACGGCCATGCCGCGAATCGTTGCGGATCTGAATGGCCTCGCGTACTACACGCTGGTAACCACCGTCTACCTGGTGGCCTCGACCGTCATGGTGCCGATCGCGGGCAAGCTCGGCGACCTCTTCGGCCGCAAACCGTTCCTGCTTGTCGGGATGATCGGCTTCGTGGGCGCCTCCGCACTCTGCGGCCTCTCGCAGAACATGCTGGAACTGGTGGCCTTCCGAGGCATCCAGGGCGTCTTTGGCGGGATCCTCTTCGCCACCGTGTTCACAGTCATCGGCGACCTCTACCCGCCGGCGGTTCGCGCCCGGGTTCAGGGGCTGTTCGGCGCCGTTTTCGGTCTTTCCTCGGTACTCGGCCCGACGGTTGGTGGATACCTGACCGACAACCTCGGATGGCGCTGGGTCTTCTACGTCAACGTGCCGGTCGGCATCCTCGCCGTCCTGACCGTGGCCAGCACGATGCCCTTTGTCCGCACCAGGGCCTCCTGGCGCGATATCGATTTCGCCGGCGCGGCGCTCCTCGTCGCCGGCGTCGCACCCCTGCTGACCGCTCTGACGATCACCCGCGACCATGCCTGGACCTCGGTCGAGGTGCTGGGCCTGCTCGGGATCGCGGCCGTCATGCTCGGCCTCTTCTTTGTCGTCGAGCAGCGTGGCGAGCATCCGATCGTCCCCTTCCGGATGTTTACCGACCGTACCTTCTCGGTCTCAGTCGTCGTCGGTGCGCTGACCGGCTTTGCGATGTTCGGCTCGATCATCTTCGTCCCCCTCATTTACCAGGGCGTGCTCGGCATCAGCGCGACCAACTCCGGCCAGCTCCTGACCCCGATGATGCTCGGCCTGGTCTTTGCCAGCGTGATCAGCGGGCAGCTGATGGTTCGCATCAAGCGTTACCGGTTCCTTGGCACCGCCGGGATCGCCGTGATGATGGTCGGCATGTGGCTGCTGTCGCAGGTCACCACCGGGACCAGCCGGCTGGAGGTCGTTCGCGACATCGTGATCGTGGGCGCCGGCCTTGGCACAACCTTCCCGCTCTACATCAATGCGGTCCAGAGCGCCGTATCCCGCGAGTTCCTGGGCGTAGCGACCAGCCAGATCCAGTTCTGGCGCAACATGGGCGGCACGATCGGGACCGCGGTCCTCGGGTCGCTCCTCGTGTCCCGGTTGGAGGCCAACATCCAGACCCAGCTGGCGGGCCTTCCGCCGGCCGCCGGCAATTTCGTGCCCAAGGGGGCTAGCAGCAGCGCCCAGACCTTGTTCGACGCCTCCAAGATCAACGCCGCCCGCGCCGCCGCGCCTCCGCAGTTGGTGCCGTTGTTCGACCAGGTGCTGCACGCGATCCGCGTCGGGCTGGCGAACTCGCTGCACGAAATCTTCCTGCTCGGGGCGGCCGTTCTCGTTCTGGCGCTGGTCGGCTCGGTCTTCCTCAAGGACGTCCCGCTGCGCGGCCGCAAGCAGGAGCCGGGGACCGAAGCCACTCCTGTCGTCGCGGCCTGAGGACCACCCGCTAGAACCGTCGGTTTGTGTACGGCGCACGAAGCGCGCCGTACACTTCCGTGTCGCTCGTCCATTTCCAGCGGGCGGGAATTTCCGGACAATGGCCGGCATGAAAATCAATGCGGGCGATACCGCCTGGGTTCTTGCGTCCGCCGCGCTCGTGATGTTGATGACGCCAGCACTGGGATTCTTCTATGGCGGACTGGTCCGCCGCAAGAACGTCCTCTCCACCATCGGGCATAGCTTTTTCATCCTCTGTCTCATCAGCATTCAATGGGTCCTCTTCGGCTACAGCCTCGCCTTCGGGCCCGACAAGGGTCACATCATCGGCGGCCTCGAGTGGGTCGGGCTGAACAACGTCGGGTTCACGCCCAACGCGGATTACGCCCCGACCATCCCCCACCAGGCCTTCATGGTCTTCCAGATGATGTTCGCCGTCATCACCCCGGCGCTGATCACGGGCGCCTTCGCGGAGCGCAAGCGGTTCAAGGCGTTCGTCATCTTCTCCCTGCTCTGGGCGACCTTCGTCTACGACCCGATCGCGCACTGGGTCTGGGGCACCGGAGGCTGGCTGCACAACCTGGGAGCCCTGGACTTCGCGGGCGGCACCGTCGTTCACATCAGCTCTGGCGTCTCAGCCCTCGTCGCGGCGCTCGTCCTGGGCCGCCGGCTCGGGTTCGGGAAAGCCAAATCCGAGCCGCATGACGCCACGATGGTCATCCTCGGTGCCAGCCTCCTGTGGTTCGGCTGGTTCGGCTTCAATGCCGGCAGTGCGCTCAGCGCCGGCGCGCTGGCGACCAGCGCGTTCGTCGTGACGAATACCGCCACCGCGATGGCCGCGCTCACCTGGCTGACCGTCTCCTGGTGGCACAAGCGGCAGCCGAGCATGCTCGGGGCTGCCGCCGGCGCGGTCGCCGGCCTGGTCGCGATCACGCCGGCCTCCGGCTTCGTCAACGTGATGGGCGCCATCGTGATCGGCTTCGGCGCGGGAATCGTGTGCTACCTGGCGATCCAGCTGCGCGAGCGGATCCACGTCGACGACGCCCTCGATGTCTGGGCTGTCCATGGGATCGGCGGCACCTGGGGCGCTATCGCGACCGGACTGTTCGCGACCGTCGCGATCAACTCGGGCGCGGCCAATGGCCTCTTCTACGGCAACCCCAAGCAAGTGCTTGTTCAGCTCCTGGCCGTGGGCGCCTCCTGGGTGTGGTCGATTGTCGGCACCTTCGTGATCCTGAAAGTGATCAACCTGTTCGTTCCGCTCCGCGTCGAAGAGGACGAGGAAGTCCTCGGCCTCGATCTCTCGCAGCACGGTGAACCGGCGTACGCCTTACAAGAATCGTTAGCAGGGAGGAATTAGCGATGGACCCCACGACGGTTATGGCCATCATCAGTAGCGTCGTTGTCTTCGGTGCCTGGCTCGTGCTTCCGCACAGCAGCGTCGCACCCACGGCCAAGCGTGTGGAATTGCCCGAGATGTCCGAACCAGCCGCTGTTCGCGCGACCGCCTAGCGCGTCTTGACGACGGACAGCTTCGTGGCGGTCTCGTAGCTGAGCGTCAGCAGGCGGGCCGCCCGTAGCTGCATCGTCCGGCCGACCTCGTCGACGGCCACGACCTTGATCCGCCTGCCGGGGTGCAGGCCTCGCTCGTGAAGGTATTGCAGCAGCGGGGGTGCCTCGCGCTGCGCCACTTCTGAAATCCGCGACACCGTAGCCACCTCACCCGGCTTGAGCGTCGAGAGGCGCCGCTCGTCGGCCCGCATCGCCGAGTGGCCCGGGATCGGGTTGCCGTGGGGGCAGGTCGTCGGCCGGCCGAGCGCCTCGTAGAGCTTTCTTTCTACGACCTCCGAGATGGCGTGCTCCAGGCGCTCTGCCTCGAGGTCGGCGGTCACCCAATCCAGCCCGAGCTGGTCGTTGAGCCAGCGCTCCATGATCCGGTGCCGGCGCACAATGGCTTCCGCCGCCTTGAGTCCGCGTCGCGTCAGTTGGATCTCCTTTGCGGCGGTGAGCCGGACGATGCCGTCCCGGACCATTCGGCGGAGCGCGATCGTCACCGTCGGCCGGCTGACGGAGAGCCAATCCGCCAGGCGCGCGCTCCGGACGACCTCGCCCTCGGCGCGGATGTAGTAGATCGCCTCCAGGTAATGGGAGACGACCTCCGACGGGGATCGCATGTTAGCGTTAGCTAACTGTGAGCTTGGCACCTACTAACTCTACGAAATGAGCCATGGCACCGTGGTGCTCCTCGGACTGGTCGCGGGCATGACCATCTTCATCGGGTTGCCTGTCGGGCGGCTTCGCGGCATCTCCCGAGCGACCCAGGGATTCTTGAACGCGGTCGCCACCGGCGTGCTGATCTTCCTGCTCTGGGACATCCTCAGTCATGCGTCGGCGCCGGTGGAGACCGCGTTGCGCGCGGGTGACCGGAGCTTCATCGTCCTGGTCCTGATCTTTGCCGCCGGGTTGGCGATTGGGCTGCTCGCGCTCATCTATACGAATGCCCGGCTCTTCGGCCGGGTCAAGAACGCGCCGGCCGCCACGCCGCGGACGCTCGCCCTGATGATCGCGACCGGCCTCGGGCTGCATAACCTATCGGAAGGGCTGGCCATCGGCCAGTCCGCCGCAACGGGCGCGGTCGCCTTTGCCCTGGTGCTGGTCTTCGGATTCGCGCTGCACAACATCACCGAAGGGTTCGGGATCGCGGCCCCGCTGACGGCTGACGCGACCAGACCCTCCTGGGGATTTTTGGGGGCCGCCGGGTTGATCGGTGGCGGCCCGACCTTCCTCGGCACCATGATCGGCTACGTCTTTACCTCACGGGCCGTCTATGTGCTCTTCCTGGCCCTCGCCGCGGGCGCGCTGCTCTACGTCATCAACGAGATGTTCCATGTCGGTCGCCGCTTCAATGCCCCCGCCGTGATGGCCTGGGGACTGCTGTTCGGCTTCCTGCTCGCGTATGGGACCGACCTCTTCCTGACGTATGCCAGTGGCTGAGCGCCGCCGATAGACTAGTGCCCGTGACGGTCGTCTTCGAAGACGCAACC
>JALYYC010000036.1 GCA_030946755.1 Candidatus Dormiibacterota bacterium
CCCCTGCGCATCAACACCCGGCTGACGATCCGGACCGGCGAGAACGCCGGCGAGATCAAGGAATCGGAAGTCTTCATGGGCGACTTCCCGATCATGACCGAGGAAGGCACCTTCATCGTCAACGGCACCGAGCGGGTGGTCGTCTCCCAGCTCGTCCGCTCCCCGGGCATCTATTTCACCAGCAGCGAGGACCGCGCCTCGGGCCGCATGCTCTACGCCGCCAAGCTCATCCCCAACCGTGGCGCCTGGCTCGAGATCGAGACCTCCGGCAAGGACATCCTGACCGTCAAGATCGACCGCAAGCGGAAGATCCCGGTGACCACGCTCGTCCGGGCCCTCGGCTACGGGAGCAACAACGAGATCAAGGCGCTCTTCGCCGACGTCGACAGCAATGCCGAGCACAAGTTCATCCAGTCGACGCTCGACAAGGACTCCTCGACGGACGTCAACGACGCCCTGGTCGAGATGTACAAGAAGATCCGCCCCGGCGATCCGCCGACCGTCGACAATGCGCGGGCGCTGATGACGGCGCTCTTCTTCAATCCGCGCCGCTTCGATCTCTCGCGGGTCGGCCGCTTCAAGCTGAACCGGCGCCTTGGCCTCGCTACCGACATGACGGTGCGGACGCTCTCCAACGACGACTTCATCGCGATCATCCGCAAGCTGATCGAGCTGAACAATGGCGCCGGCGAGCCGGATGACATCGACCACCTCGGCAACCGCCGGGTGCGGGCCGTGGGTGAGCTGCTCCAGAACCAGTTCCGCATGGGCCTGATTCGGATGGAGCGGATCATCAAGGAGCGCATGACCATCTGCGACGCGGCGACGGTCACGGCCGCCAGCCTGATCAACGCTCGCCCCGTGGTCGCGGCGATCAAGGAATTCTTCGGGTCGAGCCAGCTGTCGCAGTTCATGGATCAGACGAACCCGCTGGCCGAGCTGACCCACAAGCGCCGCCTCTCAGCGCTCGGCCCCGGTGGCCTGAGCCGCGAGCGCGCGGGCTTCGACGTTCGCGACGTCCACCACTCCCACTACGGCCGCATCTGCCCGATCGAGACGCCGGAAGGTCCGAACATCGGCCTGATCGGCTCGCTGGCCACCTTCGCCCGGGTCAACGAGTACGGCTTTATCGAGACGCCGTTCCGGCGGGTATTCGCGACGATGCCAGCCGACAAGGCCCATCGGGACAAGCTGGTTGGCCGCATTGTCCGCGAGGAGGTCGTCGAACCTGGCAACAAGCGCGCCAAGCTGGCCGACGCCGGCACCGTGATCGACCGCGAGCTTGCCGATGCCCTGGTCAAGGCCAAGGTCGGCGACGTGGCGATCAAGGCCTGGGTCAGTGATGAGGTGAATTTCCTCTCCGCCGACGAGGAGGATCGCTACATCGTGGCGCAGGCGAACGCGCCGCTGGACGAGCAGAGCCAGTTCACCGAGGAGCGCACTACCGCCCGCACCAAGAACCTGTTCCTGGTGGCCGACGTCAACCGCATCGAGTACATGGACGTCTCGCCGAAGCAGACGGTCAGCGTGGCGACGGCGTTGATCCCCTTCCTCGAGCACGACGACGCCAACCGGGCCCTGATTGGCTCCAACATGCAGCGCCAGGCCGTGCCGCTGGTGGTGACCGAGTCGCCGATCGTCGGTACCGGGATGGAAGGGGCCGCCGCCCGCGATTCCGGTGAGCTGATCATGGCGAAGGTCGCCGGTACGGTCATTTCCTGTGCCGCGCCGCCGCCGGTGGATTCGGCGGAGTCGAAGCTCGACAGCTTCAAGCGCGAGATGGGCATCCTGCTCAAGCCCGACGACGGCTCGGCGGTGCAGTGGTACCCGATCCATAAGTTCCAGCGCTCAAACCAGGGGACCTGCCTGTCGCAGCGCGTAATCGTTCCCGCCGGAACCCACGTCGAGGCCGGGACGGCGCTGGCCGATGGCCCCGCCACCTCGGAGGGTGAGCTGGCGTTGGGTCGGAACATCCTGGTGGCGTTCATGCCCTGGGAGGGCTACAACTACGAAGACGCGATCCTGATCTCGGAATCGGTCGTCCGCGAGGACAAGTACACCTCGATCCACATCGAGGAGTACGAGATCGAGGCCCGGGACACGAAGCTCGGTCCCGAGGAGATCACCCGCGACATCCCGAACGTCAGCGACGAGACGCTGAAGAACCTCGACGAGCGCGGCATCGTCTACATCGGCGCCGAAGTCCATCCCGGCGACATCCTCGTGGGCAAGATCACCCCCAAGGGTGAGTCCGAGCTGAGCGCCGAAGAGCGCCTGCTCCGCGCCATTTTCGGCGAGAAGGCGCGCGAGGTCCGCGATTCGTCGCTGCGCGTGCCGCACGGCGAGCGCGGCATCGTCGTCGACGTCAAGATTTTCAGCCGGGAGACCAAGGACGAGCTGGCCCCCGGCGTCAATCAGCTGGTCCGGGTCTACGTCGCCCAGAAGCGGAAGATCGCCCAGGGCGACAAGATGGCAGGCCGCCACGGGAACAAGGGCGTCATCGCCCGGATCCTCCCGGCGGAGGACATGCCCTACCTGCCGGACGGCACCCCCGTCGAGCTGGTGCTCAACCCGCTCGGCGTCCCCAGCCGCATGAACCTGGGACAGGTGCTCGAGACGCACCTCGGCTGGGCCGCCCATGCGCTCGGTCTGAAGGTCGCCACCCCGGTCTTCGACGGCGCCTCCGAGGAAACGATCGAAGACGAACTGGGCCGGGCCGGGTTGCCGCGGGGCGGCAAGATCACCCTGCGGGATGGCCGCACCGGTGACGAGTTCGACCACGAGGTCACGGTCGGCTACATCTATATGTTGAAGCTGGCCCACCTGGTCGAGGACAAGATCCACGCCCGTTCGACCGGCCCCTACTCGCTGGTCACCCAGCAGCCGCTCGGTGGCAAGGCGCAGTTCGGCGGCCAGCGCTTCGGCGAGATGGAGGTCTGGGCGCTCGAAGCCTATGGCGCCTCACATATCCTGCAGGAGATCCTGACCGTGAAGTCCGACGACATCGTCGGCCGCGTCAAGGCCTACGAGGCGATCGTCAAGGGCGAGAACACGCTGGAAGCCGGCATCCCGGAGTCGTTCCGGGTCCTGGTCAAGGAGCTCGAGGGCCTCGCGCTGGGCGTCGAGATCCAGTCCGACGGGGAGAAGCAGGTGATCCTGAGCGAGGACGACGGCTCCGAGATGCCGCTCGACCTCGGCATCAACCTGGAGCGCGACGAGATCGACGAGTCTGACCAATGGGCGACGGGCGCACCCCGCGCCGCGCAGAATCCCCTCGATTCCTTGAGGTAATCAATGACACTAAAACTGGAAAACTTCGACGCGCTGAAGCTCTCGCTGGCATCGCCCGAGACCATCCTGTCGTGGTCGCACGGCGAGGTGACCAAGCCGGAGACGATCAACTACCGCACCCTCAAGCCGGAGCGCGATGGGCTCTTCTGCGAGCGCATCTTCGGGCCCCAGCGGGACTGGGAATGCCACTGCGGCAAGTACAAGCGGTACCGCTACAAGGGGATCATCTGCGACAAGTGCGGCGTAGAGGTCACGCGCTCCAAGGTCCGCCGCGAGCGGATGGGCCACATCAAGCTGGCCTCGCCGGTGAGCCATGTCTGGTACTTCAAGGGCATCCCGTCCCGGATGGGCCTGCTGCTCGACATGTCGCCGCGCAACCTGGAGAAGGTTCTCTATTTCGCCAACTACATCGTCACGCACATCGATGAGGACGCCCGCAAGGAGTACCTCTCGAAGTCATCACCGCAGCACAACGACCGGGTTGCCAAGCTCCAGGAAGAGCGTGACGTCGCGGTCAAGGAGCTGAAGGAGGATCTGGACCACCGCGTCAAGGCCAAGCAGGAAGACACCAAGGCCAAGATCAAGGCGGTCGAAGAGGCGCTCGACGAGACGGTCGACGCCATGACCTCGCGTGCCAAGGAACTGGTCGACAAGATCAAGGCGCAGAAGGGCAAGAAAGCGGCCACCAACTTCACCATCGGCGAGGGCGAAGACGAGCAGGTCATCATCGAGAAGGGCACGCTCTTCGAGGACAAGCTCGCCCGCGAGCTGCCCAAGCAGGTGGAGAAGAAGATCGACCAGGTCCAGGCGTCCGTCAAGAAGCGGCAGCACGAGCTGAAGAGCAAGTCCGACGAAGAGATCGCGAAGTGGCGCGAGGAGTACGAGCAGAAGGCCGGTACGCTGGGCGATCGGTTCAAGAAGGACACCGAAGGCCTGTCCGGCGACATCGAGACCTCGAAGACGACGCTCGAGTCGCTGACCGTCAAGCAGCTCCTCTCCGACCAGGAGTACCGCGAGTTCACCGAAAAGTTCGGCAAGGTCTTCAAGGCGGGTATCGGGGCCCAGGCCATCCATGATCTGCTGGCGCGTATCGACCTGACCCAGGAGGCCGGCATCCTCCGCGAGGAGTCGAAGTCCACCTCGGGCCAGAAGCGCCAGAAGGCGATCAAGCGGCTCAAGGTCGTCGAGGCCTTCCGCAAGTCGGGCGCGTCCGCCACCTGGATGGTGTTGAACAACCTGCCGGTCATCCCGCCGGAGCTGCGCCCGATGGTCCAGCTCGACGGCGGCCGGTTCGCAACCTCCGACCTCAACGACCTGTACCGCCGCGTCATCAACCGCAACAACCGCCTGAAGCGCCTCCTCGAGCTCGGCGCGCCCGAGATCATCGTGCGCAACGAGAAGCGAATGCTGCAGGAGGCCGTCGATGCCCTGATCGACAACGGTCGGCGTGGCCGCGCCATCACGGGCACCGGCAACCGCAAGCTGAAGTCGCTCTCGGACATGCTCAAGGGCAAGCAGGGCCGCTTCCGCCAGAACCTCCTCGGCAAGCGCGTCGACTATTCCGGCCGCTCGGTCATTGTCGTCGGGCCGGAGCTCAAGCTGCACGAGTGCGGCTTGCCCAAGAAGATGGCGCTGGAGCTGTTCAAGCCGTTCGTCATGCGCGAGCTGGTGAGCAAGGGTTACACCCAGAACATCAAGTCGGCCAAGCGGATGGTCGAGCGGGTCCGTCCCGAGGTCTGGGACGTCCTCGACGAGGTGATCAAGGAGCATCCGGTGCTCCTCAACCGTGCCCCCACGCTGCACCGCCTCGGCATCCAGGCGTTCATGCCGGTGCTGGTCGAGGGCTCGGCGATCCAGATCCACCCGTTGGTCTGCTCCGCCTTCAACGCGGACTTCGACGGCGACCAGATGGCCGTGCACGTGCCGCTGTTCAGCGGCGCCATCGCGGAAGCTAAAAATTTGATGATGTCGTCCAACAACATCCTGTCGGCGTCGGATGGCCATCCGGTCATCAGCCCGACCCAGGACATCGTTCTCGGCACCTACTACCTCACCATGATCCGGCCCCGGCCGACTGCCAAGGACGAGGAACTGCCTCGCTACGGTACAGCCGAGGAGGCGCTGCTGGCGCTCGACAACCGGCGCGTCCACGTCCAGGAAGAGGTCATGGTCCGGATCGACGGCAAGCTCACGCGCACGTCAGCCGGTCGCGTGCTCTTCAACCAGGTCCTGCCGATCGGCGTCCAGCCGGCGGACGGCCATGGCGAGCCGATGACCTACCAGAACCGCCTCTTCGACAAGAAGGCGCTGCGCGGCATCGTGGCCGAGTGCTTCCGCCTCCACGGCAATGAGCTGACGGCCCGGACGGCCAACGACATCAAGCGGCTCGGCTTCGCCTACGCCACCAAGGCCGGGATCACGATCTCGGCGATGGACATCAAGACCCCTGCTGCCAAGGCCGGGATCCTCAGGGCGGCGGAGAAGAGCCTCGGTGACATCGACGGTCAGTTCCGCCGCGGCCTGATCACCGACGACGAGCGCTATACGCAAACGGTCGATCTCTGGACCGAGGCGACGGAAGAAGTCACGGCCGCGACCATGAAGAGCTTCGACTCGCTCCATCCGGTCTTCATGATGGCCAACTCCGGCGCCCGCGGAAACATCCAGCAGATCCGCCAACTCGCCGGGATGCGTGGCCTGATGGCCGACCCAACCGGCCGGATCATCGACCTGCCGATCAAGGCAAACTTCTCCGAAGGGTTGACCGTGCTCGAGTACTTCATCTCGACCCACGGCGCGCGCAAGGGTCTGGCGGACACCGCGTTGCGCACCGCCGACTCCGGCTACCTGACGCGTCGACTGGTGGACGTGGCCCAGGACGTCATCGTGCGTTCCGAAGATTGTGGGACGACGGCTGGCGTGTGGGTTATGGACATTTCGGAGGAACGCGCCCTGACCGAGCCGCTCTTCGAGCGGATCGCGGGTCGGGTGGCGGCCGCCGACGTGCTCGACCCGAAGACCCAGTCCGTGCTGGTCAAGGACGGCGCCGAGATCAACGATGTCCAGGCGCGCAACCTGATCCAGGCGGGCGTGACCCAGGTCAAGGTGCGGTCGGTGCTGACCTGCCAGGCGCGCGAGGGCGTCTGCCGGCTGTGCTACGGCCGCAACCTGGCGACCGGAAAAATCGTGGAGATCGGCGAGGCCGTTGGGGTCATCGCCGCCCAGTCGATCGGTGAGCCCGGGACGCAGCTGACGATGCGGACGTTCCACACCGGCGGTGTCGCCGGCATGGACATTACGCAAGGCCTGCCCCGCGTCGAGGAGCTCTTCGAGGCGCGCATCCCGAAGGGCAAGTCGATCATCTCCGAGATCGACGGCGAGGTCGAAGTGGTTCGCACCGAGACGGCTCGTAAGGTCAAGGTGACGTCACGCGATGTCTACGATGTCCCTTACGTGCTGACGCCGAAGATGCAGCCCTTGATCGAGTCGGGCACGGCGGTGCAGGAAGGCCAGGACATCGCCAAGGGTCCGGGCGAGGCCGGGACCGAGCAGGTGATCCGCTCGCGCGCGTCCGGCATGGCCCGCGTCGAGCGCAACCAGATCGTGATTCGCAGTACCGACGAAGAGTTTCGCGAGTACCCGATCCCGCACGGCGCGCGGGTCAGCGTCCAGAGCGGCCAGGCGATCAAGGCAGGCCAGCAGATCACCGAAGGCTCGATCAGCCCGCAGGAGCTGCTGCACATTCTGGGCCGCGAGGCGGTCCAGACCTACCTGGTCGAGGAAGTCCAGAAGGTGTACCGCTCGCAGGGCGTCGACATCAACGACAAGCACATCGAGGTGATCATCCGGCAGATGATGCGGAAGGTCCGCATCGACTCGGCCGGCGACACCGACCTCCTGCCGGGCGAGATCGTCTCCCAGTGGGAGTACGAGGAAGCCAACGCGAAGGTGCTGGCGGAAGGTGGCGACCCGGCGGTGGCGCAGACCGTTCTGCTCGGCCTGATCAAGGCCGCGCTGAACACGGCCAGCTGGCTGTCGGCGGCGTCGTTCCAGGAGACCACGCGCGTGCTCACGGAAGCCGCCATCTCCGGAAAGGTTGACCGCCTACGCGGCCTGAAGGAGAACGTGATCATCGGCAAGCTGATCCCGGCCGGAACCGGCCTGGATTATTACCAGAAGCTGCGCGAGGAGTCGTACAAGATGTTCGCGGAACTCCCACAACCGGTCCCCGCCAGCAGCTAGGACAACTCGACGTCCAGAAAGAGCCGCCCCGCCGGGCGGCTCTTTTGTTTGCGCGGTGCACGTCGGGTAGGCTTCCCCCGTGGCTCAGAAACCCTCCGTCCTGATTGACAAGCAAATCGCTGACCTCGATGACTGGCGCGGTCCACTGATGACCGAACTGCGGTCAGTCATCAACAAGTCTGCCCCAGGGCTTACGGAAGAGTGGAAGTGGGATACCGCGGTGTGGACGCATAATGGCAACGTCTGCGCCCTCGCTGCCTTCAAGAACGGAGTCAAGATCAATTTTTTCAAGGGTGCCAGCCTGCCCGATCCGAAGCACCTGTTCAACGCCGGCCTCGAGGCGAAGGCCTCACGGGCGATCGACATTGCCGAGGGCGGCTCGATTGACAAGGTGGCGCTGCGGGATCTGGTTCGCGCCGCCGTAGCCGCTAACTCCGGAAAGCGCTGATCACACTTCCGGCGATGAACTGGAAGGACTCCGCCCGCGACACCGGCCATGGCTACTACACGCTGGCCACGGAGGACACGCGCAACGTACCGGTGCGGCTATTCCTGACGCCGAACCTGCTCGATACCGTCGAGGACTCGATCTATCCGCAGATCGTCAATGCCGCGAGTTTCCCCGGCACCCGGATGGTCGCCATCACGCCCGATGTGCATCACGGCTATGGCGTGCCGATCGGGACGGTGCTCCTCACCGACGCCGACACCGGTGCCGTGGCACTCGGTCCGGTGGGATTTGATATTGGCTGCGGCATGCTCAGCGCCTCGAGCGAGGTGCCGGTTTCTGCCGCGACACCGGAGAATCGGCTGCGCTTCAACCAGGAGGTGACCCGACGCGTGGCTCTCGGTCCCGGGCAGGCGAGTCGGACCAGGTTGAAGAGCCTATCGCGCAAAGACTTCGAGGCAATCATCCGAGGGGGCGCCGGCTACTACGTCGACACCTACGGGTCGCAGGTGGATCGCACGCGAAGCGAGCGAGATGCGATCCCGGTCGACGACCGCTGGCAGCCGCCCTGGGGTGGACCGGGCCGGCCCGAACGCGGAATTCCTCAGCTGGCCACGCTGGGCGGCGGCAACCACTTCATCGAGCTTCAGGGCAACCTCGGCACGGATACGCTTTATGTCCAGATGCACTCCGGTAGCCGCGGCTTTGGCCACGGCCTGGCAACCAACTATTTCCAGCAGGCGCGGGCGGAGAATCCGGCGATCAAGGCGCTCGACCTCGGCTACTTCATGCCCGACTCGCCGCATTACACGAACTACCTCAACGCGGTTGCGGCCGGGGCCAACTTCGCGATCGTGAACCGGTTCACGATGTTCGAGCAGATCGCGCTCGCGTTCGAGGAGGTTTTTAAGCAACCGCTCGCGCTCGTCTACGAGATCAGTCACAACCTCGTCCAGCGCGAGCTCTCGCCCGAGTTCGGCTGGGTGCACGTCCACCGCAAGGGTGCAACCCGGGCCTTCCCCGCGGGCCACGACTACCTCAAGGGAACCCAGTGGGAGGCAAGCGGCCATCCCGTGTTGATCCCCGGCTCCAACCACGACGCCAGCTTTATCCTGCGTGCGACGCCGGGCGCCTCGATCAGCGGCTACTCGGTCAACCACGGGGCCGGCCGGCGCATGTCGCGCGGGGCCGCCCGCAAGACCCTCAACCAGCGCCAGGTTGATGACGATTACAAGGCGGCCGGGATCGTCGTCAACCTCCATGGCACCGTCCCAATCGACGAATCAAAAGATGCCTACAAGTCCTCGCGGGAGGTAGTGGAGGCCGTCACCCGCGCCGGGCTGGCGACGATCGAGCATGAGCTCTTTCCGCTGGCCTCGACCAAGGGTAATGCGTGAGCTAGGCTGAGCCCTATGCCGCTGCGCTGGTCCAGCATCGTGATCGACTGCGACGATACGGAGAAGGTTGCTCGCTTCTGGAGCCAGGCGCTCAACCTGCCGCTGAACGGGCCCGAGCACGGGGAGTGGTGGCTGGAGCCGGGCGGTAACCATCCTGACCTGCTGTTTCAAAAGGTCCCCGAGGCCAAGTCGGGAAAGAACCGGATCCACCTCGACCTCCGGCCTGAGGACCAGTATGTTGAAGTCGAGCGCCTGATTGGCCTGGGGGCTCGCCGCATCGACATCGGCCAGAAAGATGTGTCCTGGGTCGTGTTGGCCGATCCCGAGGGCAACGAGTTTTGTGTCCTCCGGCCACGTCCAGAGACGGCGACCTCGGGATGATCGGCCTGACGCTGATCGCCATCGTCATCAGCGTGGCCGCGCTGGGGGCAGTTGCCCTCGCCATCATCTTGTCCAATCGGTAGTTGGGCCGTTGATGAGCTACCGGTGGCTGGTCTACATTCACGTGGCGGCAGTTGTGGTCTTCCTGCTGGCGCACGGACCTTCCGTGGGGATGGCGCTCCGCTTGCGGCGTGAGCCGACCGCTGACGGGATCCGGGCCCTGGTCGCCCTCTCCACGCTGGCGACCCAGGCGACGTATCCGTCGCTCATCCTGGTGATCGCCACCGGCTTGATCGTGGGGTTCGCCGGGCACTGGTGGGGACGGGGGTGGGTCTGGGCCGCCATCGGGATAGTGCTGGTGACGAGCTTCGTGATGGCCGCCCTGGCCAGCCGGTACCACCGGCTCCGGCCGGTTCGCGACGGAGGCGGCAAGCCGCCGGGTGGGATCGTGCCTTCCAGCTCGCCGGAGGAGGTTCGACGCATCGCGGCCTCGATCGGTGCCGCCCCAATCACCCTGGTTGGCGCGGTGGCCCTGGCCCTGATCCTCTGGCTGATGCTCCTGAAGCCGTTCTAACCCTCCTGGCCCGGTTTCGATCGGGGCCGGATTGGGGTACAGATTGATGCCGGGCGCCGCCCTTGCTGGGTGTCGCGATTTGACAGTCGACTCGAAGCCGCCGTAGAATACCCCTTCGCGCCCTGAAAAGCGCGGGAATACACTATGCCCACGATTTCACAACTCATCCGGTATGGCCGCAAGCCACTGGTAAAGAAGACGAAGGCGCCGGCGCTGCAGAGCTCTCCGCAGCGACGGGGTGTCTGCGTGCGCGTGTACACGACGACGCCCAAGAAGCCCAACTCCGCCCTTCGGAAGGTCGCCCGCGTCCGCCTCACCTCCCGCCAGGAGGTGACGGCCTACATCCCCGGTATTGGGCACAATCTGCAGGAGCACTCCGTGGTGCTGATCCGAGGCGGCCGCGTCAAGGACCTCCCCGGCGTCCGCTACCACGTGGTCCGCGGCACGCTCGACACGGCCGGCGCCAAGGGGCGCAAGCAGGGCCGGTCGAAGTATGGCGCCAAGCGCGAGAAGGCGAAGAAGGCCTCCTAATGCCGAGACGCGCCCGGATTCAAAAACGTATCATCCTGCCCGACCCCGTGTACACACACGAGGGCGTAGCCAAGTTTGTCAACGTCGTGATGCAGCGCGGAAAGCGAAGCACGGCCGAGCGGGTCGTCTACGGCTCCCTGGACCGGATCAAGGCGGTCTCCAAGAAAGACCCGATCGAGGTCTTCGACCTCGCCCTGAAGAACGCCACCCCGGTGCTCGAGGTCAAGCCTCGCCGCATCGGCGGCGCCACCTACCAGGTCCCGGTCGAGATCAAGCCGGAACGGCGCTCGGCGCTGGCCCGGCGCTGGATCGTGCGCTTCGCTCGGGCCCGGTCCGGCAAGTCGATGCAGGAGAAGCTCGCCGGCGAGTTGATGGACGCTGCCAACGGCGTCGGCGCCACGATCAAGCGGCGCGAGGAAACCCACAAGATGGCCGAGAGCAACAAGGCCTTCAGTCACTTCCGGTACTAAGCCATGCCTGAAGCCAAGGTCAACCACCGTAGCTACCCGCTCGAGACGGTCCGGAACATCGGCATCATGGCGCACATCGATGCCGGGAAGACGACCACGACCGAGCGCATCCTCTATTACACCGGCCGAATCCACAAGATGGGCGAGGTGCATGAGGGCGCGGCCACGATGGACTGGATGGTCCAGGAGCAGGAGCGCGGCATCACGATCACCTCGGCCGCTACCGCCGCCACCTGGCGGGGGTTCCATATCAACATTATCGACACACCCGGGCACGTAGACTTCACCGTCGAGGTCGAACGGAGCCTGCGCGTCCTGGACGGCGCGGTCGCCGTCTTCGACGCCGTCGCCGGCGTCGAGCCCCAGTCCGAGACGGTCTGGCGCCAGGCCGACCGCTACGAGGTTCCCCGGATCGCCTTCATCAACAAGATGGACCGGATGGGCGCCGACTTCTTCATGGCTTACAAGTCGATCCGCGAGCGGTTGGGCGCCAACGCAGTCCCGATCCAGCTTCCGATTGGCAGCGAGGGCGACTTTGAGGGCATGGTCGACCTGATCAACAAGGTCGCCATCATCTACACCGACGAGGACGGCAGCACCATTGAGACGGAGGAGGTCCCGCCCGCGATGCGCGAGCAGGTTGAGGCCTACCACAAGCTGCTGGTCGAGGCGGTCGCCGAGTTTGACGATGCCCTCCTCCACAAGTACCTGGAAGACCAGCCGATCAGCGGCAAGGAGATCGTCGCCGCCATCCGCAAGGGCACCGTCGCCGGCAAGTTCGTGCCGGTCCTCTGCGGCGCCGCCCTGCGCAACCGCGGCGTGCAGCCGATGCTCGACGCCATCGTCGACTTCCTGCCGTCGCCGCTCGACAAGCTCGGCGTGGAGGGGATCAACCCCAAGAGCAGCGAACCCGAGCGCCGCCAGCCCGCGGACAACCAGCCCTTTGCCGGCCTGGCATTCAAGATCGCGACCGATCCCTACGTCGGCAAGCTGACCTTCTTCCGCGTCTACGCCGGCACGCTCAAGTCAGGCTCCTACGTCTGGAACGCCACGCGTGGGACCAAGGAGCGGGTCGGCCGCATCCTGCAGATGCACGCCAACCACCGCGAGGAGATCCCCGAGGTTTACGCCGGCGACATCGCCGCGGCGATCGGCCTGAAGTCGACCACCACCGGTGACACCCTCTCCGACGAGGACAACCCGATCCTGCTCGAGTCGATCGTCTTCCCCGAGCCGGTCATCAGCGTCGCCATCGAGCCGCGCACCAAGGCGGACCAGGAGAAGATGGGCCAGGCGCTGGCCAAGCTCGCGGAAGAGGATCCGACCTTCAAGGTCCGCACCGACGAGGAGACCGCCCAGACGATCATCGCCGGCATGGGTGAGCTCCACCTCGAGATCATCGTGGACCGGATGCTGCGCGAGTTCGCGGTGGATGCCAATGTCGGCAAGCCGCAGGTGGCCTACCGCGAAACGATCAAACGGAAGGCGCACGGCGTCGGTCGCTTCATCCGCCAGTCCGGTGGCCGTGGGCAGTACGGCCACGCCGAGATCGATATCGAGCCGAACGAGACGGGCAAGGGTTTCGAGTTCGTCAACAAGATCGTGGGCGGCTCGATCCCCAAGGAGTACCACTCCGCAGTCGAGAAAGGAGTCATCCAGGCGCTCAACAGCGGCGTCCTGGCCGGCTACCCGGTGGTCGACGTCAAGGCGACGCTGGTCGACGGCTCGTACCACGAGGTGGACTCCAACGAGATGGCGTTCACGATCGCCGGTTCGATGGCGGCCAAGGACGGCATGCAGAAGGGGCAGCCGGCGCTGCTGGAACCGATCATGAAGGTCGAGGTCGTGATGCCCGAGGAATTCATGGGCGAGATCCTCGGTGACATCAGCGCGCGACGTGGCCAGATCCTCGGGATGGAGGGCCGCACCACGATGCAGGTCGTCAAGGCGTACGTACCGTTAGGCAACATGTTCGGCTACGCCACCGACCTGCGGTCGAAGACCCAGGGTCGAGCCGTGTACAGCATGGAGTTTCACCACTATCAAGACGTTCCGAAGTCAATTGCCGAAGAAATCGTGGCCAAGTCCCGAGCGTAGGGAGGAGTCGAACAAGGAGTAAGAATGGCGAAGAAAAAGTACGAGCGCATCAAGCCCCACGTCAATGTTGGCACCATCGGTCACATCGACCATGGCAAGACCACGCTGACCGCGGCGATCACGAAGGTCCTGTCCAAGAAGGGATTCGCTGAATTCCGCTCCTTCGACTCGATCGACAACGCCCCGGAGGAGAAGGCCCGTGGGATCACGATCGCCACGGCGCACGTGGAGTACGAGACCGAGAAGCGGCACTACGCGCACGTGGACTGCCCCGGGCACGCCGACTACATCAAGAACATGATCACCGGCGCCGCCCAGATGGACGGCGCGATCCTCGTGGTCGCCGCGACCGACGGCCCGATGCCGCAGACCCGCGAACACATCCTGCTCGCCCGCCAGGTGGGCGTGCCGCGCATCGTCGTGGCGCTCAACAAGGTGGATGCAGTCGACGATCCCGAGATTTTGGAGCTCGTCGAGCTCGAGGTTCGCGAGCTGCTCTCCAAATATGACTTCCCGGGCGATGACATCCCGGTCGTGAAGGTCTCCGCCCTCAAGGCGCTGGAGGGTGACGCGCAGTGGGAAGACTCGATCATGAAGCTGATGGATGCGGTTGACAGCTACATCCCGGTCCCAGAGCGTCCGCTGGACCTGCCCTTCCTGATGCCGATCGAAGACGTGTTCTCGATCGAAGGTCGTGGCACGGTGGTCACCGGACGGATCGAGCGTGGCCAGGTCAAGGTCAACGAGGAAGTCGAGATGGTCGGCATCCACGACACCCGCAAGACGATCGTGACCGGCGTCGAGATGTTCCACAAACTGCTGGACTCCGGCCAGGCCGGCGACAACGTCGGTTGCCTGCTTCGCGGCATCAAGCGCGAAGAGATTCAGCGCGGACAGGTTCTTGCCAAGCCGGGCTCCATCAAGCCGCACACGGAGTTCGATTCGCAGGTCTACGTCCTCACCAAGGAAGAGGGCGGCCGTCACACGCCATTCTTCAAGGGCTATCGCCCGCAGTTCTACGTCCGGACGACGGATGTGACCGGTGAGGTGGAGTTGCCGGAGGGGACCGAGATGGTCATGCCCGGGGACAACCTGAACATGAAGATCAAGTTGATCACGCCGATCGCCGTCGAAGAGAAGATGCGCTTCGCCATCCGCGAGGGTGGTCGCACGGTGGGGTCCGGCGTGGCCACCAAGGTGATCAAGTAGGGTCGTGGCACAGAAAATCCGCATCCGGCTGAAGGCCTACGATCACCGCGTCCTGGACCAGGCCGCGGACAAGATCGTGGACACCGCACGGCGAACGAACGCGTCGACGGCCGGGCCCATCCCGCTGCCCACCGAGATCAACAAGTGGACGGTGATCCGGTCACCGTTCATCGACAAGGACTCGCGCGAGCAGTTCGAGATGCGGACCCACAAGCGGATCATCGACATTCTCGACCCGAATCCGAAAGTCGTGGACGCGCTGATGCGGCTCAACCTGCCGTCCGGCGTGAACATCGAGATCAAGCTCTAAGCGATGGCTACCAAGGGATTGCTCGCCAGGAAGGTGGGGATGACGCAGGTGTTCACCGAGA
>JALYYC010000039.1 GCA_030946755.1 Candidatus Dormiibacterota bacterium
GGCCCCTGTTGTCTACTTGCTGCGGTAGGCGACGATCGCGGCGTCGAAGTTCCGGCTGGCGTCGTAGCTGCCCGCCGCGGCGAGCCGCATCCCGGCGTGGATCTCGCTCAAGGCGCCGGCCTTGCGCTGCTTCTTTCCGGTGACGTCGAAATACTTCGTCGCGGCGGCGACCGTGATCTTGACGTCCTTGCCGTTACGCCCGCGGATCACGATCAGGTTGCCGCCAACGCTCTGGACCGTGCCGGCCAGGTGCGCCCGACCGATGTGGACGCGCTTGGCGTAGAGCTTGCCATCGCGCGACTCGTACCGAACCCGAACGTGGCTGTTGATCTCGATCTCCGACCATGTCGCCTTCTCCTTGAGGCCCTTGACGACGACGGTCGTCTCGGTCCGAAGGAGCGTCTGGCTCTCGCCCTTGCCGTTCTTGACCGTCAGCTGCGTCCCGCTAACCGCTGTGACCGTCCCAGCGGCCACGTTCTTTGCCGCCGCCGTCGCCCGATGGGCCGCCGGTTTAGCCGTGGGTGCTCCCGCCGGAGCTGCCATCGCCCCGGTGGCGAGGACCGCTGCCAACACGCCTGCCGCCGCCGCGCCTCCGAACAATTTCCCGAACATTTCTTTGCGACCTCCTGGATTTTCGATTGTGATGGTGCTCATGCTGAGGCCGGCGGCTGAGGGCATCCGCCGAAGGGCCTGAGAGGCCGCTGAGAGCCGATCGTCACGTCTGTCGGGATCGGCTTAACGATTCTTTCCAGCTCGCGAGCGGGATTTTCGTATCCGTTACCGTTGGCCCCCGACAGTCCAGTTAAGGCCTGGGAAAGGCTCAACAGCGTTAGGCTCGCCGTAGCTTTGCGGCCGTATCGTCGCCTGCGTGGGATCGTTCGCAACACTGCATCTGGCCGAGACCGATCTTCCGGTCGAGCCGCACCGTCTCGATGGGCATACCTACGGTCCCCTCACCGACTTACTCCGTGACGACTCCATCGGCGAGGTCATGGTCAACGGTCCCGACCAGGTCTACGTCGAGCGCCATGGTCAGCTCTCGCTCTCGGACGTCACTTTCGAGAGCGAGGAACAGTTGATCGCGCTAATCCGTGACATCGCGGCCTTTGTCGGCCGCCGGATCGACGACGACTCCCCGATGGTCGACTGCCGGCTCCCCGATGGCTCGCGCGTCAACGCCGTCATCCCGCCGCTGGCGCTGGATGGTTCCTCGCTCACGATCCGGAAGTTCGCTCGGGATCCCTACAGCGTGCAGGACTTGATCGGCTTCGGGACGCTGACGGCGGAAGCGGCCGCCTTCCTGGAGGCCTGCGTCAAGGCCCACTTCAACATCCTGGTCGCCGGCGGAACCGGCTCCGGGAAGACAACGACGCTGAATGTCCTCTCCTCCTTCATCCCCGACACCGAGCGCGTGGTTACGATCGAGGACGCCGCCGAGCTCCAGCTTCGTCAGCCGCACAAGGTCCGGCTCGAGTCGCGTCCCGCTCGCATCGACGGCAGCGGCAAGGTCAGCATCCGCGATCTCGTCGTCAACGCCCTGCGGATGCGGCCCGACCGCATCGTCATCGGTGAGTGCCGCAGCGGCGAGGCCCTGGACATGCTGCAGGCGATGAACACGGGCCACGATGGCTCCCTCACCACGATCCACGCCAACACGCCGCGCGACACGCTCTCCCGCCTGGAGACGCTCGTCCTGATGTCAGGGGTCGACCTGCCCCAGCGCGCCATCCGGGAGCAGATCGCCGCGGCGATCCACATCATCGTTCAGCAGTCACGGATCCGCGATGGTTCGCGACGGATCACGAACATCACCGAGGTGATCGGCCGCGAGGGTGACACGATCACACTCCAGGACGTGTTCACCTTCGAAGAAAGCGGCGTGGACGGCAACGGCAAGGTCGTCGGCAAGCTCAATCCGACCGGAATCCGGCCGAACGCCATGGCCAAGATCTACTCACGAAAGGTGGCCATCGCGCCGGCGCTGGCTGCTCTCTACCCGGATCGCAAGGCGCCTGATTTCACTGTGGGGGTACGTCGATGAACAACGAACAGGTCGAGCACCTCGATGCGGAGACTCTCCTGGATGTCGCAGCGGACATGCGGAGCGAGCTGGATCGGATCCAGGAGCAGATCGCGGAGCTGACCCGGGCCAACAAGCGGGCCCTGACACTCAAGGCGATCTACGGGCAGGACGCGCTTACCCGGGAACGGTTCAGCCTTCTTCACGAACACATCGACCAGTACGCGGGCAAGATGGCCGAACTGCGGGAAGAGGAACGATTGCTGACCCAGTGGCTCGATCGCTGCGGAGAGCTGCTCCGGACGTCGCGCCGGGCAGCCTGAGCGTCGCGCTCGGTTAGATCTCGACTGCGCGGACGATGAAGTCCCGGCTGCCGTCCCAGGTCCAGCAGGTCTGCAGGGTCAACGACGAGACCGCGGTTGCGCCGAGCGGCCACATCTGGGTGTTGCTCACGATCGTGGTGGAGGTGACCCGGTAGGTGTGAACCCGACCCGAGGGGTCGCCGTACTGGACGATGTCACCGGCGCGAATTCCCAGGATCGGGGTGAAGGTGCCCGGATTGTGGGCCATGATGTAGGTGTTGTTCGAGCCGGCGCAGCTCCAGCGCCAGGCTCCATAGTGCGGCACGACGGCCCGTCCCAGGCAGTCCCCGTACCAGCCAACCGAGAGGCTCACGCCCAGGCGCGGGATCACCATCCAGTTCGCGCCGACTGCCGGGCGTGCCGGCGGAGGGGGTGCAACCCGGGCGGGCGCGGCCGGCGGCGCCGCAACCGGTGCCGCTGCCGGAATAGGTG
>JALYYC010000049.1 GCA_030946755.1 Candidatus Dormiibacterota bacterium
CCAGCTGGAGCAGCTCCCGCAGACCCAGAAGGCCTTTGCGACCGGCGACCTCGGGTACCAGCACGTCGCGGGCATCGCCCACGCCGCCGAGCAGGTCGGCGCGGCGGAGGTGCGCAAGGCCGAGGCGGCCCTGGTGAAGACGGCGGGGACCATGGACCCGGGCCAGTTCACCGGCTTCTTGAAGAGCTACGAGCACCAGGTGGACGCCGAGCAGGCGCTGACCGATGCCAACCACGCACACCAGCGCCGCTATCTCCATATCAGCGAGCCGAGCCACGGGCTGGTTCGCGTCGATGGCTTGCTCGATGAAGAGGGCGGCGCGATCCTGAACCGGGCCCTGGACCGGTTGATGCCCCCGCCAGCCAGGGACGATGATCGCACGGCGGATCAACGACGGGCCGATGCCCTCCTGGAACTTTGCCAGCGAAAGTCCGGCGGATCGGCCGACGGCGCCGGGCCCCGGCCGCACCTCGTCATCCGCGCCAGCGTCGAGACGCTCGCCGGAACCAGGGGCGCCGCCGCCGGCGAGCTGGAGCGTGGCGGCTCAGTCCCGGGCGAGACGGTACGGCGGCTGGCCTGTGATGCGGCGCTGACCCGGATCACCGGGCAGGGTGAGTTAAACGCCGAGGTCAGCCGCGCCGGCCGGACCATCCCGCCGGCGACGCGGCGGGCGTTGGCGGCCCGTGATCATGGCTGCGTCGCCGAAGGATGCGGCCGGCCGCCGGACTGGACCGACGCGCATCACATCAAGCATTGGGTCCACGGCGGTGAAACGACGATGGCCAACCTGGTGTTGCTCTGCAGGCGACATCACCGGATGGTCCACGAAGAGGGCTGGTCGTTGCGGCGCGCAGATAGTGGCCGCTGGAGGCTCGCCCGGCCGGTCACCGCGCACGCACGCTCAGCCTGACAGTCGCGTACTGCTCCCGGTGCGCTAGCCCAGGTTTCCGGGTAGGCTGCCGACCATCGTGCCCAATGTGCCCACGGGGATCGTCTGACCGCTGGAGCTATCGAGGATCGCCGATCCTCCTTGCGGCCTTTGAAAGATCAGATGGGTTGGATCCAGCCAGCCTTCCGGAGTCCCCTGGGCAAGGGTCGACACACGCCTCCCGTACGGGTCGATCAGCGTTATCGACGCGGATCCCGTGCAGCCACCGTTGGCCCACTGTGGAAGTGTCGTGGTTGCAAGCCGCAGCCCGTCCGGCGATAGCTGGCCGCCAATCCCACACAGGTCGCTGGGAATGGTGCGACTGGTGCCGTCCCACCCCTGAAGCAATGACTGATGGGAGCCATCGCCCGAGTGCACGTCACATTCAATGCCCGCCGGCGTCGGGAGCGTCACCGAAAATCCGCCGGATGCAGCGGGACACAGCGTTGCAAGCCGTCGCCCACTCGTGGCATCGACGACGTGATACTCCTGAGGACGGTAGGCACAAATTTCGCATTGGTTCTGCCCGTACGGCACGGAAGCCACGCCGATGACGAGTTGACCAGCATGCCACCCGACAGGCCACTCCAGCATGCTGCTCGACTCGAACAGGTCGATGCGATGGGTTCCGCCAGTTAGATCTTCCACGTAGAGGCGAATGCGGACCGGCCCGGTAGAGACGCTGGGGTAATCGACGATCGTCACGGCGATCCGTCGATTATCTGGACTGACGGCAAAGGCGGCACGAGACAGATGCCCAACTTCTAGAGCATGCGCAAGCCCTGTCGTGCCGTCGATGCCAAGAAATCGCACCCGCGCGTCCCCGTCGAGGTAGTAGAGGCGATCGTTCGAAGTGCTGACCTGGGGGAGCGATATGGGATGTCCGTAGCCGTCATCAGTAAAGTGCACCTCGGACCAGCTACGAGCGGCCGCGACAATGCTCCTGATCGGCTTTCCTACCTGATTGACCAATGAGAGTGTGTACGTCGACCCTGCCGGGTCGCCGTCCAAGCCGGTTATCATGACCGCGAAACGTGACTCGATGCCGGCGGTGGCCGTTGGCGTCGAACTTGCTCGGGTTGCGGCCGGAGACGACCGTGCACTCGGTGATGCGGCTTCTGGCAGTTGGCTGCACGCGCTCAAGATGACCGGGAGGGCAAGCGCGAAACCGGCGCCGGTTCGGCGCATGACGAGACTAACCCGGGTCTTGTTTTCGATTGCCAACGGTCACCGCGATGCACATGAGTTCGACTTTGGCGGCCACGTCGAAGAGGCGCTGCACCTCGAGCAAGGCCATCGCGGGATAGTGCCGGCCAAAATGCCGGCGGTACGCCTCGCCGATCTCGCGTTGGGCCTGCCGGTACTCGTCGATGCTTGTGACGAAGATCTGCATGCTCACCAGATGCTGAGGCTGTGCCCCGGCGGATTCGAGGGCGGTCACAACGTTGGCGGCCGCCTGGGCGAATTGGCTGGCCATCGTTTCTCCGACGATGCGCCCGTCCGATCCGGTCGCCGTTTGGCCCGCGATGTAGACCGTGCGCCCGGATTGGGCGAGAACAGCGTGGGAAAAGCCCGATGGCGCCGCAAGCGTCTCCGGGTTTATGAGTTGATGTGGACTTTCTATCGACCGGTCCATTTCGGATCCCGGCCCTGGTGAAAGGCCGCGTAGAACTCGGCATGGTCGCTGCTTTTCATCAGCAGCGCTTGCGTCATGGTGTCCAGTTCCAGTGAGGCGTGGAGATTCATATCCTGCTCCCGCGAGATCAAGAGTTTCGTCGCGGCATAGGCGAGCGCCGGCCCGTCGGCGAACCGACGCGCCAGGGCTGCCGCGCGGGGGCCCAGGTCCGAGTCGGTCACGACGTCCGTGGCGAGCCCGATCGCGAGCGCCCGGTCGGCATCGATGCGGTCGCCAAGCAGCAATAACTCCGTGGCACGTCCCAGGCCGATCAGCCGCGGCAGGAGGTAGGCCGCCCCCATGTCGCCGCCCGAGAGGCCCACGTTCGTAAACAAGAATGCGAACGTCGCGGACCTGGCCAAAATGCGAATATCTGCTGCGAGGGCGATCACCGCGCCCGCGCCGGCTGCGACCCCGTTGACCGCGGCGATCACGGGAAACGGCGCTTCCCGGATCCGCTGGGTGACGGTCCCCGTCATGCGCGTGAATGCCAGCAAATCCAGCGGGTCCATCGACTGCAGCGCGCCGATGATCGCGTTGACGTCGCCTCCCGAGCAGAAACCGCGCCCGGTACCGGTCATCGTCAGGACCTGGATGTCATCGCGCTGGCTCAGCTCGGTGAGCAGATCGCGGAGATCGGCGTAGACCTCGAACGTCAGGGCGTTGAGCTTCTCGGGCCTGGCGAACTTGACTGTCGCCACGCCCCGATCCAGCGCGAAGTCGAAATGCTTCCAGGCCGGCACGGGAGTTGCCGAGCCGCGGAACGAGCCCATTGGCGAAAACTTATCATCTCGACGACATGAGAATTGGCGTCGGGCTGCCAACCTCGACCGCCGGAACAGGCCGCGACTTGATTCTCGATTGGGCCCGCCGAGCCGACCAGGCGTCGTTTTCCAGCCTCGGCGTCGTCGACCGGATCGCGTACCAGAACCACGAGCCGCTCACCGCGCTGGCGGCGGCGGCCGCCGTGACCGGCCGGATTCGCCTCGCCACGATGGTCGTGATCGGCCCGCTGCGCAATACGGTCCTGCTTGCGAAGCAGGCCGCCAGCGTGGACGCGCTGTCGGGTGGGCGGCTGACCCTCGGGCTCGCCGTCGGCGCCCGCCTGGAAGACTACGACGTCGCCGGCGTCGACGCGCACAAACGTGGGGCTCGATTCACGGATCAACTGGAGGTCCTTCGGGATACCTGGGAGCAGGGCCGCATCGGCCCGAGTCCGCAGGGACGTGGCCCCGAAATCCTGGTCGGCGGCTCCAGCGGCGAGGCCCTCGCCCGCATGGCCCGCTACGGCGACGGATACATGCACGGTGGTGGGCCGGCTCGAGCGTTCGCGAACAGCGCGTTGAAGGCTCAGGCCGCCTGGCGTGACCTGGGACGTCCGGGAAAGCCGGCCCTCTGGGGGATGGGTTACTACGCGCTGGGCGATGACGCGGCCGTGCAAGGCGCCGAGTACCTGCGGCACTATTACGCGTTCACCGGGCCGTTCGCCGAAAAGATCGCCGCCGGCAATCTGACGTCGCCGGGAGCGATCGTCGACTTCGTGCGCGGCTACGAGGACGCCGGCTGCGATGAGCTGGTGCTCTTTCCGACGGTTTCGACCATCGAGCAACTCGAGCGGCTGGCCGAGGTGGTCCGCCAGCCCAGGTGAGGTACGCCGTGCTGGGAGGCGGCCCGGCCGGTCTGTATTTTGCCTTGCTTGCGAAAAAGGCAGACCCGGCGGCCGATGTCGAGGTGATCGAGCGCAACCCGCCGGATGCCACCTTCGGCTGGGGCGTGGTCTTTTCCGAGGAGACGCTCGGGGCGCTGCGCGACGCCGACCACGACAGCTACGAGCAGATCACGGCCAGCTTCGCGCGCTGGAACGCGATCGATATCTTCTTTCGTGACACGCGCGTGCGGTCGCGCGGCCATGTCTTTACCGGCATATCGCGCAAAGTCCTGCTCGGCATCCTCCAGCGGCGCTGCCTGGACCTGGGGGTCAGGCTCGAGTTCGCGCGTGAGGTCCGCGATCTGGCGGAGCTGGAAAATGCGGACCTGATCGTTGGGGCGGACGGCATCAACGGCCTGGCGCGACGCCGTCACGAGGCCGCATTTGCGCCGAAACTGACGGCACATCCGACGAAGTATGTTTGGTTCGGAGCCGACCTGGCCCTTGACGCCTTCACGTTTATCTTCCGGCGCAACGAGCACGGGCTGTTCCAGGTCCATGCCTACCCGTTCGATGCGGGGACCAGCACCTTCATCGTCGAATGCCCCGAGCAGACCTGGCGCGAGGCCGGGCTCGACACCGCCACCGAGGCGGACAGCATCGCCTACTGCTCGAGACTCTTCGCCCCTGAGTTGCAGGGCCGCCGGCTGATGTCCAACCGCTCGACCTGGCTGACGTTTCAAACGTTACGATCGGCCGCCTGGCATCAGGGAAACGTCGTCCTAATCGGCGATGCCGCCCACACAGCGCACTTTTCAATCGGGTCCGGCACCAAACTGGCGATGGAGGACAGCATCGCGCTGGTCGACGCCCTGCGGCGGCACGGGAATCTCGACACGGCGCTCACGGACTATGAGCTCGAGCGCCAGCCGGTCGTCGAGCGCTTCCAGGAGGCGGCCCAGGAGAGCTCCGTGTACTTCGAGCATGTCGCTCGCTACGAGGCGTTTGAACCAACGACGTTCGCCTTCAACCTGCTGACGAGAAGCCGCCGGATCACCTACACGAGTTTGAGCCAGCGTGACCCAGGTCTCGTCCGGTCGGTTGACGCCCAGTTCGCCTCGGCGGCGATTGGCGCCGGCGGCCGTCCGACGAGGCTCAGCCCGCCGCCGATGTTCGCCGGGATCGCCGTCCGCGGCGTGCGCATTCTTAACCGTGTGGCCGGATCGGTTCCCGGCGCCGGCCTGTTGATCAGTCCCTTCACGGCGATCAGTTCCGACGGACGGATCACGCCCGAGACGCCGGGCGTCTACACCGAGGCGCAGGTCGCCGCGCTGACGTCGCAGGTGGAGCGTATCCACGCGGACCCGGGGACGCAGTTTGCGCTGCAGCTGGGCCATGCCGGCCGCCGGGGGGCGACGCGGCCTGCCCGGGAGGGCGTCGACCGCCCGCTGCGCTGGGGTGGATGGCCGCTCCTCGCCGCCTCGCCGATTCCCTACACGGCTCGGTCCCGGGTCCCGCGCGAGATGACGGAAGCCGACATGCAGGGGGTGGTGGAGGCGTTCGCAATCGCGGCCGAGCGGGCCGCCGAGTGCCTGGTCGACGTCGTGGAGCTCAATTTTGCCCAGGGATACCTACTCGCCGGGTTCATTTCCCCGCTGACCAACCAGCGCCTGGATGCCCATGGCGGCTCGCTCCAGAACCGGATGCGCTTCCCGCTCCGCGTTCTCGACGCCGTCAGACCGGTTTGGCGCGGTCCCCTGATCGTTCGTATCACGGCCAATGATTGGGCCGAGGGGGGTACCACGCTCGACGACGCGGTCGCCATCGCGGCCATGCTGAAGGCCCATGGCTGCGACCTCGTGCATCCGGCGCTGAGCCAGACGGTACGTGAGGGCCGGCCGGACTACAGCCGGCTTTTCGGCGTGCCCGCCAGCGATCGGATCCGCAACGAGGCGGGCATCCCGACGATCGCCTCGGGAAACATCACGACGTTCGACGAGGTCAATACGATCCTGGCTGCCGGCCGCGCGGACTTTTGCTGGCTGGACGCCTAGTCAGGGTTTGCCAGGAGCCAGTCGGATTTCAGGACCTCGGTCAGGATCTCGTCCCGCCAGCGGCCGTCGCGAAACCAGTGTTCGTGATACCGGCCGACCTCACGGTAGCCGGCTTTTCGCTGCGCCCGGAGGCTGGCCTCATTGCCATCGATGACGCTCGAATGCAGTTTGCGCAGGGGCAACTGCGTGAAGGCAAATCGCGTCCGCAGCGCCATGACCTCGGTGGCGATGCCCTTGCCCCAGGCGGACTTGTCGCCGATCAGCGTTCCGGTGCTGGCGCGCTGCTGTGGCCAGTTGATCTTGTGGATGCCGGTCACGCCGATAAGGCGGTTGCTCATCTCGATCGCCCACACGATGTCATCGGCGCCCTTGGCCATCTTCTCGAGCCACTCTTTTTCTGCATCCAACGAGGGCGGGAATTGCAACTTCATGAACCGCGTGATTTCCCGGTCTTCGAACCACGTGACCAGCATCACCGCCTCCTCGGCGCGGGGCGGCCGGAGCGTCACGAGCCTGCCCTTGATGACCGGCCCGAACATCAGGCGCCTATGTCATAAATATTGCCCGGGTCGAGGTCCAGGCCGTTGACGACCTGCCAGAGCGCCGCGATCGCCTTGAGCGCGTTCCGGCGCTCGAACGGGGCGAGATCCTGGCTCTCTCTCAGGACGCGCTTGAGGCTTTCGTAGCACTCGACCAGGGTGGCCTCCGACCGCGTTAGCTCGACGCCCATCGTGTTCTTCATGCCGTCGTCCTCCGCTCGTCTGCGGTGCCGATTACGATCCGATCGTCCTGGAGTCGCTTCGCCTTGAGCTCGAACCGCGGGAGGCTGCCGCGCTCGACCTGCTTGACACCGATCCGCAAACCCTCGTGCGCCTGGGATAGCGATTTGCGCAGCTCGTGCAGGATGCGCTCGTGCTGCCGGGCGTCCTGACCGTCGATCTCCACAAGTATTTCGATCTCGTCCTGGCGGCCGTCGGCCGTGTACAGGTGGATCCGAAACTCGTTGATCTCTTTGTACTCGCGGACGATCGCCTCGACTGCGCGGGGATAGACATTGGTCCCGCGCACCAGCTTCATGTCGTCGACGCGGCCGCGGATGCCGCCATCATAGATATCAAATGTTCGCCCGCAGCTACACGTACTGGCCGGGACGCGGATGACCAGGTCCCGGGTCCGATAGCGCAGCACCGGGATGAATCCGCGGCCAAACGATGTGATCAGGCGCTCGCCCTGCTCCCCGTAGCCGACCGGCTCGCCGGAGTCCGGGTCGACGACCTCCTCGATGTAGTGGTCCTCGATGATATGCGTCCCGCCGGGTTGACGCTCGCACTCGAAGATCATGATCGTGCCGACCTCGGTCATGCCGGCGGTGTCGGCTGCTTTCGCACCCCACTCGGACTCGATCAGCCGTTTCGTTGCCGGGATCGAGCCGGCCGGCTCGCCCGACAGGATCAGTCGTTTCACGCTGCTGCCGGCGAGGTCGACCCCCATGGCGCGCGCCTCCTGGGCCATCCGGAGCGCATAGGTCGGCGTCGAGCAGACGACGGTCGCCTTCATCGACACGATCTGCTTCACCCGTGCCTCGGTGGTCATGTTGCCTCCCGGCAGGACGAGGCAGCCCAGCTTTTCACAGGCGTAATGGGCGCCCCAGAAGCCCACGAACGTCCCGTAACTGAAGGCAAAAAAGATCACGTCATGTGGCCGCACGCCGAAGCCCCAGAAGCCGTAGCACCACATCTCCGCGATCCATTCCCAGTCCTTCATGCTGTCGAGGACCTGGAGCGGAATTCGGCCGGTGGTGCCGGACGTCAGGTGGTATCGGATGGCGGCGTCCTCCGGCGCGGCGAGCAGTGGGCCGTAGGGCGGCTGTTCCAGCTGGGCCTGCATCCATTCATCGCGGGTCATCATCGGGATGCGCCGCAGGTCCTTAAGGCTCTCGATCGAGTCCGGGCTGACTCCGGCCGCCTTGAGGCGGTTCGCCTGCCAGGGAACCCGCTGCTCGGCCCATGCCACCAAATTTTTCAGCTTGCGGACCTGCAGCGCTTCGATCTCAACGCGCGGCATGGTCTCGTGCCGCGGATTCCAGTACGGCGACTCGTTCACGCGAACAATTATCTACCTGTGCTTGCTCTAAGCTGGCAACGTGCCGGACGGCGAACAACCAGGGCAGGAGGGCAGCGTTCCCTACCGGCTTGGCGGCATGGGCTATCAGGACGAGTCCGGCCGGCGGTTGCACTACGGCTCATACCTCAAGATCCCGGAGCTACTCGATCTTCAAGTCGGGCTGACCGATGCCCATGACGAACTCCTTTTCATCATCGCGCACCAGGCGTACGAGCTCTGGTTCAAGTCGCTCATCCACGAGTTGGTCGCCGTCCGCGATGCCATCGACCGCGACGATCTTCGGCGAGCCCGCCACTATCTCAAGCGGGTGGCCGTCATCGAGCGGTTGTTGGTCGAACAGGTGGGGGTGCTGGAAACGATGGCGCCCCAGGACTTCCTGATGTTTCGATCCGAGCTGGCCCCCGCCAGCGGCTTCCAATCGACCCAATTCCGGGAGATCGAATTTCTCTCCGGGCTCAAGGATCCCGGTTACTTGAAGACGCTCCAGAGCCTGCCCGACGATCAGGCGCGCCTGCAGCGGCGCATCGACGAGCCATCGCTCCAGGATGCGTACCTGGCCCTGCTCCAGCGCCACGGGCTCAGCGTCGCCGAGATCTACCGTCATCCCGACCGCCTCCCGGAGATCTTCGACCTGTCAGAGGGACTGCTCGATCATGACGAGGGGTTCAGCCTCTGGCGTTCCCGGCACGTCCATATGGTCGAGCGGCAGATCGGCGACAAGCCCGGCACGGGAGGGTCCACCGGCGTCCGTTACCTGCAGACGACGCTGAAGAAGCGCTTCTTCCCGGAGCTTTGGCAGGTCCGGTCGCAACTCTGAGTGGGGCTCAGCGGCGATTGGCGACCACGCGGCTGAACCAGGTCAGCCCGAGGGGGACGAACAGCGCCAGGAGCGAGGTGAGGACCGCCAGGCCATCCGGCAGATGCGTCGGATTGCTCATTCCGATGTAGGTGAAGATCGCCGCGCCAATCGAGCTCGCGATCACGACGATGGTGGCGAGGATCGTGGCCCAGTCGCGGTGTCGGAGGTAGATCGGTACGGACTTGCGGCCGGCGAGGCGGAGCAACCAGGAGGCGGTCAGACCGTTGAGCACCAGCGAGCTGATCAGGGCACAGGCCGCGATCGCGATCCGGAACTGGACCAGGTTGCGCATCACGAACGCCGAGGCGTTGACCACCAGGATGCCGATTGGTGTCACCACTCCGATCGCGACCAGGACAAGCCGGCTCGAGAGATAGCCGCGAAGCAGTCGGTCACCCTGGTGGTTTGTCATCAGGTCACCGTCATCCGGGTTCCGTACTCGGGGCGCTGCCAGGTCCGCGCGCGGAGCACCTCGCGCAAGACCTCAACCGCGTCGTAGACGTCGACGTAACGCGTATAGAGCGGCGCGAAACCGAATCGCATCAGGTCGGGGGTGCGGAAGTCGCCGATGACGCCCCGATCGATCAGGGCGCGCATCACCCGGTAGCCCTCCTGGTGGCGCAAGGACACCTGGGAGCCGCGCGCCGTCGCATCGCGAGGTGAAGCCACGCTGACATCGAGATCGCGACAGCTGTCGTCGACCAGCTTGATGAAGAGATCCCCCAGTGCCATGGACTTCCGGCGCATCTCGGCCTGGTCGACGCGCAACCAGAGATCGATCGCCACCTCCAGCGCCGTCATGCTGAGGATGGGTGGCGATCCCGCGAGCTGGCGGCGGATGCCCTCGGCGGGCTCGTAATCGGGAGCGAACGCGAAGGGCGTGGCGTGGCCCATCCAGCCGGCCAGCGGCGACCGCATCGCCTCTTGCAAGGCCCGGGACACGAACAGGTAGGCCGGGGCGCCCGGACCGCCGTTCAGGTACTTGTAGCCGCACCCGACGGCCAGATCGGCGCCCGCCGCTCCCAGGTCGACCGGCACGGCGCCAGCACTGTGGGAAAGATCCCAGAGTGTCAGCACCCCGTGGCGGCGCGCCACGGCGCTGAGCCGGCGCATGTCCTGGATCTCGCCGGTCGCATAGTCGACGTGGGTAAGCATCAGCACCGCCACGCTGCCGTCGATCGCGTGCTCGATTTCCGCGCGTTTGACGGCTCGGACGACGTGGTTCCCTTCGAGCAGCTCGGTGAGCCCCTGGGCGATATAGAGGTCGCTGGGAAAGTTCTCGCTGTCCGTCACGATGAAGTGGCGGCCCGGCTGGAGCCGCAGGGCGCCGGCCAGCAGCTTGAAGAGATTCACGGATGTGCTGTCCGCGGCGATGACTTCGCCGGCCTGCGCGCCGATGAGCCGCGCGATCTTGTCGCCGATGCGGCTCGGCGCCTCGATCCAGTTGGCGGCATTCCAGCTGCGGATCAGGCCCTCGCCCCACTCCTGCGCGATCACCTCCGTGAGCCGGGGAAGCGTCGCCCGGGGCAGGGCGCCGAGCGAGTTGCCGTCGAGGTACACCACCCCCTCGGGGAGGGCGAACTCGGACCGGAACGCCGCGAGCGGATCCTGCCGGTCGAAGCCCGAACAGGTTGCGCGGTCCACGGAGCGAATTATGGCCCGCTTAGAAGTGGCTGGGGCACCAGGGCACCCGGTCGGTCATGAACATCGCGTCGGCGCGGCCAAGCGCGCCGGGCCGGTGTTCTTCGACGCGTCCCGCCGATGCGAGCGTGCGGAACCGGTTGCCACCGAGGTACACGGCGGCCAGGTCGGCGGCATCGAGCGCAAGATCGGGATCGGCCCTGGTGGGCCGGCACTCGGCGCCCGTCGCGCCCGCCGTGAGCTGGAATCGCCCCGCGTTCCAGGCGCAGACGCGGTCGCGGACCTCGATCGTCAGGCTGCCCTCGACCGCGTAGCGCCGCCCTTCCAGGGCCGAGGCCACATCCACGAGTCGTAACCAGATCCCGTCCTCGGCGGTGAGCTTGGGCTGGCGCGAGTCCGCCAGCAGAAATCGCAGCGGCTCATCAACCGGGCGCATCGGCGCCGAGACTTTCACGACCAGGTCGACGTCGAGAACGTAGCGCCAGAGCGCCGCGTAACTCTCCCTGGTGGTCGCGATCAAGAATTCGATCTGCACCGTCCCGATCGGGCCGGTCGCATCCCAACCCATCTTGATCCGGTACACGACGAATCCGCGGGGCATGCCGTCGGCCTCGTAGAGCACCCGGTACTTCGGGCTTCGGTCGCGCCCGGAGCTTTCCAGGTCGGCCAGCTGCATTTGCCACCAGCGGCGGTCGAGGCTCAGCATGCCGGGTTGGTCGCGTTGGGCTTGCTCCCAGACCGTGGTGAAGGCGTCGACCGCCGCCGGCACCTCCAGCATCCGGAGCCGGCCGCCGATCGGGGGCGGTTTCACAAAAGTCGCGCGCGACCGGTCGATCTCCAGCTCGGCCTGGTAGGTGGCGAGACCATAGCCGAAGCGCCCGTAGATCGGCGCCTCCGAGGCGTAGAGCGCGGCGAGTGGCTCCCCGCGCTCGTGCATGTCATCCAGCTGACGTCGCATCATCGCGGTCAGGAGTCCGCGCCGCCGATGCGTGCCCAGGACCCCGACGCGGGTGACGCCGCCGCAGGCGAGGCTGCCCCCGGGCACGGTCATCCGGTACGAAAAGATGCCGGCGGTGGCGACGATCTCGGTGCCGTCGACGAATGCCAGGGTCCGGTCGAACTCCGTCGTGTCCCTGCTGACAGCCAGTTCCTCATCGGTCGGGAGCGCCATACCGAAGGCCCGACGCAAGAGGGTGGCGTACGCCCGCTGCTCCTCCGGTCCGACCGGCCGCAGCTCGAGGCCGGGGGCCGCGCCTATCGCTGAACCAGGGCGAGCGCGCGACACGGACTGCCGGAGCCCTTGACCAGCTTGAGTGGCGCCACCACCAGTACCGCACCGGTCGGTGGCAGCTTCTCGAGGTTGGCGAGCTGCGTCAGGCCGTATTTGTTGGCGCCGAGCAGGAACTGGTGGCAGGGGAACGGCGGGTTGAACGAATGCGCGGTGCCGGCATCGGTCCCAACGGTCTCGACCCCGACCCCGACGAGCGGGCTCTCATTGGCCAGCCACTTCGCCAGCTCGATGTCGATGCCCGGGGTATGGGGTCCGGTTTCATTCGCGTTGAGGAAGGCCTTCTGATCCTGCGCCCGTGTATCCCAGCCGGTCCGGTAGAGGAGCCAGCCGCCCTTCGGCAGCGGCCCGTGCTCGCGCTCGAAGGCGGTGATGTCCGCGCGGCTCAGCAGGTAGTCGGGGTTGGCTTTCGCTTCTTTGGACCGGTCGATGACGACGGCGGGGCCGATCAAGCGCCCGACTGGCACCTGGGAGACGTCGTCCTTGTCTTTTCCCGTCACCCAGTGAATGGGCGCATCGAAGTGCGTCCCCGCGTGCTCACCACCCTCGAACCAGTTCCAGTACCAGGCCGGGCCCTTGTCGTCATATCGGCTGATCTCGTGGGTCTTCCAGTTCGGCGTATTGGCAAAGGGCGGAGGGAGCTGGATCATTGGCGTCTGTTCCGAAAGTGGCTGGGTCAGATCGATCACCTCGATCGATCCCAACTGCAGAGCCTGCGTGAATGACGCGAGTGTGTCGACTTTGGTACTCAACGATTCAGTCCTCCCTTGATTTCAGCGCCGGAATATTGGTCGGTTGGGTGCGGCTGACGCGGGTTGCGCGCTCCAGGTCCTGTTTCTTTTTTAAGGGCTGCTGCAGCGCCCGGGGAAACTCGAAACGGTTTTCGAGCATATGCACATCCATGAGGAAGCTCGCGGGCATCTCCGCCTCGACCTTGGCCACGATGCAGCTGAGCTGATCGCCCTGGATCGCGTCGAGCGCCGCCTCTTCGAAGTCGTCGAGCTCGCGCACCAGCTGGCTGTGGGGGTAGCCCGCGGCGGTGGCGACCGCGGCCAGATCGGTCCCGGTCGACGTGGCCGTCGTGAACCAGCGGTAGCCACCGGGTGCGCCGCCGCCGACGGACAGCAGCGTTTCGTTATCGAAGACCAGATGCACCAGATTGTTCGGGTTCGAGCGTGCCATCGTCGTCAGGCCGCCGAGGTTCATCAGGACGGACCCATCACCGTCGATAACGACGACCTTGCGGTCTGGTTGGGCCAGGGCGATCCCCAGGCCGACCGACGACGCCAGGCCCATGGCGTGCTCGAGGTAGAAGAAGTTCGCGCGATGGCCGAGCGAGTAGAGTTCGGCGGCCACCGCCCCCATGATCGTGACCACGGCGCAGTCCTCCAGCGCCGGGTAGATTGCCTTCAGGCAATCGAGGCGCTTCAGCGGGGCTCCTCCCACATCAGGTCGCGGTTCAGCAGCAGGGCGACCGGTGACAGCGAACTTTGCGCCAGCGTCATCGCCTTGGTCAGCTTCGGCTGCACCTCCTCCGGGCTCCGGAGGTCCTCGTGGGCGATCCGCAGGGCGTCGAGCACCGGGCGCGTGTGCTTGCCGCCCTCCGTCTGCCAGGGATCCTTCTCCCCGAAGCTGCCTCGGTCGGTGATCAGCATCAGCAGCGGGACCTTGTACAGGAGCGAGATGCCGACGATCCCGTTGATCGCCTGCAGGAAGCCGTGGTTTTGCAGCAGCATGGCCGATTTCACCCCGGCGAAGTGGGCCCCAGCGGAAACACCAACCCCTTCTTCTTCTTTGGCGAGCCTCACGAGCGTCATCGCCGGGTCCTCGTCAGCCATCCGGATCAGGTGGACCAGCCAGGTCTCAGGAAGCGCACTGACCAGCGTGACGCCCGTCGCCTTCATGGCGTCGTAGACGACTTTCGAGTTCGCGACGGATACCGGCATGCTCTCCACGCGATTCTAGTCGGCGTGCACCGCGCCTAGAATGGGCCGAGTGCAGGTCCTCGACTCCATCCTTGAGGCCGTCGGGCACACGCCGCTGGTGCGGCTTCACCGGGTCACCGCCGGAGTGCGACCCGCCATCTACGCCAAGGTCGAGACGCTGAACCCGGGCGGGAGCGTCAAGGATCGGATCGGGCTGCGCATGATCGAGGAAGCCGAGCGCAGCGGAAAGCTCAGGCCAGGCGGGACCATCGTGGAGCCCACCTCGGGCAATACGGGACACGCGCTCGCGATCGCCGCGGCGCTGAAGGGCTACCGGATGATCTTCGTGATGGCCGACAAGCAGTCGCCGGAAAAGATCGCTTTGCTGCGGGCCTACGGTGCCGAGGTAGTCGTTTGTCCGACCGCCGTGCCCCGCGAGTCGCCTGAGAGCTATTACTCGGTCGCCGAACGCCTCAGCCATGAGATCCCCGGCGCCTTTCAACCGAACCAGTACTTCAACCAGGCCAATCCCCGCGCGCACTACGAAACGACGGGGCCGGAAATCTGGGAACAGACCGACGGGCGGGTCGACGTCTTCGTGGCGGGCCTCGGGACGGGTGGCACGATGACGGGCACGGCTCGCTACCTGAAGGAGAAGAAGCCTTCGGTGATGACCGTGGGGGCCGACCCGGACGGATCCCTGTACTCGGGTGACACCGCCAGGCCCTACAAGGTCGAGGGGATCGGTGAAGACTTCATCCCGGGCACCATCGATCTGACGCTGATCGATCGCATCGTGCGGGTCAGCGACCGGGACTCGTTCCTGTACGCGCGACGCATCACCCGCGAGGAGGGGATCCTGGTCGGCGGTTCGGCGGGGACGGCGATGGCGGCGGCCATCGAGGTCGCCAAAGAGCTGGAGGAAAAGTCCGTCATGGTGGTGATCCTGCCGGACACGGGCCGGAACAACCTGAGCAAGATCTATTCCGATGAGTGGATGCGGCAGAACGGGTACCTCGAACGGTTCCCAAGCCAGCTCGTCCGTGATGTCGTTGCCGCGCGCGAGCGCGAGGTCCCCAAGCTGGTGACGGTGTCGTCGCATGAGAAGGTTGGCCGCGCCATCGATCTCCTCCAGGAATTCGGCATTTCCCAGATGCCCGTGATCGAAGACGGAAGCAAGCCAGGACGGAAGGTCGTCGGCAGCATCCAGGAGCGCTCATTGCTCGATCGTGTCTATCGCGACCCGGGATTGATCGAAACGACCGTCGGGGCGGTCATGGATGGGCCTTTCGCGACCATCCCAGCCGGGGGCCATATCGACGACGCCTTCAACGCCCTCCTGGCCGGTGCCTCGGCCCTGGTCGTCATGGACGGCGAACAAGCGGTTGGCATGATCACACGCCTGGACCTGCTGGAGTTCATGGCGCACACGCGGGCTGCGCATTGAGCGAACGCGAGGCCGGATTCTCAACCCGGGCGATCCACGCCGGCCAGGAGCCGGACGAGCTGACGGGCGCGGTCGTCGTGCCGATCTATCAGACCTCGACCTACGCCCAACCGGCCGTCGGCCAGCCCAAGGGGTACGAGTACTCGCGCACCGGGAATCCGACCCGGACCGCCCTGGAACGGTGCATTGCCTCGCTCGAGAGCGGCCGGCACGGGCTCGCGTTCGCCTCCGGGATGGCTGCCGAGTCGGCCATCATGCAGCTGCTCAAACCCGGGGACCACACGATCGCGATGGACGACCTGTACGGTGGCACCTATCGCCTCTTTCGCCGGATCCTGGAGCCGATGGGGCTGACCTTCTCCTTTGCCGACCTGACCGACCCGCAGGTGATCGAGGCCGCCTTCACCGATCGGACCCGGATGGTCTGGGTCGAATCGCCCACCAACCCGCTGCTGAAACTGGTGGACATCGCCGCGATCAGCCGGCTGGCGCACGAGCACGATGCGCTGGTGGTCGTGGACAACACCTTCATGAGCCCCTACCTGCAGCAGCCGCTCCGGCTGGGTGCCGACATCGTCGTCCACAGCGCGACCAAATTTCTCGGTGGCCACAGCGACGTGATCGCCGGCGTGCTGGTCGTGCAGCGGGACGACCTCCGCGACCAGCTCGCCTACATCCAGAATGCCGTGGGGGCCGTCCCCGGCCCGCTCGATGCCTGGCTCGTGCTCCGAGGACTCAAGACGCTCGCGGTGCGCATGCGGGAACATGACCGCAATGCCCGGCTGATTGCCGAGTTTCTCCAGGAACACGATCGGGTGGAGCGGGTCTTCTATCCGGGTTTGCCGACCCACCCACAGCACGAGCTCGCGAAGCGGCAGATGTCGGGCTTCGGCGGCATGGTCGCCTTCGAAGTCCATGGCGGGCTCCCGGAGGCCCGCCGAATGGTCGAGCGGACGAAGATCTTTACGCTGGCCGAGAGTCTCGGTGGCGTCGAGGCCCTGATCGAGCTGCCGGCGGCGATGACGCATGCCTCCATCCCGGCGGAGACCCGGCGTGAGCGGGGTGTGGCCGACGGGCTGGTCCGGATCTCGGTGGGGATCGAAGACGTGGCAGATCTGATCTCAGACCTTGACCGGGCCCTGTCCGAGGCGTGAAGCTCAGCAATAGGCCTCGCCAAGGCGAAGCCAGCAAAGGAGGCGTCTGATGAAAGTCGTAGTCAACTTCGCGAACATCCTGGTGGCCATCATCCTGCTGCTGCTCGGCCTGTCGGTTTTCACGCGGCATCGCATCGCGTCCTACGTAGTCGGGGGGTTCATCATGGTGCTGGCGGCGCTCAGCATCCTGGCGTTTCTCAAGATCCTGAACGTGTCAGGCGGGCCAATCACGATCGGGTGAACCCAATTTGACCGCGTGACGCTCGCGTAACGGCGGATTCGCGCCGTCGGGGCGCGGGTAGACTCCAAGCGTGGACGTCCTGAAGATCACGCCGCGTGGCTACTGCCACGGGGTGGTGGAGGCGATCCGGGCGGCGAAACAAACCGCGAAGGCGCGTCCGGGGGAGAAGATCCGGATGCTTGGCTATCTCGTCCACAATGTCCACGTCACCGACGAGCTGCAGCAAAACGGCATCGAGCTGGTCGACCGGGACAACCGGCTCGAGGGGCTGGACCAGATCGACTCGGGTACGGTCATCTTCACCGCCCATGGTGTCTCGCCCGCGGTGAAGGCGCGAGCCGCGGAACGCGGCCTGAACATGGTCGATGCCACCTGTTCGGACGTCGTCGTCACGCATGACCTGGTCAAGGACCTCGTCGAGCGCGGCTATGACGTCGTCTACGTCGGGCGGCGGGGACATCCCGAGCCCGAAGGCGTGGTGGGAGAAGCCCCCGGCAAGGTGCACCTCGTGCAGGACCCTCAGGACGTCGATGCGCTCGACCTGAAAAACGACAAGATCGCGGTCACCTGCCAGACAACCTTGAGCATCTGGGACACGGCGGCGATGATCACCCGGGTCCGAGAGCGCTACCCGACGGCGGAAGCCTACAACGAGATCTGCCGGGCCACCCAGGACCGGCAGGAGGCAGCGGTCGAGGCCGCCAAGGACTGCGACCTGGTGATCGTGGTCGGTAGCGAGCGAAGCTCCAACTCCAAGCGGCTCGTGCAGGTGGTGCAGGAGCTGGCCCACAAGCCGGCCTACCTCGTGGACACCGCCGCCGACATCCGGCCGGAATGGCTCGAGGGGAAGGCGCGTGTCGGGGTCACCTCGGGGGCCTCCACGCCCACCCAATTGACGCGGCAGGTCATCGAATACCTCGAAGCGCTGTAGACTTCGCGCGTCGTTCGCGTTTGACCCTCCAGCACCTCAAAGGGGGCGACAGCCATGCGCTTGTATCCAGACCTCTACGGCCGCCGCTTTGCGTGGATGTTCGCTGACCTCTTCGTGCTCGCCTGGATCTACCTATGGGTCCAGGCCGGCCTCTTTGTCCAGCACCTCGTGCTGCAGCTGGATGCGCTCGCCCAGGGCGTGATCAAGGCGGGCACGACCTTCGACAACTGGATTCGCTCCTTCGACCAGTCGATCCCGTCCGGCGTGCCATATCTCTCCGATTTCCTCCACCGCACCGCCGCGGCGCTGAAGACCCATTCGGGTGACTCCCTGATCTCGGCGGGCCAGGCCGGCTCGCACGCCGTCCACCTACTCGCCCTGATCCTCGCCATCGTGGTCGCCTCGATCCCGATCGTCCTGCTCCTGATGGTCTTCCTGCCCAAACGGGTGCGGCTGATCTACGACATGCAGGGTGTCCATGTCACGCTCCGAAGAGCCCTGGCCCAACCCGAACTGACGCAGCAGATGCTCGAGATCCTGGCCGGACGGGCGATCTATACGCTGCCCTATCATCGGCTGCTTGCCTACTCGCGCAACCCGGCCGAAGACTGGCATCTCCGTCGCTTCGAGCCACTGGCCCGAGCCGAGTTGGAGCAGCATGGCCTGTCCGTCGAGCGCTATTTCGGCACCAGGCCGGCCCTGGACGCGTAGCAAGAAACCCGCGCGGCGGCCGGTTGCTCTAGCGGACCGCGCAAGGCGGCCCATTACCTTATGGCCATTCAGCCGGCACCGCCAGGCGTCCAACCCGAATTCGTGCCGATCGCGCCGGCCCGGATCGAGGATTCTGGACTCCCTGTGGCCCGCCTGGCCGAGTTGCTCCTCAAACACCTCTATTTCAAGTCCCCCATGTCGGCCAAGGACTGGGCGGCGGCCGCCTGCCTGCCGTACACGACGGTGACGCCGGCGATCCAGAGCCTGGTCGAGCAGGGATGGTGCCAGACGATCGGTCGCATGGCCGGCCCGACGATGAGCCAGGATTTTGGCGAATCGCTCGGATACCTGATCACCGACCCCGGCCGTGGCCGGGCGCGGGACGTGCTGGCGCGCGACCACTATGTCGGGCCGGCGCCGGTCCCCTTCGCCCAATACGAGATGTCAGTCCGGTCCCAGGTGAGCCAGGCAGACGTCACCGCTGCCTGGTTGACGCGCGCGCTGCAGCACCTGACGCTCAGCCCCGATCTCCTCGTGCAGCTCGGACCGCCCGTAAACGCGCGCGCGCCGCTCTTTCTCTACGGGGCGCCTGGCAACGGCAAGACCACGATCGCCGAAGCCTGCGCTGACCTGCTGGGCGAGCCGATCTTCGTGCCCTACGCGATCGATATCGAGGGACAGATCATGCGGCTCTTCGATCCGCTCCATCATCAGCGCGTCAACCGTGCCCTGAACCCGAACATCGACAGCCGCTGGGTCCTGATCAAGCGGCCATTCGTCAAGGCAGGCGGTGAGTTGACAACCTCCCAGCTGGCGCCGTCGTTCGACCCTCTGATGCGCTTCTACGAAGCGCCGATCCACCTCAAAGCCAACGGCGGCATCTTTCTCCTGGACGACTTTGGCCGCCAGGATTCGTCGCCGCGAGCCCT
>JALYYC010000054.1 GCA_030946755.1 Candidatus Dormiibacterota bacterium
CATCGAGGACCTCGAGTCGGCTTTAAGAGAGGGCTACCAGGGGCGCCAGCTGACGCCGGAGCAGTCGGCGCAGCTGCAGCAGTTGCTCGGGCCGGATGCCCGCCAGGCCGCCGACCAGATGAGCGAACTGGCCTCGCAGCTGGAAAAGAAGGGCTACGTCCAGAAGGGCAAGCGCGGCATGGAGCTCACGCCACGGGGCATGCGCCGCATCGGCCAGAAGGCATTGAAGGACCTCTACGCCCGCCTGAAGCGGGATCGCTTCGGCGACCACCCGATCAGCGTTCGCGGCCTGGGATCAGAGCGCTCTGACGACACCAAGGTCTACGAGTTCGGCGACGCTTTTACGCTGCATGTCGAGCGCACGCTGATGAACGCGCTGCGGCGGGACGCCACACCGCCGCTGCAGCTGAAGACCGACGACTTCGAGGTCTATCGAACGGAGTTCAGCACCCAGTCGGCGACGGTGCTGATGATCGACATGAGCCGCTCGATGCCGCTCCGCGGCTACTTTTACGCCGCCAAGAAGGTGGCGCTGGCGCTCGATGCGCTGATCCGCAGCCAGTTCCCACGCGACTTCCTGCAGGTGATCGCCTTCAGCGACTACGCCCGCCCAGTCAAACCGAGCCAGCTGGCGGAGCTGACCTACAACGAGTCGATCTATGGAACCAACATGCAGCACGGGCTGATGCTGGCGCGCCAGTTCCTGAACAGGCACAAAGCTGGCAACAAGCAGGTGATCATCGTCACCGACGGCGAGCCCACCGCGCACATGGAGGGCCAGCAGGCGGTCTTCTTCTACCCGCCGCTCCCCGAGACGTTCCAGAAGACCCTGCTCGAGGTGCAGCGCTGCACCCGTGAGCACATCGTGATCAACACCTTCATGTTGGACAACGATTACCACCTGGTCTCGTTCGTCAAGCAGATGACCCGGATGAACGGCGGCCGCGCCTTCTTCAGCAATGCCGACAGCCTGGGCGACTACGTCCTCCTCGATTACGTCGACCGCAAACGCAAGAGCGCCCGCTGATGCGCTTCGGCATCCAGACCGGCCCACAGAACACCACGTGGGCGGAGCTGCTCGATATCTGGCAGCTGGTGGATGGCATGAAGTTCGACACGGCCTGGACCTTCGACCATTTCTTTCCGATCTTCACGGATCCGAAGGGCTCGCAATTGGAAGGCTGGACGACCCTGACGGCGCTTGCCATGAAGACGCAGCACGTCCGCGTGGGAACCCTCGTCAGCAGCATCACCTACCGTGAGCCGGCTGTCCTGGCCAAGATCGGCGCGACGCTCGATGTCATCACGGGCGGCCGGCTCGAGATGGGCATCGGGGCCGGCTGGTTCGAACTCGAGCACCAGGCGCTGGGGATTCCCTTCTACACGACGGCCGAGCGGATCAAGCGCCTCGGCGAAGCCTGCGAGGTCATCCTGCGGATGTGGACGGAGGACGCCGCAAGCTTCGACGGCGCCTACTACCATCTCAAGGACGCCTACTGCAATCCCAAGCCGGTCCAGAAGCCGCACCCCCCGATCATGATCGGCGGCAGCGGCGAGAAGCTGACGCTCAAGATGGTCGCGAGATATGCGGACGAATGGAACGCCTTTGGTACGCCGGACGAAGTCCGCCACAAGATCGAGGTGCTCGAGGGCCACTGCCGGGTGGTGGGTCGCGATGTCAACGCCATCGAGAAATCCGTCGGCATTCCGCTCGTCATGAGCCGGGACCGCAGCCAGCTCGACGACATGCTCCTCGAAATGGGCAAGCGTCGCGGAATCGGGCTCGAAGAGGCGCGGGACAGCATGCTGTGGGGTTCTCCCGACCAGGTGATCGAAAAGCTCAAGGCCTATCGCGAGGCCGGCATCACGCACGTTATCCTCTCGCAGCGTGCGCCCTATGACCCTGCGATGTTGGAGTTGTTTGCGCGGGAAGTCATGCCGGCATTGCGCGAACCTGTGCCCGCTCCCCGATAGGCGTCAGGCCGCCAGCCGGGTTCCTGTGGGACGGTTGTAGTGCCGTTCCATCTCGGAGTGATATCGACGCCCGAGCGTTTTGCGGTTTACAGGCAGCCACTTCGATAGTCGGGTCGTTCCGCGCGGCATCTCCTTGGAGACGAGAATGCCGGCCATCAGGTCGTCGAGCTCATCACGAGTGAGGGTCATGTCGCGGGTCAGGCGGCCCGCGAGGCTCGCCCCGAGCATCGCGACGGTCGGCGACACGTGCATGAGGAGTGTCCGCGACCCCAAGCCGTTACGCAGGACGCGAACCAGTTCCACAAACGTGAAGATCTCCGGTCCGGCGGAGTCGACCACAACATCGGCACCGTCGGCGCCAACCACCACGAGCAGGTGCGCATGGTCCTCGACATGCATCGGCTGCAGTTTGTATCGGCCGTCGCCTGGAATTCCGAAGACCGGCACATGGCGAAGCAGCCAGCTGATGTTGTTGATCAGGACATCGCCTTCCCCAAAGAGCAGCGTCGGCCGAACGATCCCGTACGACAGGCCTGAGGCGCGGACGGCTGCCTCGGTGGCCGCCTTCCCGCGGTAGTAGCTCAGCGTGGAGTCCGTGGGGTTCGCGATGCTGGTGTGGACGATCCGGCGGACTCCGGCCTGGACGGCCGCCTCGATCAGGCGTCGCGTGTTGTTGACGGCCGCCTCGTGGTTCAGGCTGCCGTGCGGGGCCCGCACCCAGTAGGTGTTGTAAAGGGTGTCCGTCCCTTTTAAGGACGCCACAAGCGCGGCGTTGTCGGTGAAGTCGAGGGGGAAGGTAGGAATCCGAGCACTAAGTGGGTCGTCGTAGCGGGGGTGATTGGTCAGGGTCCGCACGCTACGCCCTCGCTCGAGTAACTGGGCGGCGATGAACCGCCCGCTGTAGCTAAAGGCGCCGGTGACGGCGTCGATGGGAGTGGTCATGAACGTTTAGATACCATGCCGGAGGATGAAAGTCGACCGAATCGCCAAACACAACCTCAAAATGTGGGAGCTTCTCGCGAGCAAGGCGATGAACTACACGCGGCCGTTCGGCCGGCCGCCCAAGACCAAAGCCGGCATGCGGCGGTTCATGGACAAGCGAGCTCGGCTGACAGGCGTGAAGCTCGACGGCGCCCGCGTTCTAGGGCTGGCGGCCGGCGGTGGTTGGGACCCCGTCATCTTTGCCAAGCTCGGAGCGGAGTCAACCGTCTTCGACATCTCACCGACCCAGCTCAAGACCGTTCGGGAGCTCGCCAGGCGGCAGAAGGTCAAAGTTCGCACGGTCCGCGGTGATATGCGGGATCTGTCCGTCTTCAAGGATGAGTCGTTCGACGTCATCTGGCATTGTCACTCCCTCGTCTTCATCGACGATGCCCCCAAGGTGCTTCGCGAGGTCGGCCGGATTCTCGCCCCTGGCGGCACCTACCTGATGTCGACGATGCATCCAACCACGCGCCGTCTTTACGGCACGTACACCGGCACGGGCTGGTATCCGAAGGTCAACTATTTCCAGGACAAACCGATGCCGTACGCGACCGATTGGGATGCAACCTGGACCTACGGCAACAAGCGCGTCGTGGCCCCAACGATCGAGTACGGCCACACCTTCCAGACGATCGTCAACAGCCTGGCCTCGGCCGGCGTGGTGGTCGACGGCATCTGGGAGTTCTCGCCGGGTCCACCGGAGCCCGATGCCGAGAAGGGCAGCGACGGTCACCTTGACACGATCTTCCCCGCTTTCATCGAGGTCCGCGGCCGGAAGTTGGTCCCCGGTACGATCGCCAACGGCGCCAAGCGCCGACTCCCGGGTGCGCCGGTCCGTAAGCCCGCCAAGCGCAAATCCCGGTAATCAACCTCGGTTCTCCCGCTTCGCTGCAACCTCCGGTCTATGCACCAACCGAACTGTGTGGTACAAGAGGAGCCATCAAGGGAAGGAGGGCCCAGCGATGAGTATCAGCGCACCGACTACCGCGACCCGCATCCTGCTCGACGAGAAGGAGATGCCGCGCCGCTGGTACAACATCCAGGCGGATCTCCCATTTCCTCTTGAGCCGCCCCTGCATCCCGGAACGCGGCAACCAATCGGTCCGCAGGACCTGGCGCCGTTGTTCCCGATGGAACTGATCCTGCAGGAGGTCTCGAAGGAGCGCTACATCGACATTCCGGAACCGGTCCAGGAGGTGCTCCGCCTGTGGCGGCCGACGCCGCTAATGCGGGCGCGGCGCCTGGAGCAGGCGCTCGGTACCACCGCAAAGATCTTGTACAAGTACGAGGGTGTCAGCCCTGCCGGCTCCCATAAACCAAACACCGCCGTGCCGCAGGCCTTTTACAACAAGGCTGCCGGCACCAAGCGCCTGACCACCGAGACTGGCGCCGGCCAGTGGGGAAGCGCGCTTGCCTTTGCCAGTTCGCTGTTCGACCTCGAGTGCATGGTGTACATGGTCCGGATCAGCTACGAGCAGAAGCCCTATCGCAAGAGCATGATGCAGACCTGGGGCGCGAAGGTCGTCCCCAGCCCATCGTCCCTGACCAACGCCGGGCGGCGGATCCTCGAGGAAGACCCGAAGTCGACCGGCAGTCTCGGCATCGCCATCTCCGAGGCGGTGGAAGACGCTGCGCAGCGCGACGACACGAAGTATTCCCTCGGCAGCGTCCTGAACCACGTCCTGATGCACCAGACCGTTATCGGCGAGGAGGCACTGATTCAGTGCGAGCGAGCCGGCGCCATGCCCGACATTGTCGTCGGTTGCGTCGGCGGGGGAAGCAACTTCAGCGGTCTCGCCTTTCCCTTCCTTCGCGACCGGCTGCAGGGCAAGACCAAGACCAGGTTCATCGCGGCGGAGCCGGATGCCTGCCCGACCATCACGCGCGGGAAATTCACCTACGACTTCGGCGATACCGGCGAGATGACGCCGCTCGTCAAGATGCATACGCTGGGTCATGCGTTCATCCCTGCGGGCATCCATGCCGGCGGGCTCCGTTACCACGGTATGGCGCCGCTGGTGTCTGCGCTGGTGGACCATGGGTTCATCGAAGGCGTGGCCTTCCCGCAGACCAGCGTTTTCGAGGCGGCGGTTCAGTTTGCCCGGACCGAGGGCACGATTCCTGCACCCGAAAGCGCTCACGCCATCAAGGCCGTCATTGACGAAGCGCGGCGTGCCACGAAGGAGGGCCGCTCTCCCGTGATCCTCTTCAACCTGAGCGGGCACGGCCTCGTGGATATGGCGGCGTATGACAGCTACTTCAACGGCACCATTAAGGATGTCGCGCTGCCGCCGGAGCGCATCGCGGAGCTGGTCGGGGCTCTCTGAATTAGAACAGGCGCTCAC
>JALYYC010000099.1 GCA_030946755.1 Candidatus Dormiibacterota bacterium
TGTCGCTTCTAAAGGAGGTGAATGCAATGTTGACCAACCTGTATCTCCGTCTCCGTGAGCTGCTCAACCGTGAGGAAGGGCAGGGCATGGTCGAGTACGCCCTTATTCTCGTCTTGATCGCTGTCGTGGTCATCGTCGTGCTGATCATTCTTGGCAACCAGGTCAAGAACGTCTTCTGCAACATTTCGGGCGGTCTCAGCCAGTAACGGCTGTCGACCAATCGATGGAGAAGGGTCCCTTCGGGGGCCCTTCTCTCTTTCTGCTATACCTTGTGTCGATGGGTATCTTCGGCCAGGAAGTCCGGCGCGAATTCATCGCCCGGCCCGATACGGCGAAGAACCAGATCCTCTTCAAGTGGCCTGACACCAACATTCGAAAGCTAACTCAGCTCACCGTCGAGCAGGATGAGCTTGCCGTCTTCTTCCGCGACGGCCTCGTCCAGGGAACCATTCAGCCCGGACGGGTCACGCTCGATTCCTCAGAGATCCCGTTTCTCGGTCGCCTGGTCGATGCCGCGACCGGCGGGAACCTCTTTCGAACCGAGCTCTACTTCGTCTCCACTCGTGAGTTTCCCAATCTACCGTTCGGGGGCGTGATCGACAATGTCGTGGATCCACAGACCAACTTCGGCGTCGGTCTCCGTGTCTTCGGTGAATATTCCCTCAAAGTGGTGGAGCCCCAGTCGCTGATCCTCAATCTGGTGGGGACCCAGAACCTTTCCAGCAATGACGAGATCACCGATTGGATGCGAGAGCAACTGCTCAAAACCCTCCGCACCGATGTCACCGCGCACGTCGTCAGCAGTGGGTGGCCCCTCCTTGGCATCGCGGCCCACACCGATGAGATCGAGTCCGAGACGATTGCCCAGGTTCAACGCAACATCAATACCTATGGACTTCAGATCGTGCGGCTTGGCAACTTCACCATCACTCTCAAGCCAGAGGATGAAGACAAGCTCAAGAATTTCCTCAAGGACGTCCAGTACACGAAGCTTGCCGGAGGATTCCAGCAGTACGCCGCGGGCGAAGCCCTGCTGGGCGCCGGCCAGGGGCTGGCGCAGGGGCCAGGCCAGGGAGGCGGCAACCCCGCCTTCCTCGGGGTTGGTCTCGGGATCGGCGGGTTGGTCGCCGGCCAGGCCGGGCAAACGGTCGCAGCCGGCGGTCAAATCCAGGTTCGCTGCCCCCAATGCCATGCGCTCAACGCCGAAAGCGCGAAATTCTGCAACACCTGCGGGCAGGCTCTCTCGCCCGCCCCCGCTCCGCTGGGCGCCACGGTCACCTGTCCGAAGTGCCAAACGCAGAACGCAGCAACTGCGAAGTTTTGCACCAACTGCGGCCAGGCACTGAGCGGCGGAGGCACACCGCCCGCCCCTAAATGAACCGGCGTCGGCTCCTTTTCGCCGCGACCCTCGCGCTGGCGCTTGTCCTCGTCACGCCGTTGCTGGCGTTCGCGCGCGCGGGCGGCGGACAGAGCTTCGGCGGCGGTGGTGGCGGCTTCACCGGGGGCGGTGGCAGTGGCTTTGGCGGCGGCTATGGCGGTGGAGGCGGCGGCTTCGGCGGCGGCGGGTTATTGCTGCCATTCTTCCTCTTCGGCGGTGGCGGCGGCGGGTTCTTCTTTTTCCTCTTCATCCTGTTCGCGCTCTACCAGGTGTACCGGCGCTCGCACATCGGATCACCGATGCAGGCAACCACCTGGGGCCCCGCCAATGCCCCGATGGCGCCTCCGCGGCAAACGCTGACTGAAGACCTCGCCGCGTTGAAGGCAAAGGACCCCAATTTCAACGAGCAGATGTTCCTCGACCGTGCCCAGGCCACCTTCTTCGCGTTACAGAAGGCCTGGATGGATCGCAACCTCGAGCCCGCGCGCGTTTACATGTCTGACGGCATCTACCACCGCTGGAAAATGCAGATCGACCAGATGATCGCCGCCCACAAGCGCAATGTGCTGGACAACCTGGTGATCGGTGGGGTACACATGGTCAAGGTTACGACCGACCCGAATTTCGATTCGATCACGGTTCGGATCGACGCCAGTGCTGCCGACTATGAGGTGGACGACACCAGCGCCAACAAGGTGATTTACGGATCGAGGCAGAATCAGCCGTTTACCGAGTACTGGACCTTCATCCGCAGCGCGGCGGCTCGCACCAAGGCGGGGGAGGGTGCGGAAGTCACCCAGTGCCCCAATTGCGGCGCGCCGCTCTCGATCAACGAATCCGGCGTTTGCAGCTACTGCAAGGCCACCGTGACCAGCGGCCAGTTCGGCTGGGTACTCGACAACATCACGCAAGCATCGGAGTGGCAAGGATGACTGACGAAAACGCGACGCCGGAACCGCGCCCACAAATTCCCGACCCCGCGCTCTCGCAACCACCCGCTGCCCCAACGAGTGTCGATCTCAGCGGTTGGTCGCAACCCCCGGCGCCGCAATCGCCGGGACCGCCCGGTGCGTTCGTCGATAGTCCAGGCGCGCCGCCCGGTCAGCCGCTGCCGCCGGGCGCAGGGTCCCCAGTCGCTCCCGGGCCTGCCATGTCGGTGAGCGACCCGATCAAGGACACCACCCTCAACATGGGAGCGCTCGTCCTCTTCGCAGTGCTCGCCGTCCTGGCGATCATCGTAATTGCGATCCTGGTCGCGGTCCTGCACCACTAACGAGCTCAGCGCGCTGCCGCGTCTCCTCTGAAAACGGAAAACCGACCATCGCTCAGTGGTCGGTTTTCCTGCCCCCGTTGGGCCGTGCCCGCCGGCAGGCGAGCCCCCCTATTGTCTCACCAGCCGGGGTTCAACGGCAGTCCGGTCACGAAGTTGACAGCGCTGCTATCACCTCATACGATAAGGGCAGTCGCGCTTGCTGCCGGAGTTCGAGTCGTTTCCCTTCGGCAGCAAGCGTTTCCCTCATAAGGCCCCGGCTTCCCGGAGGCTCTTGAACCGTTCCGCGCACACCACCAGGTGATCAAGGACCTCCACGCCGAGTAAGCGACCGGCCTCCTGGAGGTGCCGAGTCACCGCCAGATCCTCTGGGCTCGGGGTCGGGTCGCCCGAGGGATGGTTGTGGGCCAGGATCACCGCCGCGGCGCCTTTCGTGAGAGCCGGCCCGAAGACTTCCCTGGGCTGTAGCGCCGCCACGTTCAGCCCCCCAACAGCCACCTTTTCACAGCCGACCGGCTGGTTGCGCGTATTCAAATACAGCACGGAGAAACACTCCTTCTGGCTGGTTCGCAGGTCCTGAAGCTGCAAGAGCGCTTCGCGGGGAGAGGTCACCGCCGGCGCGGCGCTGTCTGCCGGCACATGCCATCGCCGAGCCAACTCCCTCACCATCAGGAGCCGACGAACCTGCCCTGGGCGCAGACCGTGCCGGCGCCCGGCGGCTCGCAGCTCAGCCACGCTCCGTTCGACGACCCCACCCTCAGCGAGCAGCGCCCGGACCCCGGGAAGCCCGGTCTGGCGTTGTCCGACCAGGGCCGCCAGGAGTGCCGGCTCATCCGCCACTGTCACGCCGACCAGACTACTACAACATTGTGTATCTGTCAAGACAAGCCTTCGCGGGCCTTACCCGGTCCGGAAGATCTCCACGATCTGGCCGGTCCCGTAATCGCCAACCAGCAGGCCGCCATCGGGGGCAACGGTGATCGCGAGCGGATGGCTGAAGCCGGTCGCGAAATCGGTTACCTGACCGCGCTCGCTCGCGCCCGACCCCGAGAACACCACGCGTTCGATCCGGCGGCCGGCGGTGCCGCCGACGTTGGCGCCCCACTGGGTGACAAAAGCATTGCCGGAAAACTCCGGACCAAATTCCGACGCCCCATAGATGGCGAGGCCATCACTCGAGGTGTGCGGCCCGAAGACTGCAACGGGCGTGGCCACGCCGCTGCAGTTGCCATGGAGGGTGGCGTCCGGGTAGCTTGGCCAGCAACGCGGCCAGCCGGCGTCCTCGCCGTCAACGACCCGCAGCAGGTGGTCGGCGGGTTGGCCGCCCAGATTGTCCTGGCCGTTGATCGTCACGTACGCGTCTCCCGATGAATGACGCAGCGCGAGGCCATACGGGTTTCGCGTGCCCCGAACGACCACCCCGGCGTAGCTCCAGTCCGAGCGGAATCGCAGCACCGCGGCACTGCGCGGGTCCGCCTCAGTGCAGACATCACAGGTCGAGCCGACTCCCAGCAGGAAGTCGCCATTCGGCATCAGCAATGGGTTGTCGTTTTGATGCCGACCGGTCGGCAGCCCGGAAACCACCGCCCCGCCGCCTGACAGCCCACCGCCGGCCAGGCGGAAGCCGCGCACGCCGCCACGAACCGAGATGAACAGGTCAGTGCCGCGCCAGACGAGCCCGAGGGTGGTGGGGAGGCCGGACGCGAGGATCTGCGGCGCCGCGCCCGGCGATGGAACGACCGCCACACTCCCCGCCGCATTCGTCACGTACAATCGGCCGTCCGGCCCGAAGGCCATCGCGGTGCTCGTTCCCAGCCCACCCGCGTATCGGTAGGCCGTGAAGCCCGCCGGCACCTGGATGCCGCCGGCGCCCGGCAAGTTGGGTGAAGGCGTCGGCGTTGTGGCCGGGGTCGCCCTGGGCGTTGGCGAGGGGGTGGCCGAGTGCCGTGGCGAGGCGCTCGGCGACGACACCGCCGTCGGCTGGCCGCACGCGATCAGCGCAAGCGCGAGCGCAACGCCGGCTCCCAGCCGCTTTATGGCAGCGGCGGGATGGTCAGGACCAGCTTCCCGAATTGCTCGGACTTCGCCATCACCTCCTGGGCCGCCGCCGCCTGCTCCAGCGGGAAGGTGCGATCGACGACAGGCCGCAGTTCGCCCTTTTGCAGATGGGCATTCAACGCATCCCAGTCCTGCCGGCTGCCCATGGTCGAACCGTAGATCGTGATTTGCTTGGCGAAGATCCGCCGCAGGTCCTCGTCCGGCTTCGGCCCCGAGGTCGCGCCGCAGGTGACCAGCCGGCCGCCCCTGGCCAGCGCCCGGATGCTCCGGTCCCAGGTCGCCGCCCCGACGTCATCGATCACCACCTCGACGCCGCGCTTCTGCGTGATCGACCAGACCTCCCTGGAGAAGTCCTTCTCGCGGTGGTTGATCAACACGTCCGCCCCCAGGGCCTTCGCCCGGGCCAGCTTGGCGTCATGTCCTGAGGTCACAAAGGCCCGCGCGCCCAGCAGCTTCGCGATCTGGAGGCAGGCGGTCGCGACCCCGCCGCCAATCCCCAGGATGAGCACGCTCTCCCCGGGCTGCAGCCGGGCCTTGCTGACCACCATGCGCCAGGCGGTCAGGAAAACAAGCGGGAAGGCCGCGGCCTCCTCGAAGCTGAGCTGCTCGGGGATCGGCCTCAGGTTGACCTCCGGCATGACCACCGCCTGGGCAAAGGTTCCATCGCGGTGCTCGCCGACCAGCTGCCAGTGATCGCAGAGGCTGTTCTCCCCGCGGAGGCAGTAGGCGCAGGTTCCGTCGCTGATCCCGGGGTCGAAAAACACCCGGGTCCCGACAGGGTAGCGACTGGCGCCCGCCCCGTGGGCTGCCACCACCCCGGCCCCGTCGGCTCCCCCGATGTGGGGCAGCGCTACCCCGGGGATCCCATCGCGAACGAAGAGGTCCAGGTGGTTGAGCGCCGCCGCCCGCAGCGCGATCAGCACCTCGCCCGGGCCGGGCACCGGGGTGGGGGCCTCCTCGTAGCGGAGCACCTGCGGACCGCCGTGCTGATGAAAGCGAATGGCCTTGATGGCTGAATTATCTCCATCGCCGCGGCTTGCCTGGCGGCCGGGGCCTGCCGGCGCGCAGGGAAGTCACAGAGAGTGACGTTATAGTCGCGAAACCTGTTAGTCGGAACAACGGGTGCGTCAAAAAATATGACTTATAATCCTGCGCACGTGTCAGCCGACCCCGAAATTCAACTGCTCAATCGGCTCGGGGGTCTCTTCAGCGCCTCGCTATCCCTTAACGAAAGCATCGAGGCGATGCTCCGGGCGACGTCGCAAATGGTCCAGTTCGACAATGCCACCGTCTTCCTGCTCAACGAGGGCAGCAAGGAGCTGACCGCCTGCGCCACCTTCCCGCACAAGGACGAGGTGCCGCATATCGCGCGCTTCGTGATGGGGGAAGGCATCCTCGGCTACGCTGTCGAGCAGCTCGAGACCCTCAACATCAACGACGCCACGCTCGACCCGCGCTTCAAGAGCCTTGATCAGAGCCGCTCGCCGCGTTCGCTGATGGTCCAGCCGCTCGCGACGCCGCAGCGGGTCGTCGGCGCCATGACCATCTCCCGCGAGCGGGTCGATCCCTTCACCGAGCTCGACGCCGCCATCCTCAAGGTGATCGTCAACCAGGCCTCGATCGCGATCGAGAACGGCCGGCTCTACGAGCAGCTCCAGGACCACCTCGGCGAGCTCGAGGTCGCCAATGCCCAGATCGCGGAAGTCAGCCGGCTCAAGTCCGAATTCCTTGCCAACATGTCGCACGAGCTGCGCACTCCGCTGAACGCCATCCTGGGCTTCTCCGAGTTGCTCCGGGACGACCTCGCCGGCAAGATCAGCGATAAGCAGCGTTACGACTGCCTCGACAACATCTATAACAGCGGGCGCCACCTCCTCTCCCTGATCAACGACATCCTGGACTTGACCAAGATCGAGGCGGGCCGGATGGACCTGGTTTACGAGGAGTTTGGCGTCGAGTCGGCCGTGCGCGAGGTGCTCAACGTCGTTCGCTCCCTCGGGATGAAGAAAGACATTGAGATCTCCTCGGTCGTCGAGCCCCAGGGGGCCCTGTTGACCGCCGATAAGAACAAGTTCAAGCAGGTCCTTTACAACCTGCTCTCCAACGCCATCAAGTTCACGCCGCTGGATGGCACGGTGGTCGTCAACGCCACGGCAGGGGACGACACCCTGGTCGTGACCGTTCGCGACAGCGGCATCGGCATTCCCAGGGACCTCCAGCACAAGATCTTCGGCGCCTTCTACCAGGTCCAGAGCGCCAGCAACCGGGAGTACCCGGGGACCGGCCTGGGCCTCGCCCTGACCAAGAAGCTGGTCGAGCTGCACCAGGGGACGATCGAGTTCGACAGCCGCCCGGGCCAGGGCACGACCTTCGCCGTGGTTCTGCCGCTCCGGCCCGGCCCGAGCCGCCGGAACCGGGTCCTGCTGGTGGAGGACAACCCGTCCAATCTCGATCTCGCCCGGATGGTCCTCGAAGGAAACGGCTTTGCTGTGGACACTGCGTCCAATGGGGCAGAGGGTCTGGAGAAGGCCCGGCATCTCCAACCTGACTTAATACTGATGGATATCCAGCTCCCCGGCGTTGATGGGTTAGAGGTCACACGACAGCTCAAAGCGGACCCGACCACGGCGAAGATCAAGGTGGTCGCTCTGACAGCGAATGCGCTGAAAGGAAGCGAAGAGTTGGCGCTGGCCGCGGGCTGTAGTGGCTACATCGCGAAGCCGATCGAACTGAAGAAATTCATGCTGCAAGTGACGAACTTTTTGGAGAAGGAGTAGACCCGTCAAAATGCCGTTTCCGAAGACAATCCTGATGATCGAGGACGACGCTCCGACCCGTGAGGTCGTCCGGATGGCATGTGTGGGTCAAAACCTCACCCTGATCGAAGCGGACACCGGGGAGAAGGGGATGGAGATGATCGAGAAGTCGGAGCCCGACCTCGTCATCCTCGACCTCAACCTGCCGGGCGTCTCCGGGATGGACGTCTGCCGCCAGCTCCGGGCTGATGGCACCCAGGTCCCGGTGATCATGCTGACCGCGAAGAACGACACCATCGACGTCGTCGTCGGACTCGAGGTGGGGGCCGACGACTACCTGACCAAGCCGTTTGAGGTACGGGAACTCTTAGCCCGGGTTGGAGCTCATCTGCGCCGCAGCGAGCAGGCGG
>JALYYC010000139.1 GCA_030946755.1 Candidatus Dormiibacterota bacterium
GATTCGGGCCCCGGCGTGCCTGCCGAGAAGCGGCAAGTGATTTTCGATCGCTTCCAGCGCGGCACGGATCAAGCCGGTGGATCGGGCCTCGGCCTGGCGATCGCCGATGCAGTCGTACGCGCAACAAATGGTCGATGGGACATCGGAAGCTCAATCGCCGGCGGCGCCAGCATGGCCGTATCATGGCCGCGGCTCCTGAACCCCAGGGCAACCCAGGCAGCGCCGACCGTCGCGCGCCCCCAAACGCAAGCCTAGAAAGACCTACCTTTCGCACGCGCCGCCCTCGAGCAGATGAGCTCACGGTTTCGAAAGGTTGTTCCGCGCATTATCGCCTCCGTAGCCGACAACCACATCGATGGAGGTACAAGAGATGCGTATCGCGAGAATCGTCAAAAGCGTTGTGCATGAATTGGCCCGACAGGTGTCCGGACAGTACGAAGCGTTAGCGGAGCTGTCGGCTGGGCTGGTCGCCTCCGCGCCGTCCCGTAAGGCGATGACATGAAGCACACGGACTCCATGCCACTGACCCCCCGCGACCGCGATCGGGCCCTCGGACTGTTGCGACGCATCAGCGTCAGCGCCGGCATCGGCTCGCTGGTCGCCCTCGGAGGTCTCAGCTACGCGGCCGCCGCCTCCTACTCAGGCAAACAGGTGGCCTCCACCACAGTGGATGCCATCTCGACCGCGACGCCGACGCCAAGTGCCACAGCGTCGAGCGCAGCCACAAGCGAACCAACCGTCGCGGCCACGCCGGCCCCGGCAGCCACGACGGCTCCTTCCGTCGCGACCAGCGGAGGTTCATGATGTCGATTGCCACAAAGACCTGGATCGAGCACCACACCGCCGTGCGAGTGCTGACCACCGAGCCAGACGGCCTATCGCCGGCGTCGGCTGCGGTTCGAGCCCTGGACCGGATCGCGATCCGCAATGGTGCCCTGGCGACGACACGCGCGACCGAGGCGTCCCCCTGGCAATCGATCACGGTGGCGGCGCGAACCGGTCTTCACGCCGATGCCGCGGCGGCGGCCGCCATCAGCAAAGACGATGGCGCCATTGCGTGGCTCCAGCAGCACCGGCTGGCCGCCCGCCTGGTCGAGACCGACGGGACGATCCACTACATCGGCCGATGGCCTGATCCAAACGGCGTTGCCGGATGACCAACAGCATCCTCTGGTATGCGACCCGAGGGGCCGGCGTCGTGTCGCTCCTGCTGCTTACCGCTGTGGTCGTGCTCGGCGTCCTTTCGGTCTTGCGCTGGCAATCGCCGGCATGGCCACGCTTCGTCACGAATGGCCTTCACCGCAACCTCGCCCTGGTTGCGGTCATCTTCCTCTCGCTCCATATCGTGACCGCGGTCGTCGATCCCTTTACCGCCCTCGGCTGGAACGCCGCCCTGGTCCCGTTCTCGTCCTCATACCGCCGATTCTGGCTTGGCCTCGGCGTTGTCGCGCTGTACCTGATCATCGCCGTGGTCTTGACAAGCCTCCTGCGCGGCTTCTTCGGCGCCCGGACGTGGCGCCTCGTCCACTGGCTTACCTATGCCTGCTGGCCGATTGCGGTTGTGCACAGTGTGGGCACGGGGAGTGACACGCGCTTCGGCTGGATGCTGGCCATCTACGCCGGGTGCATTGCGATGGTGGCGGTCGCCATCGGCTGGCGGATCCATTCACAATTTCGTAAGGTGCCGGCCCGCATGCTACTCGCGGAGGTGATCAATCAATGATCATGAAGAATTCGGCGAGCGCGGCGGCGGCGGGCGCGGTAGGCGGCGGATTGATCAGTGGAGGCCTGCTCGGGACGATCGTGGCCCTGATGGACCCCGCGATGCCGAATGCGATCGTGTTGATCGGTACGGCAATTTACGGCGGGGCGTTATGTGGGGGCCTGCTGGGCGGGCTGGTCGCGATCGTGCGCAGTGAGCTCGGCCTCGACGGCCCTCGTGTCGTCGAGACGGCTCCCGCGCGGCGGGCGGCCTGACATGCTTGCGACCGCCGCAGGCCCCACCATCTTCGGCGGTCCCCCTACTGCGGAAACCCTGGACGGTCATCGCCGGCGCATCGGCTCACTGCCACCGCCTGAGCGGAGGTCCGACGTGATCCGCATCCTCGAGGCCAGCGGGCTCCAGGGTCGGGGCGGCGCGGGATTCCCGGTCGGCCGCAAGTGGCGGTCGGTCGCGGAGCGCGCCGGAGGGCAGGCCGTGGTCCTGGTCAACGGCGCCGAGGGCGAGCCGCTCAGCGTCAAGGATCGCACGTTGATGGCACAGCGCCCTCATCTCATCCTCGATGGTGCGCTGCTCGCGGCCGACGCCGTCGGCGCCGACGAACTCATCTTCTATATCGGCGCGGCCCACGAGGCGGCTCGCGCCGCGATGCATCGCGCCGTGGCCGAGCGGCAGGCCGACTTCGGCCGGCGGCGGGTCCGGCTGCTCGACGCGCCCACGGCCTACGTCGCCGGCGAGGAGACCGCCGCGGTGAACTGTGCCAATACGGCCGTGGCACGGCCGACGACAACGCCGCCGCGACCCTTCGAGCGAGGCGTGCGCGGCCGCCCGACCCTGGTCCAGAACGTCGAGAGCCTGGCCATCGCGGCGCTGATTGCGCAGTACGGCGACGCCTGGTATCGCGGCCTCGGCCAGGGCGGGGCTCACGGCTTCGGCCTCGTGACGGTTTCGGGCGCGGTAACGCGTCCCGGACTACGAGAAGTGGAGCTGGGAACCAGGGTCGGCGACATCGTTGAGCTCGCCGGCGCAACGCGAGGCGGTCTCCAGGCAGTCCTCCTCGGAGGCTATTTCGGAGCCTGGGCTCGAGTTGCGGACGCCTGGGACGTCGAACTGAACCATGCGAGCATGCGGAGCCGCGGGTTGGCGTTGGGTTGCGGGGTCGTGGCCCCACTGTCGACGGCCGACTGCGGGGTCATGACGACCAGCCGGATCATGACCTACATGGCGTTGCAGAGCGCGCGGCAATGCGGGCCCTGCCTGTTCGGACTGGCCGCCATCGCGGAGGCTATGGCCAGGCTCGCGCGCCGCACGGCACGAGCCGATGACCTGGAACGCGTCGCACGGTGGAGCGTGCAGATGGCCGGGCGTGGCGCCTGCCGCCACCCCGATGGAGCCGTGGGGCTCATGCGGAGCGCGCTGGGCGTCTTCGACGAGGAGTTTGCGGCTCACCAGCGCGGGGTCTGCCTGCAGGGAAGCGCACGGCAGGCAGCATGACCAGCCTTGCCATCGATCGCATTCGATGTGACGGGCACGGGCTCTGCGCCGAACTTCTCCCCGAGCTCATCAGCCTGGACGACTGGGGCTATCCGATCGTTCGTAACGATCCGGTAACGGGCGCCCTGCTCCCGAACGCGCGGAGGGCTGTCGACGCCTGTCCGGTGGTCGCTTTGAAGCTGAAACAGGCCGTTCGCGTTTAGCGGTTGCGGCTTCGGGTATACTCACCTCGTATCCATTGCGGATGCGCTCGCCGTGGGCCCGCTCGAACAGGCCTCGACAACGCGAGGCAACTACGTTCGGGAAAGGAGTGACCACAATGTCTGGAACCATCAAGAACTTGAATGCCGATCGCGGCTTCGGTTTCATCACTGCGGAAGACGGTAACGACTATTTCTTCCATCGCAGTGCCGCCGAAGATTTCGACCGGCTCGACAGTGGGGCGAAGGTCAGTTTCGATACTGAGCCGAGCCCGAAGGGACCGCGCGCGAAAAACGTTCGCGTCGCCGTCTAAGATCTAAGAAAGATCAGGGAGCCTCGCACCACCCGGTGCGGGGCTCTTTTTTTGCGCCAGTATGGGGCGGAACCCATAGATGGCCATCAGGGACAGGGTGGCCGCCAGCAGCAGCAGCACGAGGCCCAGCCACAAGACGTCCTGGCCGAGGAATCGGACCCGGAGCGCGATCGCGAGCCGCGCATTCGGCTCCGCCAGCGAGGCCGGCGACCACATATAGACGATGGCCACGGCAAGCAGCGCGAGGCACTCCGCGAGCGCGATCCGGAGGATGCCCTCGGTGAGCGGCACGCGCGCCAGGGCGACCACGACCAACGCCACCATTGCCGGGATGAAGACGGACTCGGCACTCGCCCATCCATTACCCCACCCGTTGAGCAGTAGCGTCGTCGTCAGGATGCCGGAGATCGCAAAGCCGATGACCGGTGCGACCCCGGTGGGGCGAGACGGCGAGCGACCGAGCGAGCGCGCCAGGAGCCGGATGAAGAAGACGATGCCGAGCAGTCCGACGGCGGTCCGCAGATAGGTAATGAAGACTTCCTGGAGCGGTGTCGCCCCGAAGGCGCGCAGGGGGATGCCCAGGGGCACCGCCGAACTGACAACGACGATGATGTGATCGACCAACCACAGCATCGGGGTCGCGTAGGAGGACACCGGATACCCGGCCAGGGCGGTGCTCAGACCGTACTGGGCGGTGGCCCACGCATACCAGGGCAGCGCGACCAGCGCGCCGACCGCACACGCAATCGTGAGCGGAGCCGGGGAGCGGCGCCTGACGAACGCATCCCAGGCAAGCAGGCCGTAGAGCGGCAGGAGATAACCGATGAAGCCCTGGTGTGTCATCGGGGTCATGCCGCCTGCCAGCCCGAACTGCGCCGCCAGGGAGGCCGCCTGGCCAGGGCCCGCCCGCCGCAGTGCGAGGAAGCGGTCGAGCGCCAGCAGCGAGAAGAATGTGACCAGGCCTTTGGGCCAGGTATAGGTCGTGGCGAAGAGGATGAGCGGGCTGAGAGCGAGCAGCGCAACCAGCCGGATCCCTTGCTCGTGGAGAAAGCGGCGCGCGAGCAGCATGGCGGGCATCACCCAGAGCCAGCCAAGCGCGGCGGTGGCCAGCTGGAAGACGCTGAAACGGTCCCCGAAGAGGCTGAGCGCGAGACTTGTCACCAGGTTGTACACAGGGGTGCGGGAGGTGACGCCGTACCCATCGAGGTAGCGACGAAAGCGATCCCCGGGCGCGAGATAGAAACGGGCGAGGTCGAAGTGCTCCCACCAGTCGTAGTAATAATCCGCGATGCCGAAATGCGGCACGACCGCTTCCAGGCCGAGGGCAAGGAGCGCCGCGCCGGCCAGGGTCAAGACCACCGCCTGCGGCGGTTGCCCACGATGCGAGGCCCTCCCGCTTCCCCGCGCCGTGCGGATGACGAGGGCACAACCGCAAACCAGGACGACGCCGAGGGTCACCAGGCCAACCGTCTTTGGGGAGCTCTCGGGGAGCATCAGGAGGAAGCGACCGAAGGCCAGGGCCGCGCATCCGCTCAACGAGACGGTGGCCCCTAGGGCGCGCTTCCAGCCAGTCGTGGCGCCGCCTAAAGGCGAGCGCAGGGGCGAGAAGGGCCGCCGACCATGACCGGATATAGGAGGAGGTCCATGTGGTCGCGATGTAACGGAGCTGTAACGGCAACCTTGCCCGCTCAGCAGGGCAGCAGATGGTAGGCCTCCTTGACACGCAGGACGCGCCGCGCGGCATCGTCTACGCGGGACGTGAAGGCGGGATCGGTCGCCTCCTGGGCGCGGATTGCCTGCACCATGATCAGGGCCGCCGGCGTCGTCTTGGAGATGATCATGTCGCCCCCCGCCTTCAGGAAGTCGATCGCCCGCGTCCCCGCCGGGATACTGGCGACGGCGGCCGTGGCCCCGAGATCATCCGACATGATGGGGCCCGGGAAGCCGAGCCGCGTGCGCAGCAGATCGCGCATCACGATCGGCGAAAAGACGGCGAGGTGGGCTTTGTCGATCTGGGTATAGGTGGCCAGCGCCACCATGACGAAGTCCGTCCCGGCGGCAAGGCCCTGCGTGAATGGCTCGAGGGACGCGTCCGTCGAGGTCGTCGCCGAGTCTGTCGCGCTGGTGAAGTCCGTGTTCCCCTGAACGCGCCCGAGGCCGGGAAAATGCTTGATCGTGGTGGCGGCGCCTGCCGCGTGAAGACCGGCGAGCACGGCAACCCCGTGCGATGCCACGGTGACTGGGTCGTGTCCGTACTCGCGTTGGAGCGCGCCGATCGGCTGGTTTTGCGCATCCGTGCCGGGCGGAACGGTATCCATTACTGGACCGAAGACGAGATTCACCCCGGCGGCTTTCAGCTGCTGGCCCCAGGTTGTCGCATCTGCCTGCAACGTCCCCGGAGCGAGCGAGCCCTGCGCCAGCGCGCTGGGGATTTCCGAGAAGCCCGGCCCGTGGAGGGCCTGCGTGATCCCACCTTCCTGGTTCGCGGCGACGAAGAACCGCACGCCGCCGGTGGCCGACCCCGCCAGCTGCTCAACGGCGCCGCTGACGGCCTGGATCCCCGCGACGCCCACGGTGGTGCGATCGACGAACCAGA
>JALYYC010000204.1 GCA_030946755.1 Candidatus Dormiibacterota bacterium
GATCTCCCGCTCGACGAGGTTGCCTCCGTGATCGGGATCTCGGAAACGGCGGCGAAGTCGCGCATCCACCGCGCCGCCCAACGATTGAAACCGGCGGTCGCGGTCCCGGAGGTGCTCACCTGATGGCCGAGTTCGAAGACCGCCTGCACGACGCCTTCGAGGACGAGCTGTCGCGCACGCCCGCGCCCCCCGGTCTGCGCCAGCGGGTGATCCTTAACGCCGTCGCCAATCCACGGCCCGGGACACGGCGGGTCGCCGCCCCGGTGACTCGCGTCTTTGCCTTCGGCGGCGCGCTGGCCGCGGTCGCGGCGATTGCCGTGATTGCCGGGTCGGTTGGGATCGCGATCGGTCGCAACGGCCCGGCGGTCGCGCAAAAAAGCCCGGGTGCCTCCCCGACCGCAGCCCCGGTGGCCTTCGGCAAGCTGCCGCCGCCCAACCTGAATCCGCCGCAGGGGCTTGGTGGCGGAGGCACCGCGCCGGCGATCGCACCCTACTTTGGGCCCGCGCAGATGACCTGGGCCGGCCAGCTCCCACTGGTCCCAGCGAGCGCCCCCGTTTACCGCTTGCAGACACCCGGGGCGGTGGAGGCCGATGCGTTCGCGGCGCGCCTTGGAGCCAAACTCGAGCCTCGCGGAAGCGCGGGGAACCGGAACTACACGGGCCCCGATGGCTTCCTGATGGGAATCACACTGGGCGGCCCCCAACCAACCTTCGTCTTCTTTAAGGATCCCGCTGCGAAAAACAACGTTGGGCCCACGGAAGCGGTGGCGCGGGCGGCCGCCGCCGATTTTCTGACCCGCTATGGCCTGACGCCGACCTGGCCGTACCGGATCGTGACCAGCAGCGCGGCGCCGCCACAGCAGGCAAGCCCCTTCGGGCCTCCCCCCGGCTTCCCGGGCTTCACCATCGATTACCAGCGGCTGGTCCCACTGAGCAACGGCACCTTCGCGCCGGAGGTTGACGTGAACGGCGAGCCCACCGGGCTGGAACTGATGGTGGATCCGGGTGGCCAGGTGTACCGGGCCGGCGGGCCGCTACCGGTCACCGAGCAGAGCGGACCATATCCGCTGCGGGCTCCATCGTCCACGGTCGCGGAGGCGATTGCGGCGTCGCCGCTGGTACCCGTGCAGGGTCCGGTGCCATCGGTGGCTCTGACTCGATCGGAGCTGGTCTACACCGCGGTCAAGTCCGGCGCGCAGACCTACCTCGAGCCCGGCTATCTATTTGGCGGCCTCTTCGGGCGGGAGGGCCAGCTCTCCGAAAAGCGGGTCCTCGTGCCGGCGCTCGCGGTCGCGGTGACCCAGCCATGACGCGCCGGGACGCCGCCTTCCGAACGACGCTCGGTTTCGCGCTCGGCATCAGCTGCTACGCGGCGCTGCTGTACGGTCTGGCGCGCCCTCAGTTCGGTTCCGGACGAGCGGCATAGAGAGAGGCGTGCGGGCCGATCGGACGCACCTGTCGGAAGTCTGACGCAAGCCACCGGGAAAATCCGGGCACACCCTGTAGGCGGCCGCTGTCCGTCAGGATGACCGTCACGCCGTAGTCGTCCTTTGCGGTATCGAGGCCGGCCGTGGTCAGCAGGCCGGCCGCCGTTCGGGCGCCCGAGGTATCGACCATGGGTCCCGGCAGGTCGCGGTTGGCGAGGGCCACCGCGTACGGGTTGTCGCTGATCACGTACTGGCCCGGGAGGCTGGCCGCTTCGATGGCCGTGGCCAACGCAACATCACGCCCGTTGGGGATAAGGGCGTGCTGCGCGTCCTGCAGCCCGATCACCAGCCCGATCGCGGCCGCAAGCGTCGCCATGGCCGTGGATGGAGCTACCCATCCGGGCCGCCAGGCGGCGAGATCCGCGAATCCGACCGCAACCGTCAGCGCGAGTGCTGGCACGAGGAGCAGGACGTGGTGCGGATAGAGCGGTTGGTAGAGCAGGAGCGCAATCGTGCCAAGGCTTGACCATGCCAGCGGCGCAATGATTCGCGGATCGCGGCGCTGGATGGCGATCGCGGCGGCGAGGATCGCGACCCCGATCAGCGGCAGCGCGCCGGCACGAAGCAGGACGGACAGGTTTCCGCCGAAACTGGCATACACCGTGCGCGTCGCGGCCACATGTCCGCCGATCATCTGCTGGTAGGCGGCGCCGAGGGCCGGGAAGGCCGGCACCATCACCAGCACCAGGCCTGCGAGCAGCCCGGCTGCGAAGCCGAGCAGCACGCGAAAGGGCTGACGTCGGGGCGTGATGAGAAGCAGGCCGATTGGAAGGATGGCGAGCAGGCCGAAAAACTTGGCGCCGATCGCGACGGCGAGCGCGAGGCCGGCGAGCACCGCAAGCCGGGTGGCGACGATCCGGGATGCCCGCGTCGCGGCGAGCGTGAGCGCCAGCGCTAGAAGGGTCATGGCGGCCGAGGGCATGTCCGCCTGGACGATCGCGGCCTCATGGATGTACATGGGGCTGGTTGCCAGGAGCAGCAGCGCGATCACGGCTGCCGGAAAGCCAGCCAGCGATCGAGCTGCCCAGTAGCCGGCCACCAGCCCGACGACGGCGAAGAACAGGACGGAAATCCGCAAAGCAGCCAGGGAATGGGAGAGCAGGTAGAGGGGAACGAGCGCGTAATAGAAGGCGGGCGGCTGCGAGGCATAGACCGACCGGAAGAGCGGCTCGCCGCGAACCAGGGCGCGGATCGACTGCCAGTACACACCCTCGTCCCAGTCGCGGCTGCCGGCGTGGATCAGCAGCATCTGCAGCGCGATGAAGGCGGCGCCGGCGAGAATCGCGCCGGCCGTCAGATAGGTGCGCCAATGGATGCGATTCGTATGCTGAGAATATCGCCCGACGATCCGCTCTCGCTCTGACCCTGGTGTCCGTCGTTGCTTTCAACCTGCGTTCCGTCATCCTCGGCATCTCGCCGGTCCTGCCCGCGATCCGGGCCGACCTGCACCTCAGCTTCGCGGTCTCCGGCGCGCTCACGTCGATGCCATTCCTGTGTCTGGGCGTTTTCGCCGTGCCGGGCGCGCTGCTCTCGAACCTGCTCGGGCCACGCCGCCTGCTCGCAGTTGCGACGGGGGCTATCGCTGTCGGCGCCTTTGCCCGTGTGCTCCAACCTGCTGTTCTCGCCCTGTTTGCAGGGACCCTGGTCGTGGGGATCGGCGCCGGAATCGCCCAACCGGCGGCTTCGGCGCTCCTGCGCGGTTGGTTTCCCGATCGGATCCAGCGGGTCTCGGTGATTTACACGGCCGCCCTCAATTTGGGCGGCGGGTTGGCCACCACTGTGACGGTCTACCTCCTCATGGTCGTCGGTTGGCGCGGTACGCTCATCGCCTGGGGGCTGCCTGCGCTGCTGGCGTGCGTGCTCTGGTTGGCGCTCGCTCCAAGGCAGGAACTCGAAACGGCAGCGCCCTCTCACCTGACCGCACTGCTCCGCAAACCGGAGATCTGGCGGGCGGGCGCCCTGTTTGCGACCCAGAGCGCGATCTACGTCACCTCCGTGACCTGGCTCCCGTTCTTGCTCCATGCGAAGGGGCAGAATGCCTCGGCGCTGGTCCTCTTTTTGCTTGGTGCCGTCGTCCTCGGGATGGCGATCGTGTTGATCGGCGTGCAGGCTCCGTTCGCGACCTCACGGGCGTTCTACCTGGCAGCTGGGCTGGTGACCTTGATCGGCTCGCTCGGACTGGTGCTCGGCCTCACGGCCGCGGTGTGGGTTTTCGTCGTCATGGTGGGAGCCGGGTCGAGCATGGGCTTCACCGGAGCCATGGCGCTGCCTCCTTTGCTGGCTCGAACCCAGGGTGAGGTGGCGGGCTACTCCGCGCTGATGCTGACGATCGGATACCTGTTCGCGTTCTTCGGTCCCGTGCTTGGCGGGCTCCTCCTCGATGCCACCGGCCTGCTGACGGCGCCCTTCCTCGTGTTGGTACTGGCCGCCCTCGGCCTGATCGCGATCGGCTTCACCTTTTCTCCCTCCCCTCCCTCCCCCACAAGGGGGGAGGGAGTGTCCTCCATGAGGTAGTGTCCTTCTTGAGGTGAAGGGGCTCACCGAACGCTGGGGCATCAGTCGGGAGGGCGCTGCCGTCGGGGTCGCGGGCATCATCGCGTTCCTGCTGATCCTGATTCTGGTTCTGGTCCAGCTGCTCCGCCCGATCCCAAGCGTCGGTCCGACCCCGCTCCAGCCGGTGAGTCACCAGCTGGGGCCCACCCCACCGGATTTGCCGTGGCCGACGACCGGTAGCGCCGCGGTCGCGGTGGAGGGGCTCGGGATGATCGGTGCGCACGGCCCCCAGACGCCCCAGCCGCTGGCAAGCACCGTGAAGATGATGACGGCGCTGGTCATCCTCGAAGATCATCCGCTCGCGCTGGCGCAGCAGGGGCCGACGATCCTCATCGGCGCCGACGACGTGGCGACGTACCAGCGCGAAAGGGATCAGGGTCAGTCGGTCTTCCCGGTACAGGCGGCCGAGCAGCTGAGCGAATATCAGGCACTCCAGGCGCTCCTGATTCCGTCGGGGAACAACGTCGCCGAGCTGCTGGCGACGTGGGACGGCGGCTCGCTGTCGGCCTTCGTCGGCAAGATGAATGTCCGCGCGATGAGCGCCGGGTTGTCGCAGACGAAGTACACGGACGCGAGCGGCTTTTCGCCGGACTCTGTCGGGACCCCCGCCGACCTGATCAAGCTGGCCCAGCTGGCGATGGCCAATCCGGTCTTTGCCGAGATCGTGAAGCAGCCGGAAGCCACCCTGCCGGTTGCGGGGCGGGTCTTCAACGTCGACGCCGCGTTGGGGCAGGAGGGCATCATCGGCGTCAAGACGGGCTCGAGCCCGCAGGCGGGCGCCTGCTTCGTGTTCGCCGCCGACGTCAGCGCCGACAACCAGGCCGCCCGGGTCTACGGCGTGGTGATGGGATTGCCCACGCTCGACGAGGCCTTCACTCGCAGCACCGGCCTGGTCCACGCGGTCGTCCCAGGCCTGCACAACCGATCGATCATCTCCACCCTCCAGGTCATCGCCGAGTACTCGGCGCCCTGGGGCGATCAGTCCACGATGTTCGTCGAGCGAGACGTCAACTGGGTCGTCTATGACGGCATGGCCCAGCACGAAACGACCGACCTCAAGCCGCTCAAACCGCCGGTCGCATCGGGGACATTTGTCGGCTCCGTGACAGTCCAGGTAGGCGACCGGAAAACGACCATCCCGCTCAGGACCAACGGCGGTATCTTCGAGCCAGACATCTTCTGGCGCCTGACGCGCCTCGGCTCCAGTTCCCTCTTCTAGCTGCTGGAATCGTGGGCGAAGGTTGCCTCGAGGTCGTTTCGGGCGATGATGCCGAGGAGCCGCCCTTCGGGCGTGGTGATCAGGCTGTTGGTCTTGATGTCTTTCTCGCGCATGAATTTGAGCATCTCTTCCAGGGTGAGATTTGGGCGGAAGGTCCCTGGGCCTGGGCGCATCACCTGTTCCGCGGTGACGTCATCACCCCCATCGAGTTCCTTCTTGCGAAGGAGGCCGAGGACCACATGCTGCTCATTGACGACGATGCAGAGGTCCCGGCCATCGGCGCGCACCCGCTCGCG
>JALYYC010000223.1 GCA_030946755.1 Candidatus Dormiibacterota bacterium
GGGGACGCATCACGGAAATCCACACGCGTCCGGCTCGCCATAGACGGATGTTCATCACCGAAGCCACGCTCGCGGACGAGTCCGGCCACATGCGCCTCGTCTGGTTCAACCAACCATGGGTCACCAAACAGTTGCACGTTGATGATGAGATCTTCGCGGCGGGTGAGGTCCAGTTCGACGGCGGACCCGTGCTCAAGAGCCCGGAATACGAGCAGGTCTCCGCCGATCCCCAGCACGCTGCGCGGCTCGTCCCCATTTACCACGAAACCGAAAAGCTGACCTCACGCTGGCTGCGTCCCAAGGTCCAGACGCTCCTTCCGCTGGCAAGCAAGCTCGAGGAGTTCATGCCCGCCGAACTTCTTACGCGCCGTGGCCTCCCGAAGCGTTCGGTTGCCGTGCAGCAGGTGCATTTCCCTGATTCGCGGCCAGCCCTCGACGCAGCGAAGCAGCGTCTCGCCTTCGAGGAGATGTTCCTGCTCGAGGTCGCCGCGCAGGAGGCGAAGCGGGCGCGCACGGCCCACACCGCCCTTTCGGTCCCCTTTGATGAGGCAACAGCCCGCGGCTTCGTCGCCGCGTTACCCTTCCGGCTCACGACGGCCCAACGAGTTGCCGCCTGGCAGATCCTCAAGGACCTGGCGCTGCCTCGTCCGATGAATCGGCTCCTCGAAGGCGATGTCGGCTCGGGAAAGACGGTGGTGGCGGCGATGGCGCTGCACCATGTGGCAAAGGCGGGCTACCAATCGGTCCTGCTGGCCCCAACCGAGCTGCTTGCCCGCCAGCATGCCGAGGTCATCGAATCCCTGCTCCGGCCGTTCGGGGTTGGGGTCGGCCTGCTTGTCGGGAGTACGCCGGCGGCAGCCCGGCGCCCGATGCTGGCGTCGCTCGCCGAGGGATCGCTGCCGGTCCTGATCGGTACCCACGCCCTGATCCAGGAAGAGGTCAAGTTCAACCAGTTGGCGCTCGTGGTCGTCGACGAGCAGCACCGCTTTGGCGTCGGCCAGCGGCTCGCGTTACGCCAGAAGAACGAGCAACGGCCGCACTTCCTCTCGATGACCGCCACGCCGATTCCTCGCACCCTCGGCCTGACGCTCTTCGGCGACCTGGATATCTCCGTCCTCACCGAGATGCCACCCGGCCGCCGTCCCGTGATCACCCGGCTGTATCCACCCGGCAGCCGCGACCACGCCTACGCCTTCATCCGCGAGCAGGTGGCGGCCGGACGCCAGGTGTTTGTCATCTGCCCGCTGATCCAGGAGTCGGACAAGCTGGGAGTGCGGTCAGCGACCGCCGAGGCCGATAAGCTGCAGCGCGACGTGTTTCCCGACCTCGCGCCGCGCATCGCGCTGCTTCACGGCCGGCTGAAGGCGGCGGAGAAGGAGGCGATCATGAGCCGATTCCAGCAGGGCCAGGTGGCCATCCTGGTGTCGACCTCGGTCGTCGAAGTGGGAATCGACATCCCGAACGCCACGGTGATGATGATCGAAGGCGCGGAACGCTTCGGTCTGGCGCAGCTCCACCAGTTCCGCGGCCGGGTAGGGCGGGGCGCGCACGAGTCCTACTGCCTGCTGTTCACCGACGCCGACGACCCGACGACGCTCGAACGACTGAACGCCGTCGTTTCGCACCAGAGTGGCTTCGATCTGGCGGAGATCGATCTGCGTTTACGCGGGATGGGGGACCTGCACGGCTATCGACAGCACGGGAAGGACTTTCGAATGGCGAGCCTGCTCGATGCGATCCTGATCAGTGACGCCCAGAGCGAGGCCGTCCGCCTCTTGGACCGCGACCCGTCCCTCGCGAGCGAGCCGGCCCTCCGTCACCAGCTTTCGGCTTATCGTCGGGTGTTCGCGCTGGACTGACCGGCGGTGGCGCCGGCTTGGGCGGGATCGGTGGGGGCAACGGAGGCAGGGGTCGGAGCAGGCTCAAGAGCCACCCGACGGCCATGCCGGCCCCGATGGGGAGGAGCAGCACGAGAAGCACCCCGATGATCGCCTCGATGATGCCTATGCCGGTCGTCCTTTGCGTGCTTTACTCATCATGTGTCGGGTCCCGGGACGAAAATCACGGCCGGGGTTCATCGCGGCCGTGCCCTCAAGACGCCACCCGGGCGCTCGACGCGCCCGACGACCTCCATGGTCCGCGAAGCCCTCTTCAACATCATCGGCGACAGCATACGCGGTGTGCGCGTCCTCGACCTCTTTGCCGGCGCGGGGACCCTTGGCCTCGAATCGTTATCGCGTGGCGCGGCCTTCGCCACCTTTGTGGATCGCGATCGAACCTGTGCTACGATCGTGGCCGAGAATTTGGCCCTCACCGGCTACGCCCAGCAAGGCGACGTGGCATGCGCCGAGGCCGTTCACTGGCTGCAGGCGCATCATGACGACCTCTCCACTTATAACCTTCTATTGTTGGACCCGCCCTACCAGGATGGCGCGGTCTTGAGCGAGGCGCTGCAGACCCTGGATCAGGCGCCCCTGCGCGCCGATGCCCTCGTTGTCGCGGAGCACCATCGGTCGCAGAGCCTTCCGGCCCTCACCAAGCTTTCGCTGGTTCGCGACCGGGATTACGGCAGCACCCGGCTCAGCTTTCTGCGCTACCAGTGACAACCGCGATCTACCCGGGGACCTTCGATCCGCTGACACACGGCCATCTCGACATCATCAATCGGGCAGCCGGCATCTTCGACCGCGTCGTGATCGCGGTCAGCGAGAATCCGAGCAAGCAGCCACTCTTTACCGCCGAGGAGCGGATCGCGATGATTCGACCGAGCATTGCCGAGATGCCCTCGGTCGAGGTCGGCTCGTACGACGGCCTCACCATCGACTTTGCTCGGCATGTCGGCGCGCGCGTGATCGTGCGCGGCCTGCGCGCCGTATCCGATTTCGAGAGCGAGTTCCAGATGGCGATGATGAACCGTCGTCTCGAGCCCGACGTCACGACCGTCTTCATCCCCACCAGCCTGCGTCACCTGTTTCTGAGTTCCAGCCTGATCAAGGAATTGACTGCCTTTGGCGGAGACATCACCGAATTCGTCCCAGCAAGCGTCGTCGAACCACTCAAGCAACGTCTTGGATCAAAGGGAGCACGCCAATGAACATTCACGAAGCCGTCGACCGCCTCGAGTACCTGATTTCCCACAGCCGGCAGATCCCCTTGACCCGGACGGTGATCATCGACCAGGAGGAGGTGCTGGCGTGCATCGATGACCTCCGCCTGAGCCTGCCCGACGAGATCAAGCAAGCCCGCTGGACCCTGCAGGAGCAGCAGCGCCTGCTGTCGGAGGCCCAGGCCGAGGCGGCCAGGACGATCACCAAGGCGACAGAGCGAGCGCAAACCATGATGGGCCAGCAGGAGTTGAACAAGCGGGCGGAGAAACAGGCGGAGGCCGTCCTGCGGGAGGCGTCGGCACGCGCTGAGGAGGTCCGCCGCGCCGCCGATCGCTACGCCTGGGAGGTCATGCAGTCGCTCGAGGCGCAGCTTTTGCGGACGGTGGCGACCGTCAAAAAGGGCGTCGAGGCGCTCCGGACACCGCCCGAGAAACAGCCGAAAGAGGTGGAACTGACCAGCCAGCGCAACCGATAAGCGGGCGCCGATCGATATAATCGCTGCTCATGGCACTTCCAAAGACTCGATACGCGCATGCCCGCCAGGGTGAGCGCCGTGCGAACCTGGCGCTGAAGCGCATCCAGCTCGTCGACTGCTCGCAGTGTCACCAGCCCAAGCGGCCGCACACCATCTGCAAGAACTGCGGCTACTACAACGGGCGCGAAGTCATCAAGACGGACTAGCTGCACCTGCCCGACGCCTTCCTCTTTCCCGGCCAGGGCGCCCAGTCCGTCGGCATGGGGCGAGACCTGCTCGAGCCGGGCTCGGAATCGGCGCAGTTCCTAAAAGCGGCTGAGGAGCGTCTTCGGACTCCGCTGCGGCGGCTCATGCTGGATGGTCCCGCGGCTGCGCTGCAGGCCACTGACCAGACTCAGCCCGCCATCCTCTTTCATAGCCTCGCCCTCCTGGAGTTGCTTCAGAAACGGGGCGTAAGCGCGGCCGCCGTCGCCGGACACAGCATGGGGGAGTTCGCCGGGCTGGTGGCGGCCAACGCGTTGACCCCGCTCGATGCCCTGGCGGCGGTACAGGCTCGGGGCCGTGCCATGGCCACCTCGGCAACGGGGGGCACCGGGATGGCCGCCGTGCTTGGCCTCGATGACGAGTCCGTGGTCCGCATCTGCGGCGAGACTGACGACGTGGTCGCCGCCAATTTCAATGCACCTGGCCAGGTCGTGATTTCGGGGACCGATGCTGGACTCGAGCGGATCACCCCACGCCTGCAGCAAGCCGGTGCCAAGCGGGTGATCCGGCTGCCCGTAAGCGGCGCTTTTCACTCGCCGTTAATGGCCACGGCGGCCGAGACGTTCCGGGCGGCCTGGGAGCGCGTTCCCCTGAAGCGCCTCGAGCGGCCTCAGGTCTTCAACGCCGACGCCCAGGTGCACGAGACACCCGACGAGGTGCGCCCGCTGATGGTTGGGCAGCTCACCGGGCCGGTGCGCTGGACCGATACGG
>JALYYC010000227.1 GCA_030946755.1 Candidatus Dormiibacterota bacterium
AATTCATGTTGACCGCCGGCAGCCTCGCCTTTGTCGCCTTTTCGCGCTTCGGGCTCGGTGCGGTAAACCCCGCTCGAGGGCAGGTGCTCGCCCTGATCGTGTCGGGAGTGGGGATCGCCGAGCTGGCGGTCGGGCTGGCGATGGCGGCGATCATCTACCGCGAGCAGCGCACCTTCCTCGTCGACGAGTACGAGTCGGTAGCGAGCTGACGTGACGCTGGCTCTCCTCGCGGCGGCCGCCAGGGGTCCGCTGGACACCTGGAGTCCGACCTTTCTCGCGTTGCTGGCCTTGCTCCTCCCGCTGATCGCGATCCTCCTGATCGCCGCCTTCACGATCGACTCGCGGCGCCTGAGCGCCGGCATCGCGGTCCTCTTCACCCTGGCCAGCGCGATCACCGCGCTGCTGGTCCTGGCGATCGAAATCGCCCACCCGTTGCATCTCGAGCGCGAGAGCACATTCCTGCAATTCTTCACCGGCCTGTCCGGGACGGCCGCGGAATTCACGCTCAAGTGGGGGGTCACGGCCGATCCGCTGTCGGCCGTCACGCTGGCCACGATCGCCATCGTCAGTTTCCTCGTCCAGCTGTATGCGCTGGGATCGATGCGCCGGGACGATGGGGCGATCCGCTTCTTCATGGTCATGCTCCTGTCGACCTTCGCGATGTTCGGCTTCGTGCTCTCGACGAACTACTTCGAGCTGTTCCTCTTCGGTGCCCTGCTGACCGTCTCGTCGTACCTGCTCATCGGTCACTGGTGGCAGCGGGAGGATGCCGCGCGAGCCGGCACTCGGACCTTTATCGTCTTCGCGATCGGGGACGTTGGCCTCTTGATCGGGATCGTCTACATCTATTCCGGGTTCAACGAGCTGAATTTTCAGGCGCTGGCGGGTCAATACACCGGCGGCAAGGTGAGTTCCACCGGCCTCTTTCTGATGGCCCTCCTGGTGTTCATCGGCGCCGTCGCGCGCTCGGCGCAGTTCCCCTTGCACGTCTGGCTCTCGGGCAGTGTCCAGGCGCCCGCCCCCGGCGTTGCGCTGATGCACTCCGCGACGGTCGGGGTCGCGGGAGTCTACCTGGTTGCCCGCAGCTATGCGCTTTTTATCGCGAGCCCACGCGCACTCGTCGTCGTCGCGATCGTGGGTGGCCTGACGGCGCTGCTGGGCGCGGCCTGGTCCCTCTTCCAGGACAACCTCAAGCGAGCCATCGCTTACGCCACCATGGGCGAGCTCGGCCTGATGATGCTCGCGCTGGGGATCCGTGCCTACGGGGCCGGCGCCTTCGAGGTCATCACGCACGCCTGGCCCAAGGCGCTGCTGTTTCTCGCCGCGGGGATCATCATCCGCGAGCTCCGAACGGAGCAGATGGCAGAGATGGGTGGACTGCTTCGGCGTATGCCGCGCACGGGGGTGACCGCGCTGATCGGGATCGCGGCCCTGGCCGGCATCCCGCCGCTGAGCACCTTCTGGAGCAAGGACGCCATCCTGTCGCGCGCGCTGGCAAGCGGGAACCCGGTCTCGATCGCGGTCGTCGTCCTTACGACCTTTCTCCTCGGGGTGGCTCTCTTTCGAGTCTTCGCGCTGGTGTTCCTCGGGCAGACAGCGCGCCGGCGCCGCTTCGAGCCCGACCGGATTCGCGAGGCAGGCGGTCGGGTCGCGCTCGCCCTGATCCTGCTCGCCGTCGCCAGCGTCGTGGCCGGGGTCCGAGGATTCCCGGGCCGAAGCGACTACCTTGGCTTTGTCGCCTTCCACGGCCTCATCCCCTCGAACTCGCACCTGGTCGCCGCCGCGATCACGCTCATCGCCAGCGTCACCGGCGCCGCCGCCGCGCTCGTCGCCTACGGCCGCCGGCTCCTGCCGGCGATGCCCCCGGCCCTTGTGCCGGCGCGGCACGCGTTGGGCCACGGCCTCTACCTCGACCGGGCCTATGGGTTCGCCGTCGATCGCGGCGTGCTGCCGCTGAGCGGGGCGTTTGCCTGGACTGATCGCCGCGTCATCGACGAGGGCGTCGACCTCGTCGGGGACTCGATCACGTTCGCCTCGACGCCGCGCCGGCGCCTGCCGCGGCTACGCGCGCAGCAGTTCGCGCTCGGCCTCTTCACCGGTTTGGTCGTGCTGGCCGCCGTCACGATCCTGATCGGGGCCCATCTCATCAGGGGCGTGGGCTGATGCTGCTACTCAGCGCCATCGTCTGGGTGCCCGCGATCGCGGCGCTGCTGCTGCTCTTCTTTCCGGCACGGACCCCGGCCGAGAAGGCCCGGATCCGGACCGTCGCCCTGGCGGCGGCCGCCTTCGTCACCGCCCTCGACGTGCTGATGTGGTACGGCTTCCGCGACCAGAGCGGCACCTATGCCTACGACGAGAGCCGTTCCTGGCTCCCGAGCCTGGCATCGAGCTATCACCTCGGGGTCGACGGCGTCAGCATGTCGCTGATGCTGCTCGCCGGCATCCTCTTCCTGGTCGCGATCCTCGTCTCCAACCGGATTCGCGACGATGTCCGGGGATTCTTCATCCTCATCCTGGTGGTCGAGACCGGCGTCAACGGGGCGCTCTGCTCGCTCGACTTCCTGCTCTTCTTTCTCTTCTGGCAACTGCAGGCGGTCCCCCTCTGTTTTCTGACCGGCGGATGGGGTGGGCCACGGCGGCTGGCGGCCGCCTGGAAACTGCTCGCGGTCGAGATGATCGGCAGCGGCCTGCTGCTGCTGGCCATCCTGATCCTCTACATGAAAGGGCCGGCCCACACGTTCGATATCGCGACCCTCCACGACCTGGCCTTCCCGGCGTCAGCCTCCGGGCTCGTCTTCGCGCTTTTCTTCATCCCATTCGCGCTGCGGCTACCGGTGTTCCCCTTCCATACCTGGTTCACTGGCGCGCAGGCAGAGGTCGCGCCGCCGGTCGCGATCATCCTCGCCGCCATCGTGACCAAGCTCGGGGCGTACGGACTGATCCGGGTCAACGTCGGGGAGTTCCACACGACGCTGCACAAGGTCTCGGGGGCGATCGCGGTACTGGCGGTGATCACGGTCCTCTGGTGCGCCATCGCCGCCTTCCGCGAGGATGATTTGCGCCGGGTCATCGGCTACCTGGTGGTCAGCCATGGGGGGATCCTGCTGCTGGCGGTCGCCTCGGGCTCGCCGGTCGCCTTGAACGGCGCCGTCCTGTTGATCGGAGCCGACGGCCTCGCCGCCGCGCTCATGATCCTGATGGTGGCCGCCGTGGCAGAGCGGGCCAACACGCGCTCCATCCGCGCCATGGGTGGGCTCGCGGCGCGGATGCCCAGAGGTGCCGTCCTCTGGTTCCTCGGCGCCCTCGCCGCTCTGGGGCTGCCCGGGCTGGCCGTCTTTGTCGGGCAGTTCCTCGTCTTTCTCGGGGCCTACCCGGGCCAGCGGCTCGTGACCAGCCTCGTCATCCTCGGCAGCCTGCTGACCGCCGCCGTGATCGTGTGGACCTTCCAGCGGGTCTTCTTCGGGTCGCTCAACGAGACCTACGCGAGGGTCCGCGATGTCGGAAGCCTCGAACTCGGGACCGGTATCGGCCTGCTCTCCCTTCTGGCGCTGCTCGGCATCCTGCCCGTGATCCTCATGGACAGCATCAACTTCTCGGTGCTGACGCTGCTCAGCGGAGCTGGTGGGTGACCCCGGACAACGTGCTCGCGTTCGCGCCCGAGCTCTGGCTGCTCGCCGGCGCGATCGTGGTCTTTGCCGTGGCCCGCTTCCGTCCGGGGTTCTGGGCGACCGCCATCGCGCTATCCGCGGTCGTGCTGGCCTTCCTGGCGTTGCTGACGCAGGCGAAGCAGACGATCACGATCCTCGACGGCGCCTTCCTGCTGGACGGGTACGCCGTCGTCATCGACATGGCCATCCTGGTCGCGAGCGCGCTTGCGCTTCTGATCAGCCTCGGCGACGTCATCCCAGATGAGTCGCGCGGCGGCGAGCTTGCCGGCTTCATGTTGCTGGCGACCGTCGGAGCGATGCTGTCCGCCTCGGCGGCCGAAATGGTCGCCTTGCTGGTCTCACTCGAGTTGCTGGCCGTGAATCTGTACCTGCTGGCGGCCCTGGCGCGCCGGGGCGGCGACGCGGCCCACGCCGGCGTGGGCTACCTGGTCCTGGGCATGGCCGGCACGGCGATCCTCGTCTACGGGCTGGCGCTGATCTATGGGCTCACCGGCGAGACCCGGCTCGCTGCGGCCGGACGGGCCATGCGCACGATCGGGGCAGGCCAGCCGGCGGCGTTGCTCGCCCTCACCCTCCTGATCGTCGGGTTCCTCGGAAAACTCGGCATGACGCCGGTTCGCTGGTGGACCCGCGCCTTCGACCTGGGGGTCCCGATGCGGGTCCTCGCCTTCGTCTCGTCGGTGGGCGTGCTGGCCGGGTTTGCCGCCTTCACCCGCGTGCTCTGGTCGACGTTCAGTTCCACGTCGATCGGGTATTCGACCGTGATCGCCGTCGTGGCGGCGATCGCGATGACCGGTGGCGCCGTGCTGGCGCTGGCCCAAACCAGTGTCCGGCGGCTGCTGGTGTACTCGACGGTCGCGCAGGGTGGCTACGCCCTGGCGGCCATGGTCGATCTGCCGCGCAACGGCGTGCGCGCCATGTTGGTGTTCGTGATCGCCCTCGGCCTCACCAACCTGTGCGCCTTCGCGGCGATGATGGGCTTCGCGCGGGCGGTCCACAGCGACGCGATCCGCGACCTCGCCGGCATGGCCCGATCGACCCCCGGCGTCGCGGTCGTGCTCGGCCTTGCGATCGCGTCGCTGATCGGGCTCCCTCCGCTGGCGGGATTCTTCGCCAAGTTTGTCGCGCTGAAGGCGGTGGTGGACGGCGGCTTCACCTGGCTGGCGGTCGTCGGCGTCTTCGACATCCTGCTCCTGGCTCTCTGCTACCTCCGGCTGGTTCGGGTGGCCTTTCTCGACCCGCCGGTCTACGAGGTCCCGCCGCATCGGCTCGACTGGCCGCTTCGCCTGGCGATGGGCGTCAGCACGGCCGGCGTCATCTTCCTCGGACTCGGGCTCGGGCCGCTCCTGACCGCGGCCAGTTACGGGCAGCACGCTCTTGTTCACTGAGCGTTAAGAAGACACCCGGCTATCACCTTTCGCCGAAGCGCTTGATCTGACCGGCGCGCCCCGCCGACGGTAACCTTGCGCCCAATGCCACCGTTTACCGAGACGCCGTGAGAAGCCGAAGGAGCATGCGCCAGCGCCAGGGCCGCCGTGCGCCCCAGGTCGTTTCTGCCACCAGCCCGTCCCTGGCCGCCCGCCGGCGCCGCGGGGCAGGCCGATGGATCCGCCGGCTGCTGATCGCGGGCCTGGCGGGCTCGCTGGCCAGTCTCGTGGGGGCGGGGACGTTTCTGTACAGCTATGCTGGCGAGCTGCCCAACCTTGCCAACCTGAGCGCACAGAACCTGCCCCAGACGACCCGCATTTACGCACGCGATGGGACGACCCTGCTCGAGGAGCGCTACCAGCAGCGCCGGACCGTCGTGCCCCTGGAGCAGGTGGATTGGGATCTGCGGCACGCCACCATCGCGATCGAGGATCGCGACTTCTACAACCATGGCGCCATCAGTCCGCTCCGTATCGTGGCCGCGGGCTTCTACGACGTCACGCATGGAAGCGCGGCCCAAGGCGGAAGCACGATCACCCAGCAGCTGGTCAAAAACTATCTCCTCCAGGACAGCGCCCAGAGTCGCAGCTTCGACCGGAAGGCGCGCGAGGTGGTGCTGGCGGTGGAGCTCGAGCGTGAGTACTCGAAGGACCAGATCCTCGGCATCTACCTGAACACGATCTTCTACGGGAACCAGGCGTTCGGGGTGGAGGCCGCCGCGCAGACGTACTTCGCGGTGTCGGCGGCGAAGGTCGACCTGGCCCAGGCGAGCTTCCTGGCGGGGCTGCCGCAGCGACCAAGCTACTTCAATCCGTTCCTGGCCACGGGCTTCACCGAGGCCCGCGCGCGGCAGCGGGACGTGCTCAATGCGATGGTGCGGGACGGATATGTCACGGCCGCGGTCGCCGATCGCGCCTACACGGAGGATCTGCGGCCGGCGCTGACCACGGCACGGCAGGCCGCGGGCGGCCGCCGCTCCTCGATCGCTCCCCATTTCGTGGACTACGTGTGGAGCGAGCTAGAGCGCCGCTACGACCCGAACTACCTGCGCTCGGGTGGGCTGCGGATCGTGACCACGCTCGATCCGCACGCGCAGGCGCTGGCGGAGCAGGCGGTGACCAGCGGCGTGGCGCACTTCGCGAAGTCAAACGGGGTCAACAATGGGGCGATGCTGGTCATGGAGCCGCACACGGGTGCGGTGCTGGCGATGGTCGGAAGTGCCGACTACTTCAACACCGCCATTGGCGGCCAGGTCAACTACACGGTTTCGCCGAGGCAGCCCGGCTCGTCCTTCAAGCCCTATACCTATGTCGCCGCCCTGATCAACGGCTGGACGCCCGCCTCACCGCTGGACGACAGCCATGGGGCGACGGCGTTCCGAGGCTACCCGGTTCACGACTGGGATGGCCGGGAGCTGGGCACGATCACCCTGCGGCAATCGCTCCAGCAGTCCCGCAACATCTCGTCGGTTCACCTGTTCAAGGACGTCGGGATCGACAAGGTGTTTACCGTGGCCAGGGGGCTGGGGATCAGCACACCGCTCGATCCGACCCTGCCGACGACCCTTGGTGCGAGCGAACTTCGCATGATCGACCACCTCTCCGCCTACAGCAGCTTCGCCAACGGCGGGCACCGGGTACGCGCCGCGACGGTGCTGGAGATCCGTGATGGCCAGGGTGGGTTGCTCGAATCCAACCGGCCGCAGCGAGATTCCGGGGAGCGTGTGCTGCCTGCCTCGGCCGCCTATATGCTGACCGACATTCTCAAGGGCGCCGTTCGGCCTGGCCTCGGGTTTCCGGCGGCGGCCAAGTCGGGAACGACCACTGACTTCAAGGACGCCTGGTACGTGGGGTACACCAGCGACCTGGCGGTCGCGAGCTGGATGGGGCGGACCGTCACCCTGCCGTCGCCACGAAACGAGTCGATGAATGGGCTCTGGGGTGAAGTCGGACCGTCGATGGCGTGGCGGCAGTTCCTCAAGGCCTTCTATGCCGGCCGCAAGCCCGCCGACTGGACCCGGCCGGCGGACGTCATCTCGCAAAGCCTGTGCAAGCTCACGGGACGCCCGGCGGCACAGATTCCGGCGGACCTGGCTGTCACGGACCTGACCGTCAAGTCCGACGTGGTGCCGGCAGCCTCGTGTGGCGCGGGCGGCCAGTCAGGATCGGGGCAGCCCGGCGGCATCCTCCCGATCGAACCGCCAGGTCTCCCAGGCCTTCCGACGCTGCCATCCCTGCCGCCGCTGCCGTCGCTGCCCCCCTTGCCGCTGCCCAGCCTGCAGCCGTGATCTCGGCCCGCCCCGGTGGCCGCCATACGCACCTTGACGGGTGAGGGCAAAGCGCCTTTACTCAGATAGTGGTCAGGCGACCCTCCCAAAAGCCAGCCCAGACCGACGAACCGGAGCTTCCGCCGAATCTCTTCGTCATCGGGCTGCTCAATGACCTGAAGAAGGGCGCCTACAGCGGTCGCGCCTGGGGCGCCTTCTGGCGTGCCTCATGGGTCCGCTCGATCCAGAACATGCAAGAGCACGAGGCGTTGCGCGCCTCCTGGGTCCGGTTCGCGGTCGCTGGCGCCACCGCCATTCTGCTCGGGTCGGTGGCGGTCTTCAGTGCCGCGCATGCGATGGAGTCACTCGTGTTCCTGCTTACGTGCCTTACCTGGTGGGGCGTTTTGATGATCGACATGGGTCTCCACCTCGGTCTGATGGTGAACCTCGAAACAGGCGAGATGCAGCGGTCGCTCGGCTGGCCGAACCGCCTGACGGCGATGCGCGGGTTCTCCGCGGTGCTGGTGGCCTGGGGCGCGCACTGGGCCAGCCAGGGCTCGTACGTCGCCCTGGTGGCCGTCTTCGGGGTCGCCGCGGTTACCGACCTGCTCGACGGCTGGCTGGCGCGGCGAGGCCACGCCTCCACCCGATGGGGGCGCCTTTACGACCCGTTCATGGACGGCATCTTCTTCAGTGTTGCCGCCATCTCGCTGGCCGTGATCGGGATCCTGCCCGAATGGCTCGGCGCCCTGGTCGCCATCCGGTACGCCTTCCCGATCGTCGGCGGGATCGTGTTTCTCTTCGTTCGCCGCCGGACGCTGCGGGTCAGGCACACCACCTGGGGCCGCCTCTCCTCGGCAGGCATCGCCATCACCGTCTTCGTCGCCGCGGCGGCGGCCTTCCTGCATCTACCGTTCAGCGTGATCGCGCCCGGCCTGTACGCCGCGGTCTGCATCTCTGCACTCGGTGCGTTCATCACGATCCTGATGAAAGGCGTCGAGCAGATCTGATCCTCGCTCGCAGGCGGTAAGGGTGGTGCAGAAGACGGGCTGGGGACTTGATCCGGGCACACCGTTCGGGTCACGCGTCGAGCGCCGGCTACGCGACGACCCCGTGATCTGGCTGACGACGGTCGGGCCCGACGGCGCGCCGCAGCCGAGTCCCGTGTGGTTTGTCTGGGACGGGACGCAGGTCCTGGTCTACAGCGAGCCGGGCAAGCCAAAGCTGCGCAACATTGCGCGCAATCCACAGGTCGCATTGCATTTCGACGGCGACGGGCAGGGCGGCAACGTGATCGTCATCCGCGGTGAGGCCCGCATCGCTCCGGAAATGCCGGGCGCGACCGAGGTGCCGGAATATGCCCGGAAGTACGATGCGGGCGGCTTCTACAAGCGCATCGGGATCACCGGCCCGATATTCGCCTCGAAGTATGCCGTCCCGATCGTGGTCAAGCCGACGGGGTTGCGCGGGCACTAACTAGAATTCGATCCGTGCGTGCGCTCCCGGGCTTCCTCGCCCTCGCGGTGCTGGCGGGAGTCTCATGCGGCCAGGCGCCGGCGGCCGGCTCGACGATCAAGGTTGGCGCCGTCTTCCCATTGACCGGCCCCCAGGCACTCCTGGCGCGCCAGGAGGTCACCGGCGTCGAGATCGCTCGGGACCTCGCCAACGCGGAGCGGGGCGCGAAGGTGCCGCACATCGATCTCGTCCTCAAGGACATCACGACCGCGGCCGACGCGACGGCGCGCGTCGAGGAGCTCAAGGCCGGCGGCGTCCAGAGTGTCCTGGGCGCGTACTCCAGCACGCTCTCGATGCCGATCAGCGAGGCCGCGCAGGCGCGGGGCATGCTGTACTGGGAAGCGGGGGCGGTCGCCGACCAACTCACCGGGCGCGGCTACCCACTGGTTTTCCGCGTCGGGGCGACCGGTGGCAACCTTGGCGCGATGTCGAGCCACTTTGCCGCCACCGTGCTGGCGGCCCGGCTGCAGGCGCCGCCCTCCGCGCTCCGAATGGTCATCGTCCACAACGTCGACGGTTATCCGACCTCGGTGGCGACCGCCGCGGCGCAGCAAGCGACCAGCGAAGGATTCCCGGCGCCGACCCAGGTGCTCTACGACGCGAGAGTCCCCGACTGGGCGGGCGTGATGGGCGCGATCCGCGCCGCCAACCCCGACATCCTGCTGCTCTCCTCCTACATTGATGACGGCGTCAGGTTCCGCCGGGCGATGCTCGCCTCGGGCCTGCACGTGAAGGCGCTGATCGGGACCACCATGGCACAGTGCGTGCCGGACTTCGGCGCCATGCTCGGCGCGGACGCGATCGGCGTCTTCGCCTCGGACCGCCCGACCCGTGGCTTCAACCCGGGGGCGCTCAACGCGACCGGCCGGGCGATCTACGACCGCTTTGCCGGGGCCTACCGGCAGCGCGCCGGAACGGACCCGACCGAGGAGTCCCTGGCCGGCTTTGCGGCGGCCTGGGCGCTCTTCCACGACGTCATGGGGCGGACGCAGGACCTGAGCGCCACCGGCCTGGCGGCGTCGGCCCGCAGTCTCGATCTTCCGGCCGGGACCCTGCCCAATGGCGCCGGCGTCCGATTCGCCAGCACCCGCGACGCGATGGGGCAGAACCTTCGCGCCGCGGCCGTGATCTGGCAATGGCAGGGCGTCCGCCAGAGTGTCACCGTCTATCCACCGGTGTTCGCGACCGGGACGCCCGGCTTCATCCCGCTCCCGCGGTGATCGCGCTCCCGGTCCGATTGGTTGGGCCGGCGGCGCGGGTCTCAGGCCTGATCCTTGCCGCGGCCGCCCTTCGCTCGCTCCTCCTGCCGCTCGGGGATGGCCTGAGCACGGCCGCATTTGGAATCTGCCTCGGAGGGATCACGTGGGCGTGGCCACATGAGGATTTCGGCGGCGATCGGTGGGGGAGAGGGGTCTCCGTCATCGCGGGACTTTGTCTCGGCGTCGTCCTCGTGACACCGCTGTTCGGCAGTGCCCTGGCCGGTCGGCCACTCGCGGAGTTCTGGCAGTGGGGGGCCATCGCCGCGGCGATCGCGACCCTCGAGGAAGTTGCCATTCGGGGGCGCCTGCAGCAGTGCTGGACCCAGGAGGCCGGTCCGGTCGCGGCGATCGTCATTGGAGCCGCGGTGTTCGCCGTGATCCATCTGTCGCGCTATGGGGTCACAGCGATGCCGCTCGACTTCGCCGTCGGCCTCGCGCTCGGCGGCTTGCGCGCGGTCACCGGCCGGGTCATGCCCGGCGCGCTGGCGCACGTCATGGCCGACTGGGGCGCCTGGTTCTGGGCATGACGGCGACACGCCGGGCGGGGCTGGTGGCGCTCGCGGTCGGGGTGGCGGCGACCTTGCTGGTGCACGGTCGCGGGGCGGCGCCGCCGGTATTCGACGGCATCATCACCCCGCCATCGCCTTACCACTGGGCGTCGCCCCCGCCTGAACTCCGGTCGGGCAATGTGCCGCCTTCGCCGGGCGACGCCACCTTCCCGGTCCACAACGGCCAGGTGGCCGGCGGCAGCCTGCAAACGGGCGACGCCCAGGTCGTGATCTACTTCGGCGTCGGGCTCTTCACCCTGTCGTCCTCGGCCCAGAGCGTCCGATGCACGGTCACGCCGCTGGCGAATCCGCCATCGCCGCCGCCCGGCGCGCAAATCCGCGGCAATGTCTATCAGATCCACTGCGTCGAGCAGCCAAGCACAAAGATCCTGACAGCGGCCGGAAAGTTCAACCTGACGATGCGGTATCCGAGCGGTCCGTTCAAGGAGATCCAGTTCTACGATGGCGCGCAATGGCACCCGCTCCGGACGACGCAGGTCGGCGGTGGGAACCCGTTTGCCGGGGCCCAGCCAGGCGCCTTCGGAGACTTCGCCGCCACGGCGCCGGCGGGAGCGACCGGGCCGGGGATCTTCGACTTCCTCGGACGGTACCTCGAGTTCTTCGGCATTATCCTGTTCGTGATCGTCTTCGGCGTGATCGCCATCGTCCAGGAAGTTCGTCGCCGGAGGAAGGCCAAGAAATGACAGTGCTCCCACTTCACGCGTTCGGGGCCAGGTACGACCTGCCCGCCCCCCTGTATCTGTTTCTCCTGGGCGCGGGCGCGGTTGTGTTTGTGTCATTTCTGCTGGTGCTGCGGCAGCCGATCGGGCGGCAGGCACTCCCCGGCGAGGATGTCCCGCCGGTTCGGCGTACTGCCAGCTGGCCGGGCTGGGTCATGGTCGTGCTCAGCCTGCTGCTGATCATCGCCGGCCTGTTTGGAACCCAGAGCACGCCGGACAGCGTCCTACCCACGGCGTTCTGGCTGGTGTTCTGGATCGCCGTCCCAATCAGCATTGCCATCGCCGGCAACTACTGGCCGTCTATCAGTCCGCTGAATGTCATTGCCCGGTTGGTGGGTCCCCGCAGCCGCGCTGCGTATCCCGCGCGCTGGGGTTTTACGCCCGCGGCCGTGTTGTTCTTCCTCTTTGCCTGCGGGGAGCTGATCTTCAATGCCTCCACGACTACACCATCCGGAGCGGCCCTGGTGATGCTCGCCTACGGCATCGTCAACGCCGTGATGGCGGCCACCTTCGGCGCCGAGACCTGGTTGCGGCGCGGTGAGGTGTTCTCCGTCCTGTTCGCCACCTGGGGGCGGCTGGGATATTTCCGATTCGGGGAGCCGGGCCGGCGCGGGTTCCTCGATGGCCTGACCCGTCCGTTCGAGGCCTCCGTCAGCCGGCTGACCTTCGTCCTGCTGCTGCTCGTCTCGGTGAGCTTCGATGGCCTGCTCTCGACCCCGATCTGGAAGCAGATGTCAGGGGGCCTCCCGGATGCCGTGAAGCCGGGAACCGGCGGCTATGTCACCGTCCTGCTGGCGACGTTCGTCGTGCTGGTCGGCTTGATCTGCGGGCTGTTCGCCGGATTCAGCGCCGCGGTACGCGCGGTGGGCCGCCTGGACGCCTCGTTTCTCCAGGTGATGGCCGGGCTCACGCCATCCCTGGTGCCGATCGCCTTCGGCTATCTCGTCGCGCACAACCTGGATTACCTGGTGATCAACGGACAGCTCCTCATCCACCAGATTTCCGATCCCCTCGGCAGCGGAACGCTCAATCTTTTTGGCACGGTGAACTACGAGCCGAACCGAAACCTGATCCCGACCGGTGTGATCTGGTATTTCCAGATCGCGCTGATCATCGCGGTGCACATTGCCGCGGTCGTGCTCGCCCATAACTATCTTGGCCGGGTGGCGCGCACGGCGCGTCAGGGTAAGCAGGCGGAGTGGCCCTGGATCGTGGCGATGGTCGGGTATACGATGTCCAGCCTCTGGCTGCTCGCGCAGCCGATCGTGCAGGAAGGCACCAAAGGCTGAACCTCCATCCGCTCCACGCCAGTCTGTCCCTGACGACCTGGTCGCTGGACCCGACCGTCCTGCTGGGGACGCTGGCGCTCGGGGCGGGTTACGCCTGGCTGATCCGTGGCCGTGGCCGGATCGCTGCCTGGTCGCCGCTCGCGCGTCTCTGTTTCGCCCTCGCGCTGCTGGCGCTGATCCTGGCGCTCGAGTCGCCGATCGATGTCGGCGGGGATCGCTACCTGTTCAGCCTCCACATGGTGCAGCATCTGCTGCTGGCGATGGTCGTGCCGCCCCTGCTGCTCCTCGGCCTCCCGGAGGAGTGGCTGTTGCTCGAGCGGCTCCGGATCTCGCCACTGGCGGCCAATGTAATTTTCAATCTTGTGCTCGCCGTCTGGCACCTGCCATTCCTCTACGAGGCGACGCTGCGCAACGGGCCCCTCCATGTGGCCGAGCATCTGAGCTTCCTCGCCGCGGGGGTGCTTTTCTGGTGGCCGATCATGGCACCAAGCACCCGCCGCCGGGGACTGACGACGATCGGGAAGATCGCCTACCTAGGCTTCGCCGGCGTGCCGCCCACGATCCTCGGACTCGCCTTCATCCTGTCGCGGAGCGTGATCTACCCGTTCTATGCCGCGGCTCCGCGGGTCACGCCGCTCTCGCCCCTCGACGACCAGGTCGCGGCCGGCCTTGTCATGTTCGGGCTGGGCAACCTGATCTATTTCGCGGCGATCGCGATCATGTTTTTCCGCTTAGATGACCCGGACGCCACAGCCGGTGACCTCACCGGGACGGCGCCGAAACAACCCCATGCCACAATGAGGTCGTGACCCAGAGGACCTCGGCAACCGAGGCGCTGCACACGTCCGGCTACCGCCTGACGATGCAGCGGCAGATCGTCTGGGATACCCTGCGGCAGGCCAAAAAGCATCTGAGCGCCGACGACCTCCTTGGGCAGATCCGCAAGCAGTATCCCCGTTTTAATGTCGCGACGATCTATCGATCCCTGGAGGTACTCGAGGAGCTAGGGCTGATCAAGGAAACGCGGATCGGCGATCGCGGGTACTACGAACTGGCCGGAGAGGGGACTGATCATTATCATCTGGTCTGCGACCAGTGTGGCTCGACCCTCCACATCGAAGGGGATCACCTCGTGCCGGTGTTGCATCACATTACCGAGGAACACGGTTTCGTCGTCAGCTCGGCGGACCTCGTCGTGCACGGCCGCTGCGCCCGCTGCCAGTCGAAGGCGGCCCGCCCGAGCGTTTGACGACAACCGACGAGGGAACGATCCAGGCGCATGCCCTCGTCTGGCCGCGCGCCGGCGGGCCGCTGACGGCGCTGGTCATCATCAGCGGCAGTCACGCCGTCATCCATGCCTACTCGACCCTGTTGCCGCTGATCTACCCGCTGGCGCTCACCGATCTGCACTTCTCGGTGGTCGCCCTCGGCATCATGGTCGCCCTCTCGAGCCTCGCGGGCGGCATGTTGCAGCTTGGGGCCGGCGCCGTGACCCGCATCATTCACCGACACAGCCTGATCGGCTGGGGCGCGGTCGCCATGGGCCTGGCAGGTGTCATGGCGGCGACGGCAGGGACGTTCGCGCAATTTTTCGCCGGGAACCTGCTTCGCTCGGTCGCGACCAGCGCGCAGCATCCGGTCGGGAACTCGCTGCTGACGGACCTGTACGCGAAGGGACGGCGCGGGGTTGCGATCTCCGGCCATGTCGCCGGTGGCAACCTCGGGACCGTGTTCCTCACACCGCTCGCGGGTTTGTTGTTGAACGCCTGGGGCTGGCGCAATGCGCTCCTGCTCCTGACCGTTCCCGCCACGATCGCCGGACTGGCCGTCATCCTGCTGATCCACGAGCGGACGCGGCCGATCCGCGCGAGCACGCCCACGGCGGACATGCTCGACGGCCTCCGGATGGTGCGGCGCTCCTGGACGCTGACGATGATCTTCCTGGCGTCATTGGTCGCCGCGGGCGGGCGCGGCCTGGGCGTCGTCATCCTGGTCGTGCCGCTCTACCTCAAGCTGCACCTGCACCTGTCCAACGGCTACATCACGCTGCTCTACTCCGTGCTGTTGATCGGCAGCGTCGTCGGGCCCTTGATCGGTGGTCCGCTGAGTGATCGCATCGGCCGGCGCCTGCTGTTGCTGGTCGCGTATCCACTCAGTGCGGTCACCACGATCCTGGTCCTGCTGGTGCCGGCGAGCGGTCCGTGGCTGGCGCTGGCCCTCGCGGCCATGGGCCTGGTCGTCTACGTCGAGAGCCCGATCCTGCAGGCGTTCCTTGCCGACGAGGCGCCGGCCGCTCAACGCGACGCGATCTTCAGCCTCTATTTCGCGGTGGCGTTTGGCGTCGGTGCACTCTGGGCTGCCGGCGTCGGCGCCATGATCGGTCCGTTCGGATTTGGCGTCGTCTTCCTGACCATGGCGATAACGTATCTGCTGGCAGGCCTCTGCGTGGTCGCCATCCGCGAACCGGCGGCCGCCGCGCTCCCGATGCGAGAATAACGCGCGATGGCACAAGCCGATGCCGCCCGGGGAGGCTCGATCCATCCCCACGATGCGCCGCAAGGAGGCCTTGGTCGCAAGCTGCGCGACATCATCCTGGGCGGCCAGGATGGCCTGGTCAACGTGCTCGGCCTCGTGCTCGGGGTTGCCGCCGCGACGGCGCAACTGAAGGTCATCATCGTCGCCGGGCTCGCGGCAACGTTCTCTGAATCGATTGCGATGGCGGGGGTTGCCTATACATCGGCGTTGGCCGATCGCGATTACTACCTCGCCGAGGAGGCCAAGGAGCGACGCGAGATCGAGGAAGTGCCCGATGTCGAGCGCGAGGAGGTCCGCCAGATCTTTCGCGATAAAGGCCTCAAGGGCGACCTGCTCGAGCGAGTGGTGACGGAGATCACCGCGGATAAAGAAATCTGGGTTGACGTCATGATGCGGGACGAACTGCACCTGTCGCCGGTACCCAGGGAAGGGATCGCTGGACGGGCCCTGATCACCGGGGTGGCGACGCTGATCGGGTCCTTGATTCCGCTGATGCCGTTTCTGCTGGTGCCACTGTTTGGCGTCTCAGTCACGGTCGCGACGCTCCTCGCGGTCCCGCTGTGCGCGGCGGTGCTCTTCGGCGTCGGCGCCTACAAGGCGCTCACCCTGGTCGGGGACTGGCGGATCAGCGGGTTGGAGATGCTGGTCATCGGCATGGTGTCAGCGGGAGCCGGCTACCTCGTCGGTCGGATCCTGCATGTCAGTGGAGGTTAGGACGCCCATCGTCGCCCCCACCCGCCGCCTGCATAGCGCGGGTCAGGACGCGCTCCATGCTGGAGTGTGCCGCGAGCAGGGCTCCAAGCGCCCGGGCGCGCGCCCGAAGTTCCGTCTCCAGATGACCGCTGACGGCGACGATCCGGGGTCTCGGGTCAGCTCGACTCAATTGCTCGATCAGCGCCAGCTGGCGATCCGGGTTGAGCGTGACCTGGACCACGACCACGCTGCCAGGGTCCCAGCCGCGTTCCGACGCCTCCGCCGGCGTCACGCTGGTGAGCGAGAGGCCCAGCCGTCGTGCCGTGGCCCGAACGCGCTCCGCGAAAAAGAGGTCATCCTGGACCACGTACAGACGCGGGCTCATCGACTTCACAATACGGCTCGGCCCAAACGGCTGCCCTTTTGGCTATCGCCAAACCCTCTTCGGCCCTTGCTATAATCCGCCGCGGGAAGTTTGGGTTGCGGGCTGCGCCGGGCTTCCGGCGAAGACTCCGAATCCAAAGTAGAAAGAAAGGAGACCTTTGCCGTGAGCTTCAGCGATAGGACCCTGACCTGCCGTGACTGCGGACTCAATTTCGTCTTTACCGTCGGTGAGCAGGAGTTCTACGCCGCCAAGGGGTTT
>JALYYC010000242.1 GCA_030946755.1 Candidatus Dormiibacterota bacterium
GCCTTGGGGGTGGGCAGCTGGTCGCAACCATCGGCTTCCTGAACGTCAACGACCGGCCATGCGTTGTTCAGGGTGTTCCAGCCGTGACGCTTCTGGATGCGCGTGGCGGTGCGATCAAAACGGTTCCCTCCGGATACATGGCAAGTGATCGTACCGACCCGGTTCTGATGGCTCCCCGGGGAACCGCCCGACAGGCCTACGTCGCGCTGATCTGGCCGGCGATCGACCAGGCGGCCGGCGGTGTCGAATGCCCATCACCAGCGGCGGCCGCGCTGGGGGTCTCGTTGACGAACGGCGGTCCGACGAAGACGTTGCCGGCGGTTGCGCCATCCGACATGCCCAGGCAGATCACGATTGCGCCATGCCATGGCCTGCTTGCCGTGGGTGCCTTCCAGGTCGTTGAGCCGCCGGTCGCCCCGCCGCCGACGCCACATCCCTTCGCGTACCACATTGACCTGCCTAAGTCCGTGCGGGCGGGAACGAACCTCCAGTACACCGTGACGTTCAAGAACATCACGGCTGCCCCGGTCGCGTTCAGCGAGCCGTGTCCCTACTACCACGAAGACCTCTATTTCGGCCTGGGGGCCACGCTCGGTCTGCCACTCGGCAAGCACCTGTACGCGCTCAACTGCCACCCCGTCAAGGCGGTCGCCTCGCATGGCAGCGTGACCTTCGCGATGGTGCTCGACGTGCCCCAGACGGCGACGCCTGGCGACTACACGCTGCTCTGGGCGCCCGAGGAAGGCACCGATATCCAGGACATCCAGCGGCTGCCGATCAAGGTCACGTCCTAGCCAGCGGGGCTCTAAGACGGCAGCCGGTAGACGGACCGGGCGTTTCCGGCCAACACCTGGCGGCCGGCGCCCAGAGCGGCGTCCCGGCTCAGGACGCGGCGCTCGATGAGCTCGCTGAAGGCGTCCGCGAGCGCGTCACGGTGGGCACGCGCGGCGACCAGGTATACCTCCGGCAGCCGCGTAGCGTCGGTGGCATAGAGAAGCTTGCTCCACGGGCACAACCCGAGGACTTCGCGCATCGCGCGACTGCCCTCCAAGCCGGCCATCGGGATGGTCAACGAGAGGTCCATGTAGACATCCGGGAAAACCGAGCAGAGATAGGCGGCCTCTCGATGAAAGGGATAGCAGTGAAGGAGCATCACGCGCAAGCCGGTATAGGCGGGGTCGTTGAAGAGGGGCCGCAACCCCAGAGGCGAGGCCTCCGCGAGATCCTCATCCGGATCGCCGAAGCCGCAGTGAAGCTGCAACGGGACGTCGAGTACCCGGCACTCCCGCGCGGCCTCGAACAGCAGGGCGTGGCACACCGTATCGCCGCTGATTCGAGGCTGCGTAGCCGCGCGCAGTTGCGTGAAGGCGATCTGTAGATGGTCGGCTTGAACCGGACGTAACCAGAGGCTGGCGCGATAGGCGCAGATTGACTTGACCCCGACCGCGCCACCGGTTACGGCCTCGCGGAGTGCCTGACGGACGCGCGAAAACCAGTCTTGTGGGCTCGCTGATTCCCCGACCAGCCCCTCGGCGAGCGTCTCCAGTCGAATGATCTCGCGCACGGGGATCCCGGTGGCGTCCGCGTGCTCTTCGATCCGGAAGCTCTCGCCACCCGTGAAACCGCCGTCGAGCAGCAGCACGCTAGTCCGGCTGCGCTCGAGCAAGCGGCGGGCGTGGCGCGACGGCTCGGCGGCGTTGCGCGCGGCAAGGATGGCCTCTTCCTGCGCCTCGCAACCGAGTTCTTCCGCCAGTCGCCGCAATGCGTCGTGGTAGGCAGCGGTGTGGGGGACGTGGTCGTGCGCGATCCGAGGGTCGATCGCCTCCGTGAAGACCGATCGCAGCTCGAGCGCCGTCAGCATGAACGGCCAGCGGCGGAGCGGGTGGCAATGATGGTCAACGGCCAGGACCTCCTGCCAGCCGGCGAGGAGGCCCTCAGCCTCAGTACTTATAGATGTGCTGCCGGAACTCGAAGGCGTCGTCCTGCTGGGCGAAAGCTTCGATATCCAGCTCCTTGACGGCGATGTAGGAGGTTGCGAGCCGCTCGCCCAGCGTCTCCGTCAGGACCCTGTCTTGTTTCAGGTTTCCGACGGCCTCTCGTAAGCTCTGCGGGAGCCGGTCGGCGCCGATCGCCTTGCGCTGCCGCTCATCCAGCGTGTGCGGATCGACCGTCACCGGCGGGGCAAGCGTGAGGCCTCGCTCGATACCATCGAGACCCGCCGCGATCACGCCGCCGAGGGCGATGTAGGGGTTGGCGCTGGCATCGGATGATTTGAGCTCGACGTTCAGCGAGTCGGCCTCGTGTCCCCGAAACGTCGAGGCGAGCCGAAGCGCTCCCTCGCGGTTGTCGGGGCCCCAGGCGCGATAGGCAGAGGCCCACATTTGCGGCTGGAGGCGGCGGTAGGAGTTGACCGAGGCACAGGTCAATGCCACCAGCGCGGGTAGGTGCTCGAGGATGCCGGCCATGAACTGGCGTCCAAGGTCCGAAAGGCTGTAGGGCTTCTCAGCGTCGTGGAAGCGGTTGACCGTGCCCTCCGGATCCCAGCCGGAAAAGTGCAGGTGGCAGCCGTTGCCCGCCTGGTCGCCCCACGGCTTGGGAGCGAACGACGCATAGAGCCCGTGACGCAAGGCGATGCCGCGAACCGTTTCCCGATAGATCAGCTGGTTGTCGGCGGCTGTGAGCGCGGGCGCGTGCCGGATCGAGAGCTCCTGCTGACCCCAACCCAGCTCCGCGTAATATTGCTCGACCGTCAGGCCCTGGGACTCCAGGGCGGCGACGATCTCATCGATCACGTCCGCGGATTTGTTCATGCCGTAGGTGGTGAAGCAGCCGCTGTCGTCGAGGGGGACAAAGGCCTCGCCATCGCGGCGAGCGAGTGACCACTCAGGCTCGAACGCCGCAACAATGGAGAGGTCGTGCTCGGTGGCCCGCTCGATCATCCGTTTCAGAAAGGCGCGGCCATCGGCTTCGTATGGTTTGCCCTCGAGCGTCACCATGTCGACCAGGGCAACGCCGGTATGTGGCGCGTATGGCGCGACCACAAACGTCGCCGGGTCGGGGACCAGGCGGATCTCGCCGACTGGTCCCATTCCATCGACGGCGGCCAGGTGATCGAGCATAGTGAAGGCCTGCATCGCCAGCGTAAGCCCGATACCGGTCTCAAGCCGATCCTTCAAGGTGCTGACACTGGTGCTCTTGCCGCGGATGATGCCGTCGTTATCGCAATACAGGAAGCGAACCAACCGGAGGCCGGCCGTTTCGGCTCGCGTCAGGACCTCGGCGCGGCGGACCTCCGGGTCCACCGCCCGCGTCGTTTCCCGCACCGTTGTGGCCATCAGGCCGTCGTGGCTGCCGCTCGTCGCGCCTGGTTCAGGCCGAGCACGTAGACGACCACCGCGACAACCAGCGACGCCACCGCGACCCCACCCACGATCAGCAGCCACGGGCCGTTTGCGATCAATTGGGTATTCCAGGATCCGGTCAGCGTGACCCAGATGCCGACAAAGCTGGCGATCGCGCCGGCCACCGACGCCGCGACGAACACGCCAACCGGGACCAGCTGCTCGCGCTTGAACTCCTCCGGGTACTTGGAGCGGATGATCAGGACGTCGACGAACAGGATGATCATCGAGACGCACCAGATCACGGTCACCGCGGCCTGCAGCACGATGTAAACGGAGGTCGAGAGGTTTGCGCTGCCATTGAAAACCAGGAAGGTGATGGCGGTGATGATCGACGTGATCACGGCCTGGGTAAGGACCGCGATATGCGGCACCTTGTTGCGGTTCACGCGCCCGAGGGCAGCCGGCAACCGGCGGTCAAGGCCGGAAACGAAGAGCAAGCGGGCGAAGGAATAGTTGTAAACGGTCGTGTTGAAGAGGAAGAAGGCAATCAGGATCAGGGTAATCACGGTACTGGCGCCGGAGCCGAAGACCGTCTGGACGGCCTGCAGGATCGCGGTTGTCGAATTGGCCTTGGCCTGCGGGACAACCACCATGGCCCCAAACGTGAGGAGGAGGTAGGCGGCCATGACCACGATGGATCCCCAGAAAAGGTACTTGGTGATCGCCTTCCGATCCCGGATCTCGACCCCCATGTTGAGCGGGACCTCGATGCCGAGCAGAGCCAGGATCACGAGGCCGTAAAAAGTGAAGTTGCCGCTGTTCAGCCCGAACGCCGAGGGGGCGAAGCTGTTCGCCGCCGGGTGGCCCCCCAGCAGCCAGGCGAGCCCGGCCAGCGCGATCGCGCCGATCGCCGCTCCGTAGATGACGAAGACGGCATTGACCATGTTCTGGGTGACCCGGAAGCGCAGGATGGCCAGGGCGCTGGAGATCCAGATGACGGCCAGGATGACGACGCCCTGCTGCCAGGGCTGCTGGAGGAGGTTTGGGTTGAGGAACTGGATCATGGTCACGATCAGGTCCGCGGTGGCAACCATGACCAGGATGCCCGGCCACCAGGCGCAGAAGCCGGCAAAGAAGCCCCAGAAGTTGCCCAACGCCTTGTGGGTCCAGACGTAGATGGACCCCTCGCCCGGGAACATCAGGCCGAGCTGCCCGGTGACGATCGCGCCCGGGATAAGGAAGGTCAGAAAGCCAAGAATCCAGTAGATGAAACCGGCCGCCCCGGCAGCCTGGATGACGGATCCCTGGTTGGCAAATAGCACGATGGCGACAAAGATGGCGACCATGTCGAACGTCCCCAAAACCTTGGGTAAGATCCCCCCGGCGACCCGCTCCGACAGCAACTCGCCCGGGCGGGCGGGCGCGCTAGTAGTCGTGGCCATGTTCCCCTCCTAGGATCACGGATTATGTGAGGACATACGTACCGTGTTCGCTACCGTCTGTCAAGTTCAGGTCTCAGGCGGCCGGCACGTCGGGTGGCCATCCAGTGGACTGCCTTTTGCCCGTCAGCGGGCGGTCCGGTCGCCGCCTTCGGTGAGCGCGCGCCTGATGTCGTCGGGCCATGGTTCGGCCTGCTCGGCATCGCGCGGGAGATACGCGGCGACCAGCTGGCCGGTGACCGCGACGATCTGGTCGCGCCGGACCTTGAAGCCGTACCGGAGGGACGTCCGGCCAACGTGGATGACGTCCAGGTCGATATCGATGTCTTCCAGGAAGTAGAGACGCTCGCGGAAGTCGACCTCGAGCCGGACCCGTGGCGTGAAGCCGAAGGTTCGCCTGGCGATGCCCAGCCTCGCGTGCAGCACCGCCTCGGCCGCCTCGCTCCACCGGACTACCGCACCGTTGTGGTAGTGACCGGACGCGTCCGTGTCCGAGTACTCCACGAGCCTTCGAAGTGTGATCCGGGCCGGGTTGGGGCCGGGCGTCAGTTCGCTCACGTCAGCTGGGCAGTCTAGGGACCGGCCGCAGCGCGTCGTCCATCATTTCTTGCTCGCCGCTGATGAAGCCACCTTCTTCTTAGGCACCGGGCCACCTGTCGCCATCATGGTGCACCACGCCACGACAATCTTGCTGAGCTCACTCGCGCGCGCGTTCGCCTCCGCAACGTCCTTGAACCGCATGAAGCGGGCGCTCGGACCAGTTCCTTCCAGGTTCGGGAAGCGGCCTTCGATTTGCCGGCCACGGTGGAACATCAGGGTGACGGACTTCTGATTCGCCTGGACAAAGCTCACCATGTCGCCCTCGTAACCGAAGATGAGCGTTCCGTATTTGAGAGTCTCGGTCACGCGCCGATCGGCATTAAGGATGACGTCGCGGACCCGGCGGAGAGCCTTCTGAGGCGGTTCGCCCTTTTCCGCGAACCAGCGCTCGATTTCCGGACTGGTCGCCACCTGCCGAGTTTACGCCGAGCTAGCCGTATGCTTCCCTGTGGAATGGAGGGCGGCACCCATCTGCGCGAGACGATCGAGAGCCAGCCCAGCCTGGTTGCCAGACTGCTGCAGGACGAGAGCGCCGTCACGGCGTTGGCGCCGCGTATCGAGGCCGCGCGACGCATCTTCCTCGTCGGCACCGGAACGAGCTTTCACGGCGCCATCGTCGGCGAGCACCTCTTCCGCAGTGTCGGTCGCGATGCCTGGGCGATCCCTGCGTTCGAGTTCGTTCACTTTGGGCCGGCGCTGCGTGAGGACGATGCGCTGATCCTGATCAGCCACCGAGGGTCGAAGCGATTCAGTAACCAGGCACTCGAGAAGTTCGCCAATCACAGCGGGGCATGGCTCGTCGTCACCGGTGAGGGCTCCGCTTTCCAGGGCGATGCCGTGACCCTGACCTGCCCGCAGGAACAATCATCGGTGCACACCGCCAGTCACGTCGGCGCGATGGTCCGCCTCGCGCAACTCGCCAGTTCGGTGGCAACCGGAGACCCGGCCGCGTGGAGTCCCGAGCTGCGCGAACTCCCCGCGCGAATCGAGGCCGCCAGCCACCTCCGACCCGCTGTGGCCGACGTGGTGGGAGAACTCGATCTAAGCCGACCGGTCCATTTCGTGGGAGCCGGCCCGGGCTGGGCTACCGCGATGGAGGGCGCCTTGAAGCTGGGTGAAGCGTCCTATGTATCGACCGCCGCGCATGAGCTCGAGGGTGTGCTTCACGGACCAATCCTGAGCATCGGTGGCGGGCAGGGCGTCATCCTGGTGACCGCTCCTGGGACGACGCTCGCGCGAACACGGGAAGTCGCGGCCGCGCTTCGTGCTGTCGGAGCAACGCTGACAACCGTCGGTCCGGCCGCCG
>JALYYC010000247.1 GCA_030946755.1 Candidatus Dormiibacterota bacterium
GCGATCGTCAGGTTGTGGAAGAAGACGGCGTTAAGGACGATCCAGCTGATCGGCCACAGCCCGTTCGCCATGCCCTCCGTCGTCGCCGCGACGTCGAGCCCGATGGGCATCCCCCACACCGCGGCCGCGAGCACGGCCGCGGTGAGCATCGCCGTCAGGGCTGAAATCCAGGCGGGCAGGCGGAGCACCGCCAGCATGATGAAGAGCGCGTACAGCGGAATGCCGGCCACCAGGGCCGAGAGCGCGATGCTGCCACCGACCGGCTGGTACTGATGGTGGAACGCCAGGAAAATGACCGCCCCGTGCATGTTGGGACCTCCCTATTCCTCCCGGATCGAACGCAGGCCTTAGCGTGACACAAATGACGGGTCAGGCGCCACAATGGCGGGTATGGCGACGATCGAGCGGGCGGCCAGGGCAGACCTTCCCCCTCCGGTCCGCCTGGACGACTTCGAGCCCCAGGCTCGCGCCCTGCTGCCACAGGCGACCTACGACTACTTCGCGGGCGGCGCTGAGGATGAAGCCGCGCTTGCGGGGAACCGTGCCGCCTATGCGAAATACCGCTTTCGCTTCAAGGTCCTGGCGTCGGTCCCGGAGCCGGATCTAAGCTGCGAGATCCTCGGGGAGCGATTTACGATGCCGGTCCAGCTCGCCCCGGCGGCGACGCAGAAGATGGCGCACCCCGACGGCGAGATCGCGGCCGCGCGCGCCGCCGCTGACGCCGGGATTGCCTACTCCCTTAGCACGCTCTCGACCGTCTCCCTGGAGGAGGTCGGCGCGGCCTGCCCGAACACCAAATGGTTTCAGCTCTACATCTACAGGGACCGCGCCGTGACGATCGACCTGGTCGAGCGCGCGGCCGCGGCCGGCTACAGTGCCGTGATGCTGACCGTCGACACACCGCGTCTCGGCCGGCGGGAGCGAGACTTCCGCAACGCCTTCGACCTCCCCAAGGGCATGCGCTACGAGAATCTGGCCGGCGCGCTGACGAGGACTGAGGGAGCCGAGCTCGGACAATCGGCCCTTTCCGCGTATTTCACGAGCCAGCTGGATTCGTGGATCTCGTGGAAGGACCTGGAGTGGTTGGTCAGCCAGAGCCGGCTGCCCATTATCGCCAAGGGCGTGGTCCGCGGCGACGATGCCCGCCAGGCGGTCGACCTGGGGGTGCGGGCGCTGATTGTCAGCAATCACGGCGGCCGGCAGCTCGATTACTCGATCGCGACCCTGGACGCGCTTCCTGAGGTTGTTCAGGCCGTGGGGTCGGACGTGCCGGTGATGGTCGACGGCGGGATCCGCCGTGGGACAGACGTGCTCAAAGCGCTCTGCCTGGGCGCGCGAAGCGTCCTCATCGGCAGGCCCTATCTCTGGGCGCTCGCCGTCGACGGCTACGCGGGCGTTGCTCGAGCCCTGGAATTGATGCGCGACGAGATCACGGTGTCGATGATGCTGCTCGGCGTCAAGAGCCTGAGCGAGCTCAGCGGGGACCTGCTCGTCCGCGTTTAGCCGGCGGCGGCGAGTTCCTTGTGCAGCATGTCAGCGAGCGCCTGGACCGTTTTGAGCTGCCATGCCTGCGCCCCGGCCTGGGCCGCGGCCCACGCCGCATTGGTGCGGTCGGTGGCCGCCGCCATGGCCCGGGCCTGCTGCTGCGCCGTCAGGGTCTGGTTGGCGGCGGTGCTGAGCCCGAACTGTTGAGCAGCCGTCGCGTAGCTGATCATCCCATCCATCCAGGCGATCCAGCGGGGATCGAGCAGCGCTTCCGGGTCCGCGGCCGCGGTCTCCTGCGACTTCAGGTCCTGTTGGATACTGTCGGCGGTGCGGGAGGCGGTCGTCCAGTCGCGGGTGGCAAGGCTCTGATTGAGCGGTCCCGCCAGCTTCTGGGCGTCCTGGGTGGCGTGCTGCGCGATCGTCAGCTGCAGCGTGGCCCCGTGGGCGAGCTTGACCGCCGAAGCAAGGGCCTTCTCGAGGTGGACGAGAGCGGGCCGGTCGGTGACGACGACCGCAGGGGCGTGCAATTGGAACGGGATGCCGTCGATCTGCGCCAGGGCGACCTGAGCGGCCTGAACGTGCCCGAGCGCGTCGTCCGCCGCCTTCTCGGTCGAGCGGGCGAGTGCCAGATCCTGGGTCAGACGGTCGGCAGGCAGGCTGAGCCCCCCCTTGCTGCCGACCTCGCTCCAGAGCGTATCGGCCGAAACGGCCACGGCGGCTGAGGCCTGCCGGGCGGTTCGGAGTTCTTTGGCTTCGGTTTGGGTGAGCGCCGCAATCTGGGTTGGGATGACGAGCACGACGAAAGCGGCCACGGCCCCGATGGCCAGCAGGAAGACCAGAATCGCGAAGATTCTCGTTCCCCAGGAGACGCGACGAGCCGGCCGGAACACGCGCCGCTGGTCGGGTCTCGGCAGGGCCACGTAAGAGGTAACGCTGGCGGTAAGGCTCCTCTTGCCGCCCCCCGGTCCCGGCCGCTCACTGCTCTGTGACAGTCCTGTGTCGGAGCTCCACCGGCCCTTCAGTCCGCACTCACCGGGCGGACCGATCCGGCTGAGACCCTGTGCTAGAGTGAATTTCCAAACTGAAATGGCATACATCATCACCGAGACCTGCGTCGATCTCAAGGACAAATCGTGTGTCGATGTCTGCCCCGTTGACTGCATCATCGACGGCGGATCGGAGGATCGGATCCTGATGATCAACCCGGATGAGTGCATCGACTGCGGAGCCTGTGTCGATCCCTGCCCGGTTGCGGCCATCTATCCCGAGGACGAGGTCCCTGGCGAGATGAAGAAATTCATCGCGTGGAACTACGACTACTTCAAGAGCGACGCCGACAAAGCCCGTGTGCGAGCCGAAATCAACGCCGCCTATCCGGAGAAACGAAAGACCGAGGTCTGAGACTCAGACCGGCTTTTTGAGGGCATCGACCGACGTTTTCGCGCGACGGACCAGCCGGGCCGGCAGTTCGATGGCGCGACGGGGCGGACCAAGCCAGCTCCGCAGCGTCTTCTGCAAGTGCGGCGGCGGCGCGGGGGTGCCCTCGGTCTCGAACAGGATGTCCGCGATCGCCTCGGCCGGCCCGGCCGGCTGCTCGCTGCGACTCAGCTCAAGCCAGCGGGCCGTGATCCACAGGTAGAGGTCGGCTTCCGTCCTCCCGGGGAAATGATCGAGGATGCCGTACTCATGGATCAGTCGAGCGATGGGCTGATAGACCGTATCGAACCAGCTGGCCGCCGCTTCCGCCATGCTGACCTCACGGTACTGTTGAAGACCAAGGAAGTAGCGGTGGCCAAGGATGTGCTCGTAGATGCGGTCGTAGCGTCCGAGCTTACTGACCTCGATGGTGGCGTTCGGCCGGACCCGGTCGAGCTGCGTGCGCTCGAGAAAGTCCACGTACTCCCTCGCCTGGAGTAGGGCGGCCGCGTCCATCGTGTCAGTCAGCGGCGCCCGGGTGCGGACCTCGATGACGCGGGCCTCGATCGTCTTCCAGCCCAGCTTGCGGGCGACCGAGACTCGATGATGGCCGTCCTTGACGAAGTAGACGCCGGCCAGGTGGTATACCTCGATCGGAGGCACCCCCTCCCCACGGCGCATCACCGCGTCCAGCTCCGCCCAGCGTTTGCGCAGGAATGGCTTGACGGGAAGAAAGGACGCATCGAAGTCGTTCGGCCGACCGACCGAACCGCGAATGCGGCCAATCGGGATCTCTCTGAGTCCGCGGTCGGCCTGGCCCTCGAAGCGGGCGGCGCGGCGGACCTCGTCGAAGGAGAGCAGCGGCCGGGCATCCCCGCGGAAGACCGCGCCGGCGTCCTGCAAAAAGGCCTGCAGCCGAGCACCTTCCCAGTCCGCCCGCGCCCGCAGCTGTTTCATGCCGGTACCTCGATGACGCGGTGGCCGACGACGTTGATCACGGTCGTCGCCCCCAGCCTGGTCTCACGGACGATGTCGCGTCCGTGCGGATGCACGTGCCCGTGCAAGAGAAGCTGGGGCTCCATCCACTCGACAGCCCGGCGGACGGCCACGAGGCCGCGGTGGGCGGAATCCGCCCCCTCGGTGGCGCCGGGCGGGGGACCGTGCGTGATCAGAACATCAAGGCGGCGCCGCAGTCCAAGTCGGAGCCGCAGCGCCATCACCTTGGCCATCATCTGCCGCTCGGTGTATTGATGGGCGCCGTCGTTGTAGCGGATACAGCCTTCGAGGCCGCCGATGACGAGACCCTGCTCGACGACCACCCGCCCGTCGATCTCGGCGCCAGCCGGGTAATCACCCTTACGCCCCGGTGGATCGTGGTTCCCGCGAACGAAGAGCAGCGGCGCACCATACAGCGTGGCCAGGGAATCCAGATAGTCAGCCGGGAGATCACCACACCCGACAACCAGATCGACCCGTCCCTTGGTCGCGACGGTGCGTTCGGATAGTAATTGGGGCTCAACCTCATCGCTGACCGCCAGCAGCCGAACCAACCGGGTGCTCCGGCCCGTGCCGGCTATGCCAGCTCGTCGAAGAGGCGGTCGACATCCCGCTCGAAGAGCGGGAGATCGACGAGCGGGTGATCGCGAAGCGCCGGCACCTTGGCTGCCAGCTGCTCGTCGTAGGTGGGCAGCTCGACCTTGTAGAAGAGCCCAATGGCCAGACGATCCTGGGTCTCATACGAAGCCTTGAGCGCGCGGGTCTTCTTCTCCACCATCTCGTCGACGCTTTTCGGGTCCTTAACGACCGGATCCCAGTCAGGTTCAGCGTCCAGCCGGCGCAGCCGGGGTCGGCCAATGTCCTCACCGGCGTACCAATCTTTGGTTCGGAGGTCGTTGTAAACGGGACACGTCTGAAAGACGTCAAGGAAGGCGGTCCCTCTGTGGCTGATCGCCTGGACGACGAGCGAGACCAGGTGCTTGACGTCGAGGGCGTACCCGCGGCCGATCCAGGTATAGCCGGCCCCGAGCGCCACCGCGAGCGGATTGATGCCTTCCTGGATCGAGGGTTCCGACATCGACTTGGTCTTCAGGCCCTTGGCCAGCGTCGGGGACGCCTGGCCCTTGGTGAGCCCGTAGACACCGTTGTTGAAGACGATATAGGTCATGTCGACATTGCGGCGGCCGCTGTTGACGAAATAACCGGCGCCGATCCCGTAGCCGTCGCCATCGCCGCCCACGGCGACAACCGTCAGCTGGTGATTCGCGAGCTTGGCTCCCGTCGCGACCGGCAGCGCCCGGCCGTGCAGGGTGTGAAGGCCGTAAGTGTCGACGTAGTGGGGCGTCTTCCCCGAGCAACCGATGCCGGAGATCATGGCGATCCGGTGCGGTGGGATCTGGAGCTGAACGAAGGCCTGCTGGATCGAGCTCAGGATGCCGAAGTCGCCGCAGCCCGGGCACCAGTCGACGTGGACATCCGTCTTGTACTCAGCGAGCGTGAACTTGCGGGGCGCCGACACGACCTCAGGCATGCGACGCCGTCACGTCGCGCTTGCGCTCGGCGAGCGCGGACCTGACCCCCTCGACAACCTCGTTGCGGGAAAAAGGCCGGCCATCGTACTTCAGGACGCGATGCTGCGGGGCGATTCCAGTATGTTCGCGGATCAAGGCGCCGAGCTGCGCGCTGTAGTTGGCTTCGATCAGGACAGTCGTGGTGGCCTCCTGCAGGATCCGCTGAACGTCCTCCGCCGGGAAGGGCCGCATCAACCGGACCTGCAAATAGTTCACGCTCCGGCCGTCGGCCTCGAGCTCCGGTAATGCATCGAGAATCGCTCCCTTCGTCGAGCCCCAGCCGACGAGCGTCAGCTCGGCATGGGGCGGCCCGTAAAGCTTCCATTTGAAGGATTCCGGGATTTCACGCGCGGCGGTCTCGAGCTTCTCCATGCGCTTGCGCATCATGGCGATGCGGTTTTCGATCCCCTCGGTGATGTGACCCTGCGGATCGTGCTCGTCGCTCGTGGTCGAAAAGATGCCCCCGGCCGTTCCCGGCACCGATCGTGGACTGATGCCGTCGGCGGTGAGGGCATGGCGCCGGTAGCCGTTCCTCTCCGGGCTTAGCGGCGTGAAGACGAGGCCGCGATCGATCCGCAACCGGCTCGTATCGATCCGCTCGCTCGTGAATAGCGAAGACGCCAGGAACTTCTCGAGCAGGACGACCACCGGAACCTGGTACCGATCCGCCCAGTTGAAGCTCTCGAAGCTGTCGTAAAAGGCCTCATCGATGTCACCGGAGGCGATCACGATGTGGGGGAAGTCGCCATGCGCCGGATGAAGCGCGAACTGCAGGTCCGCCTGCTCGGTCCGGGTGGGGAGGCCGGTGCTCGGACCGCCGCGCTGCCAGAGAAACACCACGGGACCGGGCGCCTCCGTGATGGCGGCAAAGCCGAACCCTTCCGACATCAGGGCGAAGCCCGGTCCGGCAGTCGAGGTCGCCGCGCGAACGCCCATGTGCGCCGCGCCGATCGCCATGTTGATGCTCGAGATCTCGTCTTCGCACTGGACGACCGTCAGCTGGTACTCCGGGCCTTTCTGCTCGAGGTAGACACTCTCGTCCGTGGCAGGGCTGATCGGGTAGTAGGTCTGCATCCCCAGTCCAGCCTTCAGCTTGGCAATCCCGACAGCCTGGAAGCCCTTGATCAGGAGCCGCGGCCGGCGCTCCGCCGGCGGCACCGGCGCCAATTGACGCTCGGGACGCCGGGGAAAATGATCGCGCGCGTAGGCGGCGGCCACACGCACCGCTGCGATGTTCATCTCGGCGGCCTCGGCTTTCCGGCCATGGAACTCGTCACGGATCGCCTCGAAGAGCAGGGACTCGTCGAATCCCGCGATGCCGATCGACGCGCCCAGCGCCACGGTGTTTCGCATCACAATGTATTTCCGCGACTGGCCGCCCTTGCCAACCTGCGCAAGCGCCTCCTCCAGCACCTCGAAGAAGGGGATCGGATACAGGAGGACGTCCTCCCTCCCGAATCGGGCATCGTCGATTTTGAGGTCGGCATCGTAGACGATCCCGCCCTCGGGCGCCACCTGGTGGACGTGGCCGGTGTGGCTCGGGTAGTGCTTGCGTTCGACCGCGTCGCCGAACAAGGTCTCCTGGTCGAGCGCCACCAGCATATGGATCGGGTCAATGTGAGAGTGCACCGGCACGGGAGCGGCCGTGACCCGGTAATAGCTGTGCTTGCCCATGATGTTGGAGTGGAACTCGATGTTGGCAAACACATGCAGGCCCCCACGCATCAGGGCCTTGGCGTAAATCTCGGCTGAGGCGTTGATGCCGCCCCCCTGGGGACCCCCGATCACCCAGGACAGTTCCCGGCGGCTCAGTTCAGTTGGCACGACCAGCGCTGATTCTAGTCTTGACCCCAGACGCCTGGAATCGGTTGCTCGCAGCGATCGCAGCGGCCACGGCCAAAGAGACGGTCCTCCAGAATCCGGTAGCCGACGCGTCGGATCAGTGTCCTGCCGCAGCCGGGGCAGCGCGTATCCTCGTACCGGCCGACCCGGCCGGGGAGATTTCCGGCGTAGACGAATTCCAGCCCCGCGGCCTCGCCGATCGCCGCCGCCCGCAAGAGCGCCGCCGGCGTCGTATTGTCCGAGTCCTGCATCTTGTAATCCTTGTGGAAGGCGGTGACGTGCCATGGGATGTGCGGAGATAAGTCGTGAAGGAAGCCGGCGGCCTCGCGCAATTCGTCGTCGCTGTCGTTGAAGCCGGGGATGATCAGGGTCACGATCTCGAGCCAGAAACCCATCGCGTGGACCATCCCAATGCCGTTCAGGATGTTCTCCAGCTTGCCCCCCAACAACCGGTAGTTCTTGTCACGCATCGACTTGAGATCGATCTTGTACAGATCCGTCAGCGGACGGATGTACTCGAGGACCTCGCGCGTGGCGTTGCCGTTCGAGATGTACGCGGTGGCAAAGCCCTGGGATCGCGCCGCCGTGAACACCTCGACCGCCCACTCGGATGTGATCAGGGGCTCGTTGTAGGAGGTGGCCACGACCCGGGCACCCTGACGCCGGGCGGCGTCAATTAGTTGCGCCGGCGTGCAGTCCATCGGCTCGGCCAGCGCGTCCGGATCGCGTAGCGCCTGGGACGTCAAGTGGTTTTGACAGTACCCGCAGTGCAAATCGCATCCGAGCATGCCGAAGGTTAGGGCGTCCGAGCCGGGGTAGGCGTGGAAGAACGGCTTCTTCTCGATCGGGTCACACTGCAGCGCGCCGACGTAGCCGTGAGGCACCATCAGGACGCCGCCCTGGTTGGAGCGGACCTTACAGATGCCGCGCAGGCCTTCCTTGATCAGGCATCGATGGGCGCAGGCCACGCAGCGGACCTGGTGATCATCCAGCTTCTCGTACAGGACACCCAGCGCACCCTCGGTGACTCGGCGGTCGAGCTCCAGCGCGAAGGGCGTCGCTGCCTTGGGGGGCATAGCTGCAAGTCTGCCACGCGTAGGCAGATCGAAGAGCGCCCGCTTACGCCGCGTCTTTGACGACGGTCAGCCGCTTCTGCCGGACGTAGTCCGTGCCTGGCTGCGGGGTGAAGTACTCCAACGGCACGGTGTTCCCGGTGGCTTCCAGAAGATCCATGACCTGGGGAATGATGCCGGTCGCGGTGTGTTTGCCCGCGATCTTGCCGTTCTCGTAGCCGGTTTGCTTGTAGACGAAGATGTCCTGCAAGGAGATCTGGTCGCCCTCGATGCCGGTGAGCTCCGAGATATAGGTGATCCTGCGGCTCCCATCGCGCATGCGGTTTTGCTGGATGATGATGTTGATCGCGGAGGCGATCTGCTCGCGGATCGCGCGCGACGGCAATTCCATCCCGGCCATCAAGACCAGCGTCTCAAGCCGGGAGATCGAGTCGCGCGGCGTGTTGGCGTGCAGGGTGGTCAGCGAGCCGTCGTGACCCGTGTTCATGGCCTGGAGCATGTCGAGCGCCTCGCCGCTTCGGACTTCACCGATGACGATCCGGTCGGGCCGCATTCGAAGGGTGTTGATGACCAGATCGCGAATGGACACGCCACCTTTGCCTTCGACGTTGGCCGGACGGGTCTCCAGCCGGATCACGTGGATCTGGCGCAGCTGGAGCTCGGCGGCGTCCTCGACCGTGATGATCCGTTCGTCCGAGGGGATGAATGCCGAGAGGATGTTCAGCGTCGTGGTCTTGCCCGAACCACCTCCACCGGCCACCACGATGTTCATGCGGGCGTCGACGCAGGCCTTCAGGAAGGCCGCCATCTCCTCCGTCAGGCTGCCATTCTTGATCAAATCCCCGATCTGCAGGGGGTCGCGGCGCATCTTGCGGATGGTGATCGAGGCGCCTCGAACGGCCAGCGGCGGAATGATGACGTTGACGCGAGCGCCGTCGGGGAGACGGGCGTCGACCATCGGCGAGCTCTCATCGACGCGGCGTCCGACGCCGGTGACGATGCGCTGAATCACCTGCAGGAGGTGCTTGTCGCTGTCGAATTTGATGGCAGCCCGCTGCATCTTGTTGTTTCGCTCGATGAAGACCTTGTTCGGGCCGTTGACCATGATGTCCGAGATGGCATCGTCCGCCAGCAGGATATCGAGCGGTCCGAACCCGAGGATGTCGGCGAGCAGCATGGCCAGCAACCGCTCGCGGCCCGGCTTGTCCAGGTTGACCCGGCGAGCGCTGAGGTAGATGTCGAGGACCTCCTCGGCGCGCTGGATGATGGATTCTCGATCGAGATCGTTGGCGCGCTCACCGAGCTCCCCGATGATCCGGTCGTGGACGGCCGCCTTGATCCGATGGAACCGCTCGGCTTCCGGAAGGTCGTTCAGGTTGGCGTTGGGGTTCAGCGATATGCCGGACTGGGCCGGCGCGGGAGCTGGCGCGGGAGCCGTCGTCGTCTCGGCGGCGGCCACCCGTGCGGCAAGCGGGGCAGCGGCAACCGGCGGCCGCGGCGGCGCTGCAGGCGTGGGGCCAGGCGCCACGGGTCTGGCGGGCGGGACCGGCGGCTGACCACCGGACTGGCTGGGGTACGCGGGCGCCTTGGGTTGGGAGGCAGGCGAAGCAGGTTCACCCTGCGATTTCTGAATCCGATCGAGCAGCGACAAAGCCTTCCTACCCCCACTTCCGTCGTAATGTTCCGAGCTAGCCGAATGCTACGCAGGCTCCCTTACGGTCGAGGCTGCGCGCCGGTAACAGGCCTATGGCACGGCTGCCACGGAGCCGCCCCGCGAATGTGACTCTCAACGCCGTTGTCGCTGCCGCCCAATTCAGGGTACGATGTCGCCAAATTCCGTTCTGGAGGTAGCACATGTCCTTGCACACGCTCTTCTTGATCATCGCCCTCATCTGTTTCGTTATCGAAGCCCTCGGAAGCCGGATGAGCTTCAAGGCGCCGTTCGGCCTGCTGGGGGCCGGCCTGGCGTTTCTGACCGCAGCCTTCCTCTTCTAGTTAGAGGAAGCCGAGCTCCATCTTGGCGTCGTCGCTCATCATGTCCGCACTCCAGGGTGGCGAGTAGACCAGTTCGACGGTGCAGGCCTCGACGCCCGGGACCTCTTCGACCTTCCGCTTGACCTCGTCGAAGAGTTCCTGGGCCCAGGGGCACCCGATCGCCGTCAACGTCATCTTGACCAGGACGTTGCCCTGGTCGATATTCAGCTCATAGACGAGCCCAAGGCTCATGATGTCGAGCCCGATCTCGGGGTCCTTGCAGGTCTCCAACTGGGTGACGATCTGCGCCCGCAGGTCGGACGTTGGAGCCTCCGCCATTGGCGCCATTTCGGTCATGTCCACAGTCTAGTCCGCCACCTCCACGAAAATCTCGCCGTTCTCAACCGTCACGGGGTACGTTTTGGCGGGAATCACGGCCGGCAGCCCCGTCACCTTGCCGCTTCGGAGGTCGAAGCGAGAGCCGTGCCTCGGGCATTCGACCGACATCTCCCAGAGATCGCCCTCGCACAAGGAATAGTCCTCGTGGGTGCACACATCGTTGATCGCGTAAAAATTGTCGTCCTCGGCGTGGACGAGGCAGATCGGGACGCCGTCGACCTCCACCTGCGTCATCGATTCGAGCGGCAGGTCGGCCGTCGCCGCGACCCGTCGCCTAGTCAATCCGGGCAGCCAGCTCCTGCTCGACGATCTCCCGGGCATGCTCCACCGGGATCCGGTCGATGATCTCGCCCAGGAAGCCTTCCACGAGCATCCGCTCGGCCTGCAGGCGCGGGATGCCGCGGCTGACGAGGTAGAACAGGTGCTCCGGATCGACCGGGCCGACCGTCGCCCCGTGACTACAGCGCTGGATGTCGTTGTTGAGGATCTCGAGAATCGGTTCCGAGGTGGCCCGCGCCTTCTCCGAGAGCAAGAGGTTGCGATTCGCCTGGTTGGCCGAGGTACCCGGCGCCGTCGTTTCGACCCGGACCACGCCGACGTAGACGCTGCGGGCACGGTCTCGCAAGGCCCCCTTGAAGAGCAGGTCCGAACTCGTGTGCGCCGCGATATGGTCCTGCATGGTCCGGAAATCGAAGACCTGGTCGCCGGTTCCGAAGAAAAGGCCCTTGAGCTCCGCGCTCGAGCCCGCCCCGTTCATCATCGCCTCGACCCGGAGCCGGGCGAAGCGGCCACCGAGGGCGACATCGACCATCTTGAGGTGGGCGTCCCGGCCCAGGTGGAAGCGCTGATTCGCGAATTGCCAGGTATTGACGCTCCAGCGCTGGAGCGCGACGTAGCCCAGGTTGGCGCCCTCCTCGAGAAAGACCTCCGCCGAGCCGCTGGCGATGGCCGTTTCCTGGCGGTCGCCGCTCAGGAACTCGTCGACGTACCGAAACGAAGAGCCTTTGCCGGCCACGATCAGCGAATGGGGGAGCACCGCGGCGCCGCCTCCCGCCGACCAGAACTGGCTCACCAGCGGGCGGTCGATGACCACCCCCTCGGGAACGTAGAGAAAGGTGCCGCCGCTGAAGAGCGCGCCATGAAGGGCGGCGAACTTGTCCCGCTCCGGCTTCAGCGCGCTGAAGAGGTGCTCGTCGACGAGACGCGGGTGCATCCGGGCGGCCTCCCCGAGCGGCAGGAAGATGACCCCCTTGCCGGCCAGCTCCGGCCCGAGCTCGACGCGGGCGGGGGAGGTTCCCCTCTGCCGCAGCACGCCGGCAGCGTCCGAGACGACGCTGGCAGGGGCCGCGCCGTTGGGCTGCTGGAAGGCGGCATAGCTCTCCAGGTCGAGGCCTTTGAGATCAGCCTGGCGCCAGTCCTCGTGCCGCCTGGTGTCAGGCATGGCCATCCCCTCGTAGATCTCGAAGGCAGAGAGCCGGCGAGCGCGCAGCCATTCAGGTTCGCCCTGCAGGGCGCTGAGTTGCTCGACCGCGGCCCTGTTAAAGCTCACTAGCCAATCGAGCCCGTCATCTCGAGCTGGATCAACCGATTCAGCTCGACGGCATACTCGATCGGAAGCTCCTTGGTAAACGGCTCGATGAAGCCGTTGACGATCATCGTCTCCGCCTCGGCCTTGGTAATCCCGCGGCTCTGCAGGTAGAAGAGCTGCTCGTCCGACACCTTGCTCACGGTGGCCTCATGCCCGATCTTGACCTGCTCCTCGTCCACTTCGGTGGTCGGATAGGTGTCGGACCGGGACTGGTCGTCGAGCAGGAGCGCATCGCAGCGGACGAAGGACTTCGAGCCTTTGGCGCCCGGGTAGACCTTCACCAGTCCTCGGTACGAGGTCCGGCCTCCGTTCTTCGAGATCGACTTCGAGACGATGTTCGAGCTGGTGTTGGGCGCGACGTGGACCGCCTTGCCACCGGCGTCCTGGTGCTGGCCCTTTCCGGCGAAGGCCACGCTCAGGACATCGCCTTTGGCGCCCGGCTCCATCAGGTAGATCGACGGATATTTCATCGTGATCTGGGAGCCAAGGTTGCCGTCAACCCATTCCATGGTGGCGTCGCCGTAGGCCACCGCTCGCTTGGTGACCAGGTTGTAGACATTGGTCGACCAGTTCTGCACAGTCGTGTAGCGGCAACGCGCGCCGCGCTTGACGATGATCTCGACCACGGCCGAGTGGAGCGAGTCGGTGGTGTAGATCGGGGCCGTGCAGCCTTCGATGTAGTGCACGAAGCTGTCCTCGTCGCAGATGATCAGGGTCCGCTCGAACTGACCCATGTTCTCGGCGTTGATCCGGAAGTAGGCCTGCAGCGGGATCTCGACCTTGACGCCCTTCGGCACATAGATGAAGGAACCGCCCGACCAGACCGCGCTGTTGAGCGCGGCGAGCTTATTGTCGCCCGGCGGGATGATCGTCCCGAAATACTCCTTGAAGAGGTCGGGGTGATCGCGGAGGGCGCTGTCCGTGTCGGTGAAGATCACGCCCTTCGACGCCAGCTCCTTGTGGAGGGAGTGGTAGACGACCTCGGACTCGTACTGGGCGGCGACGCCGGCCAGGAACTTCCGCTCCGCCTGCGGCACGCCGAGGCGGTCGAAGGTGTTCTTGATGTCGGCCGGGACATCGTCCCAGGTCTTGCCCATCTTCTCGGTCGACTTGAGGTAGTAATAGATGTTCTGGAAGTCGATCGTGGACAGATCAGCTCCCCACGTCGGCATTTCCTTCTTCTCCCAGATCTGGAGCGCGCGCAGGCGGAACTTCGTCATCCACGCCGGCTCGCTCTTCATCCAGGAGATCTCCTTGACGACGTCCTCGCTGAGACCACGCTTGGCCTTGAAGACGTAGTTCTCCTTATCGAAGAACCCGTACTTCTCCTTGTAGTTATCGCCGACGTCGATCTTGGGGATTACTGTTGCCATTTAGATTTTTGCCTCCAGGGTAGCCGGTTCCTTTGCTGGTTCCTTGACCCACTCCGAGTAGCCTTTTGCCTCCAGCCAGTCGGCCAGCTCGGGACCGCCTGAACGGACGAATTCGCCGTGCACGAGCACGTGCACGTAATCGGGTTTGACGAACTTCAGGATCCGCGTGTAGTGCGTGATGATCATGACACCAAGCTCCGGCCCGCGCATCCGGTTGACCGCATCGCTGACGAACTTGATGGAGTCGATGTCGAGCCCGGAATCGGTCTCGTCGAGAATGGCGATCTCCGGCTTGAGGACCGCCATCTGCAGGATCTCGGCCCGCTTCTTTTCGCCGCCTGAGAAGCCTTCGTTGACGTAGCGGCCGAGGAACGAGTCGTCCATCCGAAGGATGCTCATCTCGCTCTTCAGCATCGCGCGGAACTCCTTGACGTTGATCGCCTTGGACTTGTCCTTGCCGTCGTAGCCTCGCTTGGCGTTGATCGCCGTGCGAAGGAAGTTCGACATCGTGATGCCGGGCACCACGATCGGGTACTGCAACGCGAGGAACATGCCCAGCTTGGCCCGCTCCTCCGGCTGCAGGGTGAGGACATTCTGGCCTTTGAAGAGCACCTCGCCACCGGTCACCTTGTAGTTCGGGTGGCCCATCAGGGTATAGGAAAGCGTGCTCTTTCCGGAGCCGTTGGGCCCCATCACCGCATGGACCTCGCCCTTGTTCACCTTGAGCGAAACGCCCTTGAGGATCTCGCGTCCTTCGACGCTGACGCGGAGATCCTTGATCTCAAAATCTGCCATCCCGTTGCTCATTTTACCCGTGCCCTTTGAATTCGAATCCAATTCAGTCTTCATCGTGTGATTCACCATTCAGCGCCACCCGCAGCGTATTGACCGACAGCGTCGCGCATTTCATCCGCGCCGGACTGATCTGGATACCGAGCTCCTCGAGCAGGTCCCTGGTAGGAAAGGTCTTGAGGTCGGTAACCGGCTTGCCCACGATCATGTCGGTGAGCATCGAGGCCGACGCCTGGCTGATGGCGCAGCCGCGGCCGCGAAACCGGACATCACCGACCCTGCCGTCGTCGAGCTTGAGGTAGAGGGTGATGACATCCCCGCACAGCGGGTTGTCACCCTCCTGAGTGATGTCGGCGTCGACGAGTTCCCCGAA
>JALYYC010000113.1 GCA_030946755.1 Candidatus Dormiibacterota bacterium
CGCCTGAAGGCGGCAAAAAGCTCGCGGTAGTACGGCAGCGGCCGGACGATGAATTCCTGGCGCGCCGCGGTGGCCGACAGCAACTCGTAAAAACGGTCGACCGACTCGAGGCTTGTGCTGGACTCGACGATGACGCCCGCCTTCTCGGCAGTGCGCATGTTGCGGCGGGCCGACCCGCTCATCCGCTCGAAGACCGCCTCGCCGCCGCGCAGGTCGACGATGGCCGTGGCCTGGTGCTGGATCGCCTGGCTCGGCCTGGCGCCCGTCGCTTCAAAGGTGTGGGCGCCGGCCTCGGGCCATTCCGGATCGACCTTGAGGACGGTGCCGCCCTGCGCCGCCAGCTCGCGCCGGAGTGCGGCCCACAGGTAGGGCCATTCGTCGACCTGGTGGTCGAGAACCGGCCCGCGGGGAGCGTAGTGGACGGCGAAGCCGCCGGGAAGGGATTTGCGCAGGACCGAGACGGCGCCGCGAACCCGGCCCGCCCGGATCCAGAGGTAGCGGGTCGGCTCCCAGCCGTAGCGGGCCTTCAGCTCGCCCCAAGCCCAGGACTGCAGGATCGATCCGTCGGCCGCCTGGGACACGAACCGGTCCCAGACCTGGGGGTCGGTGGCGGCGACGAGGGTGCCCGCGCCGATGTCGTCGATCAGGGCCAGCTGACGGGTGAGCCGAGTCCGGGGAAAGAGCCGTGTGGCGATCATTTCGAGTTCCTCCGCGTCCGTGGGTTTGACATAGCCACCCATCAGACGCGCGGAACCCGGGTTGCGGCGCAGCTAGGGCAAAACTGCGGTTAGGGTGCGGGCTGGTCGACCGAACGGACCTGTGGCACAAAAAAGCGGTGCAGGCGGGGGAAGCCTGCACCGCTCGGAGGGACGAATCTAGCTGCGGAAGACGACGGCCATGTTGTTGAAGTCGGCCCAGACCGTCTCGAAGAGCGCCTTGCTGATCCAGTACTGCGTGCCGTGGAGGGGATCGTTGACGCGAACCTGGGTGTCGGAGACGCCGCTCAGGGTCACCGCGTGTTCGACCAGCGAGTAGCGAATGCTGCGGCCGTCCCATGCGGTCCAGGTGCCGAGCCGGGGGCGAAGCCACCTGGTCTCGACCCAGGTCTCGACCGGATGGCCGTTCTGGAGTTCGCGGTAGATCGACGCGGCGGAGAGACCCTCGCCCCCGTAGCTGTTGGGCAGGCCATGGCTGCGGGCGATCGACAGGATGACGGGGTAGTAGACGCCGTAGCCGGTCGGGATGGAGTCATTGCCGTTGACCTGGCCGACGAAGTTCGTGTACGGATCGCCCCAGCGCAGGACGGTGTGATTCGGGCCCATCACCGGCACGCGCAGGTCGGGATTCTCGTAGGCGAACAGGGCGTCCTGGGAGTACCAGTGGCCGTAGGTGGCGAGGCCCATCGCCAGCGCTCCGGTTTCGCAGTCGAGCACCATCGTCTGGGCGATCACGGGTACCGGCACGGTGAAGACCGTTGGTGGCGGAGGCGTCGGGCGAACAGTCGGTGCGACCGTGGGCGCCACGGTTGGCGCGACGGTGGGGACGACGGTGGGCGCGGCCGTCGGGTCCGGGGTGGGGTCAGCGGATGGACCGGTTGCCGGCAAGATGCTCGAGTCGAGGCTGGGTGTCGGAGTCGGCAGGCTGGCCTGGGTCGGCAAGGCCGCGGCGGCTCCCGAGGTCCCGGGCAGATCGATCCATGTCCTCAAGTTGAGGGCCAGGACGCCCGAGACGATCAGCGCGGCGGCCAGGGCCAGCAGGCGGCGAGTCGGATGATTCCGGCGGCGGGTCGGGTTCGTAGCGGCCATTTCGCGTTCCTCTCTACTGTGCGGATTGATAATTCCGCCCATAAGACGCAGGGAAACGCGGTTGCGGCGCAGCCGCTGGCAGGAGGCGGTTAAACGCTGGTCAGCGGGGGCTGAGTGGGATGGTGACGCGGGATGTCTCTGACCCAGCCAGGAAGAGCAGAACCAGGGATCCGTGGGTGGTCGGCACCAAGCGGGCTCCGAAGCTGAGGCTGTACGCGGCGCCAGGCGTGACGGCAAACTCGCCGGAGTTGAGCGCGAGCGCCGTTCCGGCCGCGTCGGTCAGGTGGAGCATCTGTCCGCTGCCGCGGTCGCTCGGCTCGAGTTTCACCATTGCCGGATCGCTGCTGCCCCAGTGCCCCATTCCACCGGCGAAGTTCGCGTCAGGCACTCGCGATTGGTCGGTGCCCGCCTCCGTGTAGCTGGCGTCGTAGAGGTACAGCTCGGCCGGTCCGGGCTCCGCCCCTTCGGTGCCGATCCGGATGCCGACGACCCCGCGGCCGACGCCCGCCGGCACGGTGCCCATCGTGCTCAACCGGACATAGCTTCCGCGCGCCGTCCCACCGCCAGCCCCCGCGGACGCCGTCGCTGATGGCACAGCCGGTGCGGCGGCGGTTGGAGCGCAGGCAGCAAGCAGCAGAGCACAGGTCACGAAGGCAAACGGGAGCCAGCGGTTCATCATCCTTCCGACGCAACGGGCGATTCAGCGACCCCTTGCCGGATGTCCTACACGGACTAACGGCCCCGCTGTCGCGGTCCGGTTACGGCGCGCCGCGGGTCCGCCACCAGCCAAGCAGCCGAGCGGGCAGCCGTTCGAGGGCCGGGCTGAATCCGATCAGGAGGCAGACCAGGAAGAGGACGGAGATCGGAATTTCGCCACTGAGGAACGTCCATCCCCGCGACCCCGCATAGATGGTCGCGGCGATGCCAAGGACAAAAACCAGCAGCGCGAGCAGCACCCGCTTCAGCGGCCGTCCCCAGCTGGCCCATTCACGGTCGTAGTAGCGGCGCGCCCCGGGGCGCAACTGGCTGCGACGCCGTGCGCTCGTAATGAACTGGACCATGAGCCGGATCAAGATCAATGGGATCGCCCACGGGATCAGGACCATGCGAACGACATCGATGAGCAGACTCGTTCCGCTCACCGGCCGCACCAGCCGGACGATGTTGGCTTTAGCGACGGGGTCGTCCGGGTTGAGTTGCGCCGCGCGCTGGTAGATCTCGAGCGCCTCCTTCCTCTTTCGTTGGCCCTGCAGCGCGACGCCGAGATTGTTGAGCGCGGCGTGGTGCGTGGGATCGATCCGAAGGGCGCGGCGGCACGCCTCCTCCGCCGCCTTCCACTTCTTCCGCCGGAGCGCGACCAGACCGGCCAGCACGTGCGCGGGCGCCCAGGCCGGCGCGGTCGCGACCAGGAGTGCGCCGGTGCGGGCGGCGTCGCCATGCTTTTTCATGGCGAGCTGCGCACTGCCCAGTGTGTAGAGGGCCTGCGGAAGCTGCGGAGCCAGGTGGACGGCCGTCTCGGCCGCGAGGAGGGCCTCGTTGTGGCGGCCGAGCCGAGCGAGGATGAGGCTGCGGACTCGATGCGCGTGCTCATTCTGCGGATCGAGTGCGGCGGCCGCATCAGCTTCGCGGAGCGCCTCGAGCCGGGCGTCGAGATTGAGCAGCGCCAGCGCCATCTCGCAACGCGGCCGGGGGTCCTGCGGTCGCGCGGCGATTGCCTGACCGAGGGCGGCGATGGCTTCACGGGAGCGGCCGATGCTATTGAGCTGCCGGCCCCTGGCGAGCGCCATCTCGCCCTCGTCGTTCACACGAGCTTATGGGCGCGCATGTAGGCGAGGAGGTCGTCGTAGAGGCCGGACTCGTTGGCGAAGAGGACGAAGTTGCGGACGGTCTCGAACCAGGCCGGGGTGCTCGGCCGCACCTGCTTTTGCGCGCGCTCGAAATCGGTCATGGTGATTGGCCGAACGGCGCCGGCGTTGATCGAGGCTTCCATCGCCAGCTCGGTCGCGGTCTCGCAGAGATGGGCGAGGTCGGCGCCCGAGAACCCATCCGTCTTGCGAGCGATGGCCGCCAGGTCGAGCGTCGCGAGCGGCCGCTGCCGCAGATGGTAGCGCAGGATTGCCTCACGCGCGCCCTGGTCGGGGGGGATCACGAGCGCGAGCCGGTCGAACCGCCCGGGCCGCAGCAGCGCCGAGTCAAGGTCCCATGGATGGTTGGTGGCCCCCAGCATGAAGACCCCCTCGTTGTGCGAGCTGACGCCGTCCAGCTCGGCGAGCAGCTGGTTGACGACATTGCGCCCGGCGCTGTGTGTCAACTGGCTGCGCTTGAGGCCGATCGCATCGAGCTCGTCGAAGAAGAGCACGACCGGTGCGTTGCGCCGCGCGAGCTCGAACAGCTCGTGCAGGCGCCGCTCGCTTTCGCCGAGCCACATGCTGAGGACGTCGTTCAGGCCGACCGGGATGAAGCGCGCGCCCATCTCCCCGGCGACCGCCTTGGCGAGGAAGGTCTTGCCGCAGCCGGGCGGACCGTAGAGGATCAGCCCGCCGCGCAGCGATTTGCCGAACGCCTGCCGCAGCTCCGGGTTGCGCATCGGGCCGAGGAAGGCGACGTTGATCCGCCGCTTGACCTCCTCCATGCCGCCGACATCATTGAGGGTGACCTCGGGGGTCATGACCTCCCACCAGGCCGACGCCTTCTCCCCTTCCGCGATCCCCTCCACCGGCACCGCCTGGCGGCCGGTCGGCTCCTCCGACCCGGGCGCGTCCTGCGGGGCACCGCCCAGCGCGCTCAGCAGGCGGCGGTAGCCGGCGGCCCGCTGCCGGTCCCCCACCGCCTCGGCCGCGGCCGCACCGCCACGCAGGGCTTCGAGGTTTGCCGGGTCGTGATCGAGGACGGTGGAAAAATGGTCCAGCGCCGGCCCCTCCGCGCCAGACTGGAGCAGCAGCTGTGCCAGGTGCAGCCGGACGGGAACCGAGCCGGGGTCGCGCTCCAGCGCGGCGGTCAGCGCCGCCAGCAGCGCGGGGTCGGGACCGGGCTCAGCCATTACGGGTTCCGCTGCACCGGCACCTCGCCGGGCAGCACCGGCAGCTTGGGGGTGCTGGCCAGTTCCGTCAGCCGTTCGCGGTGATAGTGGTGGTCCTCGGAGCCAAAGAGCCCGCGGTCGGATGCCAGCCGGATACGCCCCAGGGTCACCAGCGCCCGGACGCCATCCTTCCAGGTCAGCTTCTTGCCCTCCTCGCGAGTGCGCGCGTAGTAGTCGATCGGGACCTCGTGGATCCGATAGCCAAGCCGCAGAATGCGCCCCGTGATTTCCGGCTCGATGTCGAACCGGTTGCCCGAGAGCCCGAGCCGGCGCATCAGATCGGTCCGCATCGCCTTGAACCCGGTCTCCATGTCCTGGATGTAGCAATTGAAGAGGACGTTGGTGGCCAGGGTGACCAGGCGGTTGCCCTGGACGAACCAGTACGAGTAGGCGGTCTGCCCGGCGAAACCTCGCACCCCATAGACGACGTCGGCGCGGCCCTCGAGGATCGGCCCGATCAACTTTGGGTAATCGACCGGATCGTACTCGAGGTCGGCGTCCTGGATGACCACGAGAGGAGCGGTGATCGCGTCCAGTCCCGAGCGCAGGGCGGCGCCTTTGCCGCGATTGGTTTGGTGGCGCAGCACCGTGACGCGCTCGTCCCCGGCCAGTTGATTGGCGATCTCGAAGGTGCGATCGGTCGAGCAGTCGTCCACCACGACCACCTGTTGCACGCAGTCCTGGAGCAGCACGCGGCGAACGATGCGCTCGAGAGTCCGCTCCTCGTTGTAGGCCGGCACGATGACCCCGAGGGATCGTTCGATTGGCCCCGGATCGTTGTTCACCCCTGTCGGTAGTCTACCGGCATATGTCGACCACACCCGGCGATGCGCGGCCATCGCGCGGCGCCTGGCGGCCGGGATCCGCAACCCTCCTGATGATCGTGACCGCGGTCATCTTCGTCGCATTGTGGGGCTCCGTCCTCGTCGGGCAGCGGTACCTGCTGGACGGATCGATCCTGTACGCATTGCCGCCATGGGCGGGGTCTCCCGGCCCGCACGTCATCGGCAATAGCGCGGCCAGCGACCCGATCCGCCAGTTTCTCCCCTGGACAACGCTCGTCGGGGCGGCCTTTCGCCAGGGGCATCTGCCGTTATGGGATCCGCTGGCGCTCTCCGGAAAGCCATTGGTGGCGAACGATCAGTCGTCCCCCTTTTCACCCTTCACGCTGATCGCCCTGCCCTTCAGATCCACGGCCTACGGCATGAGCCTGGCCATGCTGGCGAAGCTCTGGGTGGCTGGCATCGGCATGGCCATCTACCTGCGCCTGGTCGGGGCTCGGTCGCTGGCCGCCACCTTCGGCGGCATCGTGCATGCAAGCAGCTCTTTCATGGTCGTCTGGCTCGGTTGGCCGCAGAGCTCGGTGGCGGCACTCGCACCATGGGTCTTTGCCGCGCTCGAGTGGTACCTGATGCGCGGCCACGCACCCGCGCTGGCGGCCCTGGCGGCAATCCTTGGTCTCCAGTTTCTCGCGGGCCATGCGGAGGCGTCGCTCGACCTCGGGCTGGCGGTCGCGCTTTACGCCGCCGTCCGATTGCTTGCCCTCGAGCGCGGCCGCTTGCTGCGCCTCGCGGGACTGGCCGCGGCCGCCACGCTCGGCGCGCTACTGGCGGCCATCCAGCTGGCACCGTTCCTCAGCGAGCTCCGCCAGGCCAGTCTCCTCGCCGACCGGGCCGCGGGCAACCTGGGCTTCGGGCACCTCGCCCTGCGGGACCTCGGCAGCTGGTTGATACCCAACGCATTCGGGAGTCCCGGCATCGACGCGCAGACCGGATGGTTTCCGAACTATTTCGAGGCGACGGGCTTCGTCGGGGTCGGCGCGCTGCTGCTTGCCCCGGTCGGGGCCCTGGCCGGCTGGTTGCGCGAGCGCTCGGTGGCGATCGGCCTGGTGCTGGTGACCGTCATCAGCATCGGCGTGGCGTACGGTCCGCTGTCCTGGCTCTTCGGCCGCCTTCCTTTCTTTTCGGTCAGTAACAACAGCCGGTTCCTGATGACCGCCGTCCTCGGCGCCGCGGCACTCGCCGGGCTCGGGCTCGACGCCGCGCTGGTTGGTCACCGGCGTCGGGTCCCGGACCCGGTCGGACTGATGCTGGCGGCGGTGGGCTTGATTGCCGTGGGGATCGCCGCCGGGCTCGGCCAGGTCTTCCTTCGTCAGGGCGCCGGCGTGGACACGCTCGTGCGGCCGCTGGGACATGTGATCGGCTTCTGGTTGGTACTGGCGATCGTCTGCCTTGTCGCTGCCGCCTGTTTGATCCTCGCGGCATTCGTCGGAGGCATCACACGGGTTGCACAATGGGGACTTATCGCCCTCGCGCTGATCGAAGGTGCGCTCTTTGCCGGGCCCTTCAATCACCGGGACCTCCCGAGCGATGTTCCGCCGCACAATGACGCGATCGCGTGGCTGCAGCAACATCTGGGCAGCGGCACGATGGCCGCAACCAGCCAGGCCATGGTCCCGGAAACCCCGACGCTGTATGGATTGCGCGATGTTCGCGCTTACGACACCCTCCGAAATCCACGGGCCCGGCGCTTCTGGCAACGTGCCGACCCCGGCTACGACGACTCGAAACTGCTGACGCTCCTCAATCAGCCGTCGCCAGACTGGCTTGCCGCAGCCGGCGTCACCTATCTAATGGTTGCCGGTGAAGCCCCGGCGGGGGCTCCGCCCGTCTATCAGGGCGACGGGGTCACGATTGCGCAAATCCCCGGCGCAAGGCCGTTCGCGTTTCTCCCGGATCGCGTCGTGACCACGGAGAGTCTCTCCGACGCGGCAACCAGGCTGGCCGCCGATCCGCTCGGGCCCGTCGTCATCGAGACGCGAACCGGCGGGCCGACGTTCCGGACGGCATCCGGCACGGTCGACGTTCGGCGGCGGGACCCCGGAGACGTCGAACTGGCTGTCACGCTGCCACAGGACGGGACGATCGTGGTTCTGCAGTCCTACGCCGATGCCTGGACCGCGTCGATCGATGGCCGCCCCGCAAGCGTCGCGCCGGCTGACGTGCTGTTCCAGGCGGTTGCGGTTCCCGCCGGACAGCACACCGTCCGGCTTCGCTACCGGCCGGCCAGCGTCGCCCTCGGACAGCTTGGCTCCGGCCTGGGACTGCTGGGTCTCGCGGCACTGCTGCTTGTTCGGAAACGGCAGCGCCGCGAGCGGATCAACGAGCCGGCTTTCCCTAGCGGTCGCGCTCCGTTGAGGCCATCGCCGCCTGGGCCGCCGCGAGGCGCGCCACCGGCACCCGGTAGGGCGAGCAACTGACGTAATTCAGCCCGATCGCGTGACAGAAGTGGATCGAGGCGGGGTCACCACCGTGCTCGCCGCAGATACCGACCTCCATGCCGTGCCGCGCCTTCCGGCCCTCCTCGACCGCCATCGTCATCAGGCGGCCGACGCCGGCCTGGTCGAGTGACTCGAAGGGGTTGACCGGGAGGATCTTCTCCTCGACGTACTTGAGCAGGAACTTGCCCTCGGCGTCATCCCGCGAGTAGCCGAAGGTCGTCTGGGTCAGGTCGTTGGTGCCGAAGGAGAAAAACTCCGCGTACTCCGCGATCTCGCCCGCGGTCAACGCGGCGCGCGGAATCTCGATCATGGTGCCGAACTTGTAGGAGATTTCCGCCTTCTGCTCCTTGAAGACCTGCTTGACGACCGCTTCGAGCAGGTCGCGCGTGCGGTGCAGCTCGTTGACATGGCCGACCAGCGGGATCATGATCTCGGGCCGGACGTCGACATTCTTTTTCTTCAGCGAGATGGCCGCCTCGAGGATGGCGCGCACCTGCATCTGGATGATCTCCGGGAACATGAGACCGAGCCGGATGCCGCGTAAGCCGAGCATCGGGTTTTGCTCACGCATCCCCTCGATGGCGCGCAGGATCGCCTCCTCGGCCTCCAGCTTCTTCTTCGGCGCCTTCTTCAGGCGCATCGTCGTCACCTTCACCAGTTGCTCGTCATAGTTCGGCAGGAACTCGTGCAGCGGGGGGTCGATCAGCCGGATGATGACCGGCAGGCCGTGCATCTCCTTGAAGATGCCGGTGAAGTCCGAGCGCTGGAACGGCAGCAGCTTGTCGAGCCACTTCTGCCGCTCCGTGGTGTCCTCGCTGAGGATCATCTTCTGGACGATCGGCAGCCGCTCCTGCTCCATGAACATGTGCTCGGTGCGACAGAGGCCGATGCCCTGGGCGCCGTAGGCGCGGGCGACTCTGGCGTCGCGCGGATAGTCGGCGTTGGTCCAGACCTCCAGCCGGCGGCGCGCATCGGCCCAGATGAGCAGCTGGTTCAGATCCTTGTTGATGGCGGGCTCGATCATCGGCACCGAGCCGAGGATGACGTCGCCGGTCGAGCCATTGATCGTGATCAGGTCGCCTTCTTTGACGGTCGTGCCGTTGACCGAGAAGAGCTTCTTCTGCAGATCCACCTTCAGGCTCTCGGCACCGGCGACGCACGGCTTGCCCATGCCACGCGCGACCACCGCGGCGTGACTCGTCTTGCCACCACGCGCCGTAAGCACGCCCCTCGCCGCGATCATGCCGTGGACGTCATCGGGGTTGGTCTCGATCCTGACGAGGATGACGGCCTCACCTTTCTTTCCGCGCGCCTCGGCGCGGTCGGCGTCGAAGACGGCCTTGCCGCTGGCGGCGCCCGGCGAGGCGTCGAGGCCGCGGGCGATGATCTTCGGCCTGGCCTTCGGGTCGATCCGCGGGTGGAGTAACTGGTCGACCTGGGTCGGTTCGACCCGTTGGACGGCTTCGTCTTCCGAGATCAGCGTCTCGGAAACCATGTCGACCGCGATCTTGACGGCGGCCGCCGCCGTACGCTTCGCGGAGCGCGTCTGCAGCATCCAGAGTTTTTTCTTCTCGATCGTGAACTCGAGGTCCTGGACGT